>NZ_AP025281.1:919119-1225492 GCF_024347195.1 Aliamphritea hakodatensis
ACAGTGAGTTTCAGTTGATCGAAACCATGGCTGAGGAAGTGACCAGGATTCTTGCCAACGAGTTTGGCGTGCGCTGGGTGCGTTTGCAGCTGGGTAAACCGGGGGCAGTACCGGCGGCTCAGGATGTGGGTATCATTATTGAGCGGGGAGAACGTTTTTAATGGCAAAAGTATTCGTCAGTATCGGCAGCAATCAGGATCGTGAGCACAATATTAGCGGCGGTCTGGATGCTTTGCAGGCAACATTCAGTGAGTTGCGCTTGTCGCCGGTCTATGAAAGTGATGCTGTCGGTTTTGACGGTGCACCCTTTTATAATCTGGTGGCTGAGTTCACGACTGACCTTGAACTGGCGGCGCTGAATGCGACGCTGAAAGACATTGAAGATCAGCATGGCCGTTGCCGCAAGAGTGACAGCCTGGGCAGGACGCTGGATATTGATATCCTTACTTATGATAATCTCATCGGTGATTTTAACGGTGTTCAGTTGCCCCGTGCCGAAGTGCTGGTGAACAGCTTTGTATTGCGGCCTTTGGCAGAACTGTCGCCAAAATCACGTCATCCTGAGTCCGGTGAAACCTATCAGGACTTATGGCGGGACGCTGATAAGGACAGGCAGCCGTTAGCGGCGGTGGACTTTATCTGGCAGGAAAAACAGCTTTCAGCGGTTTAAAAAATCAGTTAATTCGGCTTAGGGAGTGGCGTTATGGATCTGACAACCATTATCAGCATTGTTGTTGCAGTGATTGTTATTGGCTATCTGATTGCAGTGTTTAACAGTCTGGTCAGCCTGCGTAACCGGCATCAGAATGCGTTTTCGCAAATAGATGTGCAGTTAAAGCGCCGCTATGACCTGATACCAAATCTGGTGGAAACGGCTAAGGGGTATCTCAAGCACGAGCGTGAAACGCTGGAAGCGGTTATCAGTGCCCGGAATCAGGCCCGGGCAGGGCTGGACAGTGCTATGGCCAGTGCTCAGAGCGCCGGCTCACTGCAACAGCTGGGCATGGCTGAGTCCGGTTTACAGGCTGCGCTGGGACGCTTTAATCTGGTGGTTGAAGATTACCCAGAGCTGAAAGCCGACGGTCAGATGCAGCAGTTAAGCGAAGAGCTTACGTCGACCGAGAACCGCGTTGCGTTTGCCCGTCAGGGATTTAACGATGCGGTGACCGATTACAACGAATATAAACAGAGTTTTCCACCGGTGATTCTGGCAGGCCTGTTTGGTCATAAAGCCGATGCCAGTTTGCTGGAAATGGCCGACCGGGAACAGATCCAGAAAGCACCTGAAGTCAGCTTCTGACGCTAAAGCCGGATGAACTTCTATGAAGCACAGGCGCTGGCCGGTAAGCGAAGTTACTGGCTGGTCGCACTGTTCCTCGGCATTACCTTCCTGATTATCGGGCTGACCACTTTATTTGTGGTGACCTGGCTGTGGTTTGATGACGGCGGTTATTACAATCAGCAGGCAGAACTGCTTGAGTATTTTACCGTGCAGCGGTTTGCCTGGGTTGCGGTTGCGGTTTGCAGTGGCCTGATCATTACCGCCTGGCTGAAGTGGCACGAAGTCTGTCGTGGGGGCGCAGCCATTGCCGAATCGATGGGGGCCACCCAGGTATTACCCGTCACCCGCTATGCCGAGCAACGGCGCTTGCTGAATGTTACCGAAGAAATGTCTATTGCGGCGGGTATTCCGGTACCTCCGGTGTATCTGTTGACCCAGGAAGCCGGGATCAATGCATTTGCTGCCGGTCTGCGGCCTTCTGATGCTGTCGTGTGTGTCAGCCAGGGAGCATTGGATCACCTCAGCAGAGATGAGTTGCAGGGGGTGGTGGCGCATGAAATCAGCCATATCTTTAACGGTGATATGCGCCTGAATATGCGTTTGCTGGTGTTGCTGCACGGGTTGATGTGGATCGGTGAGATTGGCCGTGAGCTGCTTTACAGCCGGACATCTGTCCGGGCGAAACCCTTTGGTTTGGGCTTGTTTGCCATCGGCTGGACAGGCATTGCCGGCGCCAGAGTCATTAAAGCCGCTGTGGGGCGACAACGGGAGTTTCTGGCGGATGCAGCAGCGGTACGGTTAACCCGTAACCCGGCGGGTATTGCCGGTGCCCTGAAGGCGATTGGCAGTATAAAGAGCAGCAGCCGGGTCGAGAATCACCGCTGTCATGAAGCCAGTCATCTGTTTTTTGCCAATATTAATGGTGCGGCGATGAGTTTGCTGGCGACGCATCCGCCGTTGCGGCAACGTATTCAGGCAATTGAACCGAACTGGGATGGCTGTTTTTCTGAAGATCGCTGGCAGCAGGCCAGAGAGCAGGTTAAAGAGCATGATGGTGACCGCAAACAGCAGGTGCTGGGGGCGGTGACCACCATGATACTCAGCAGTGCGGTGCTGGATGTGGCCGGGGTTTCGGATTTGGATCTGGTGTCTGAAACCGAATTGCCGGATACGCTGGCAGACATTGCCCACGACGCTTTTGCTGCCCGGGCCATCCTCCCGGTGTTGCTGCTGGCGCCGGATATATCTTTGCGTGAACAGCAGATGTATCTGTTATCTGAGTTTGATCCGGCGCTGGCTGAACAGGCAGAAACACTCACAGAAATGCTGAAAGACGTGTCCCGCGGCGCTTATTTACCCTGGGTGCTGATGGCAATGCCAGCCCTCAAGCTGCAGTCAGCAGAGCAGTATCGTGGTTATAAGCGTGTGCTGATGAAGCTGATCAGGGCCGATAAACAGATTGATCTGTTTGAGTGGTGCCTGTATCAGTTAACCGGCCACTACTGTGATGGTCACTACGGTATACGCCGCCGGGCGCGGATGCTGGAACAGTCTGAAGATGATCAGGCCGGGGCATTTGAACGGGTCGCATCCATGCTTGTCTGGCACGGAAGGCAGTCAGACAGCAGTGGGGCTGATCTTGAACGGCACTTTAATCTGGCGGCCAATACCGCCGGCTTTTACAATATTGAGTTGTTACCTCAGCAGCCCAGCGCTGAAACTGAGCTTAAGGCATTCAGTGAGGCGGTATTCATTCTTGCGGCGGCGGGGCCGTTACTGAAATCCCGCTATCTTAAGGGGCTGGTGCGCTGTGCCCGTCAGGACGGTAAAGTCTCTGTGGTCGAACGTGAGTTACTGACAGCCGTGGCTGCCGTAATGGAATGTCCGCTTATTGGCCTTGAGGATGACTGGCCTGTTCGCAGATAGTGAGCTGACGCCGCCTGATTTCCTCTCCCAGTGCCTTGCCTTTAAAACCCTCTGCCATGATTTCCCGGGGCGTTATGCTGCCCAGTTGGGTCAGGAGGTCCGGAAGCTGAACTTCAGCAGCCAGGGCTTGCTGATCATTGAGTATTCTGCAGGCCGTGAACAGATTGTGTAACCGTTCCGGACGGCGGAGTAAATCTAAATCCAGAATTAACTGCAGGCGGGCATCGGATGTCAGGTGGGGAAAGTTAAGCAGATCGTCGGCACCGCGGAACAGCTGCAGGGCCAGGTCACGAAACAGGTTCGGTAACCGCTGCCGTTCACTGAAGGTCTTAATGACTGAGGCGTCAGTAGCTGTTTTAAGTAACAGCAGGGCGCAGCGGACTTCAGCTGATGCCGATGTATTCAGAAGTAGCAGTTCTGCAGGGCGAATGGGCAGCTCAGGGAACAGCTTGCCGTTGGCGTGAGAGTCTTCCAGTATCCGGAAAAATGTTTGCGGGCTTTGTTCGCCCAGTGCCCGCTGCATTTCCTGCCAGACCCTTTCCGGGGTGAGAAACTCAAGTTCGTCACTGCTGGCCAGTTGTTGCATCAGCGCCAGTGTTTCCGGTGCCAGGGTGAAGCCCAGATGGGCGTAGCGTGCGGCGAACCGGGCGACACGCAACACCCGTAGCGGGTCTTCAGCAAATGCGGGGGATACATGGCGCAGAATGCGCTGTTGCAGATCCTGCTGACCATTATACGGGTCGATAATCTGACCGTCGGCGCTTTCAGCCATAGCGTTGATGGTCAGGTCGCGGCGCAGTAAATCCTCTTCAAGGGTGACATCCGGGCTGGCATGATACTGAAAGCCGGTGTAGCCCTTGCCTGATTTACGTTCCGTGCGGGCCAGTGCATATTCTTCTCCGCTGTCCTTGTGGATAAATACGGGGAAGTCCTGGCCGACAGGCCGGAAGCCTTGCTGTAACATGATTTCCGGTGACGCACCGACCACGACCCAGTCCCGGTCATACACCGGATACCCCAGAAGTTTGTCGCGAACCGCGCCGCCCACCAGATAGACCTGCATATTTATGCTTCCGGGGCGCTGCACATTTCAGGCTTGTTTGCCTGCCAGAGCTGGTAGCCGCCGTCGAGGCTGTATACCTGATCAAATCCCTGGCCAATCAGCAGTTGTGCCGCAGACTGGCTACTGTGACCGTGGTAACAACAGACAATGACCGGTTGATCCATATCCGCTGAGGTAATAAAGGTATGCAGGGTTTCATTGCTCAGATGGCTGGCGCTGACAATGTGTCCGGCGGCAAAACTTTGCGGGTCGCGAATATCCACAACGACGGCGCCGTCTTCCATCAGGGCAACTGCCTGTTCGATATTAATACACTGATAGGTTTCCATTGCTTTACTCCGGTTGTTTCAGGCTTGGGACACTGAATAGCTGCTGATCTTCAAGGCGCATGGCTGTCAGGGTATTACCCCATACGCAGCCGGTATCCAGGGCAAATACGTTATGGTGGTCGGCTTTGCCTTCCAGTGCAGCCCAGTGTCCAAAAATAATACGGTGCTTGTCGACGGTTTTTCCCGGATGTTCAAACCAGGGTAAAAAACCTTCCGGCTGGCTGCTCAGGGCACCCTTGGCGAGAAAGTCGAGCCGGCCTTTGTCGCTGCAAAAGCGCATCCGGGTGAAGTAATTGGTGATCATCCGCAGCCGTTCCCAGCCCTGAATAGATTTCTTCCAGCGGTCCGGCTTGTTGCCGTACATGTTGCGGAAATACTCAATGGCAAGGGTACTTTGCAGCACCTGTTCAACTTCTTTGGCACAGCTGCGGGCTTTCTTTAATGACCAGTTAGGCGGAATACCGGCATGCACCATGGTATAGCCAAGGGCTTCGTCATGAACCAGCAGGGGCTGGTGGCGTAACCAGTCCATCAGGTCGTCGCGGTCCGGGGCATTAAGAATTTCGTCGAAGGTATCGCTGCGCCGCTGAGTGGTGGTGCCGTAATGAATCGCCAGCAGGTGCAGATCATGATTGCCGAGTACAATTCGGGTCTGGCTGCCGAGTTCTTTCAGAAAACGCAGGGTTTCCAGTGACTTGGGTCCACGGTTAACCAGATCACCGGCAACCCACAGTGTGTCTTCCGGGCCGAAGCTCAGGGTGTCCAGCAGTTGGATAAGTTCGTCAAAGCAGCCCTGTATATCACCAATGGCGTAATGGGTCATAGCGGGCCTGATCAGTGCAGTGCGTTTGGCTGTGCCAGTGTGAACGGCGCAATTTCAGCATTGAAGGTCTGGCCGTCTTCGGCCTTCATTTCATAATGTCCCTGCATGCTGCCGACATTGGTGGCCAGTACTGTGCCACTGGTATAGCTGTAGCTTTCTGTCGGATCAATGACCGGTTGCTCACCGACTACGCCTTCCCCTTTGACTTCCTGTACCTGTTCGTCGCCGTCAACGATCAGCCAGCGGCGGTTAAGCAGCTGAACCGGCTGGCTGGCGTGGTTGGTGATGGTGATATGGTAAGAAAAAACAAAGCGTTTTTTATCCGGATCAGACTGCTCCGGAAGGTACGATGTTTCCACGTTAATGGCGATACTTTCTTGTTCTAATGCGGCAATCATCTGTTTAGTCGCTCTGTTTAGTGCTGATGAAATCACTGATGCGGATAAATTCCTGCAGGCTCAGACGTTCCGGGCGCAGGCCCGGGTCGATGTCCAGCGCCTGAATATCATCGGCACTGATCAGCGGCTTCAGGTTATTTCGTAAAGTTTTGCGACGCTGACCGAAGGCGGTTCTGACGACGACTTCCAGTTTATCAACATCCTTAGCCGGGTGGGGGACTTTTTTGTATGGGATCAGCCGGACGATTGTCGAGTCAACTTTGGGGGCCGGGTCAAACGCTTCCGGTGGCACAATAAAGAGTGGTTCTACGTGGCAGTAGTACTGCGCCATAATGCCCAGACGGCCATAAGCACTGTCCCCTGGCTGTGCTGCCAGACGGTCAACAACTTCCTTCTGCAACATGAAATGCATGTCTTCGATCTCTTCAGCATAGCTCAGCAGATGAAAAATCAGCGGCGTCGAGATGTTATACGGCAGGTTACCGACAACACGCAGTGGCTGCGGGGCCTGGTGCAGGGATGCAAAGTCAAACTTCAGGGCATCCGCTTCATGAATGTTGAATTTATCCGCGTAACTGAAGAACTTGGTACGCAGAATAGGAATCAGGTCCCGGTCCAGTTCCACGACATTCAGTTGCTGGCATTCGGGCAGTAATTCTTCAGTAATAGCCCCCAGGCCTGGGCCGATTTCTACCAGATGCTGGTCTTCCTGCGGTGCGATGGAGCGAATGATCCGGCGAATGATGCCCTGATCATGCAGGAAATTCTGGCCAAAGCGTTTGCGGGCTTTGTGGCCGACGGGTTTTTTACTCATGAATGACGTTCCGTTGGGGTTCTTTGTGGATAACTGAAGCAATGATAGCTCAGTTATCCTGATTGCTGTGGCTGGCCATTTCTGCCGCATAGTCGATGGCGGTCAGCAGGCTGCCGGTATCGGCCTTGCCGCTGCCGGCCAGATCAAGGGCGGTGCCATGATCCACTGATGTGCGGATAATGGGCAGGCCCAGCGTAATATTGACGGCGTTGCCAAAGCCTTTGTATTTTAGAACAGGTAATCCCTGATCGTGATACATCGCAAGGACAGCATCGGTTTGCTGCAGGTATTTTTCAGTAAAGAGGGTGTCTGCCGGTAGCGGGCCAGTGAGGTTTATACCCTCCTGACGCAGCTTTTCAAGGGCCGGTTCAATTGTTTCGATTTCTTCCCGCCCCATGTGTCCGCCTTCTCCTGCATGGGGGTTCAGGCCGGCAACCAGAATACGTGGCTGTTGTAAGCCAAAGCGTTGTTGTAAGTCCTGATGCAGTACCCGGATGACTTGCTGCAGTAAGGGGGCTGTAATTGCGCCCGGTACCTCCAGTAATGGCAGGTGGGTGGTGGCAAGCGCGACACGCAACCCTTGAGTTGCCAGCATCATAACGACTTTATCGCTGCCGGTCAGGGCTTCAAGAAACTCGGTGTGTCCGCTGAACGGAATGCCGGCATCGTTGATGATGCCTTTGTGTACCGGGGCGGTGACAATGGCAGAAAACTCACCGTTCATGCAGCCGGTCGTCGCCCGGGTCAGGGTGTCCAGTACATACTGGGCGTTGGCCGTATCGAGTTGTCCGGCTGTCACTGCGGTTTTACAGGGGACTGGGTCAACCCACAGACAGCCTGCAGGGGTGCTTTGTGCCGGCTCGCTGGCGTCGTACTGACGGATTTCCAGGGGGAGTTGCAGCTGTGCAGCCCGTTCAGCAAGCATGTGCGGATCGGCAATGGCAATCAGTTGTTGCTGATGGCCCTGCTGGGCAATCTGAATGCACAGATCCGGGCCGATACCCGAAGGTTCGCCCGGTGTCAGTGCTAACTTGAAGATCTGATCCGGCATTATTTCAGCTCAATATATGCCTTGGCACGGATCTCCCGTAACCAGTTCTGCAGCTCTTCGTTGAACTTGCGCTCACGGATGCTGGCCCGTGCCTGATTGGTCAGCATTTCTTCACCCAGATCCTGCTGGCGGCGGTCGGTTACCTCAAGAATGTGCCAGCCAAAACGGGTTTCAAACGGGATGCTGACTTCACCAACCGGTGTTTTACGCATGACTTCTTCAAATTCAGGGACCATCTGGCCTGGCTGAGCCCAGCCTAAAGCGCCGCCTTCTGCACCGCTGCCCGGGTCATCACTGAATTCTTTTGCCAGTTCGGCAAACGGTTCACCCAGTGCCAGACGGTTGTACAGGGATTTTATTTCCCGCAGCGTCTGGGCCTTGGAACGGATTTCAGTTGGCTTAAGCAGGATGTGGCGTACTTCGGTCTGATCGACCATTTGTACATTTCCCTGCTGGGTGTCGTTTACTTTAAGAATGTGAAAGCCGTTCGGGGTGCGAATAGGTGCTGTTACCTGGCCTTTTTCCAGAGCCCCGAGCGCCTGTGCGAAAGCAGGGGGTAGCTCAGCGGCTTTTTTCCAGCCCAGCTGACCACCTCTTAAGGCGTTATTTCCGGCGGAGCGTTCCAGAGCCAGTTCTGCAAAATCGGCACCGTTCTGTAATTCACTGCTGATTTCAGCGGCGATTTCAGCGGCCTGCTGGATGGTTGTAGCATCAGCCTGTGGCGGAACTTCAATCAGAATCAGGCTCAGGTTATAGCTTTTTGAAGCGGCCAGTTTTCCCTGATCTGAGCTGAGGAAGTTGTCAACTTCCTGCTGGGATACATTAATACGGCTGTTAACCAGTTGACGCTGGGTTTCACTGATCAGTAATTCCTGACGGATCTGGTTACGCACCTTAGCGTAGTCCTGGCCCTCAGCAATCAGGGTCTCACGGAACTGAGCCAGGCTCAGGCCTGACTGGCCGGCGATCCGGTTAAGGGCCGCATTGAGCTCGTTATCGCTGACGCGGATTCCCCGCTCATCAGCCAGTTGCATCTGGACCCGGTCGACAATCAGGCGGTTCAGTACCTGTTTACGCAGCGCTTCCGCCGGCGGCTGGGTCGCGTTACTGCGGGCCAGACGGTGCAGGATTATGTTTTCGCGGGCTTCCAGTTCACTTTGCATAATGATGTCGTCATTGACGATTGCAATCACCCGGTCCAGAGAGGTGGCAGCAAACGCTGACACAGATGCGCTGAGCGCGATAGCCGCCATTGCCGGCTTGATGAGCTTGGCCCCGAACGGGCGCATACACTTAATAGTCATTTTGTTTTTCACGTTCTTCAAAACCGGTAATGTTATCGAATAAGCCTTTGCCTTGGCCGAAAGCGCCCAGCCCTTTCAGGACAAACTGTATATAAATTCCGCTGTCCCTTTCGGTGCTGCCACTTGGCAGATACTCTCTGGCGGCAACCCGTACCTGCCAGCAACAGTCGGAGTACTCAACACCTAAGAGTGCTTCCGGGGTCGTATTGTTCCGGATATCTTCCTGCCAGCGTCCCAGAACGCTCCATTTTTTTGCAACCGGCCAGATAAATGACAGGTCTGCCTGTTCGCGGGTGTCTTCACGGTCACGGAAGCCCAGGCTGAAAACTTTGTTGACGTTCGGAGAGTAACTGAATTTAAGATTGTTTTCGATTAAATGATAGTCACTGGCGTCCAGTTCGCTGTCGTTGCTGATCCGCAGGGCGTCGGTTACATTCCAGCTGGCTTCAAGGGCAACATTGGAACGCTTGCTGGTGTCGGCTGCCGTGGTGCTTTCCAACTGAACTTCGCGGTCGGCAAAATAATGGGCCTGGGCAATGCCCAGCCGGGCCACTTCGCTGCCGTTGCTGCGGTAGAACCCGGAGCTCAGTCCCAGTGTCAGCTGTTGAGTATCACCGATCTTGTCATAACCACTGAAGCGGTTTTCCCGGAACAGAGAGCTGTATGTAAAGCTGTATTCGGCGGTATCAAAATTCGGAATGGCGGTCTGGTCTTCTTCAGGCACGTAGAGGGCAAACAGGCGTGGTTCCAGCGTCTGAATCATGCCGGATTCATTGACTGTACGCTCAAAGCTCAGGCCGCTGTCGACACTGAGCACGCCCACCGTACGGCTGATGCTGTCGGACTTGCCGGCCACCTGATCATCAAGCTTGTACTGTGAAGACCAGAGAGTGGCTTTGGGCGTTACGTAAGCCCAGGGCCAGCGGAACGGAATACTGACAGACGGCTGCAGGTGAACACGCTGACCATTCACACGGTCAACGCCGGTCAGGTTGTCGTTATCCCGTTCAAAGGATGTGAAGTCTGCCTGATAACTCAGCTCAAGATCAGAACCGTCTACCAGATCACTCTGGCTGCCTTGCAGGGAAATCTGTGGCAGCTTCCGGTAAGGCTGGGTGGCGTCGGTTATGGTCTGATAAGACTGAACACGGGTTGTCGCTGTCCAGTTATCGGTGACATAGCTTGCCTGGGCAATCTGGTCCAGATGGTCCTGCCGGTTTACTTCAAGGCCGGTGTTCAGATCGTTAAAGTAGTCGTCGTCACTGACCCGGGTGTAATCAATTGTTGAACGCCAGTTCCCCTGATAGCCGCGGTGCTCGGCGTCAACCAGCCAGCGGTCCTTGTCTGCTTTACGGTCGTTCGGCAGGTATGCGGTGCTCAGTACGTTATAGCTGTAGCTGTTCATGTACCGCAGTTCGTTATCCAGAGACAGGCCGCGGCTGCTGTACAGGTGCGGTGTCAGCGTATCGTCAATGTTTGGGGCGATATTAAAGTAATACGGGGTTGCCAGTTCCAGCCCGTCACCGTCGGAATAGCCCATGGTCGGGTAAAGGAAACCGGAGCGGCGCTTATCATCAATCGGGAAGGTGAAGTACGGATAGTAGAATACAGGTACGTCGCCAATGCGCAGGGTGGCATGTTTGGCAGTACCGAAACCTTCTTCCGGATCAAGCACGACTTCATCGGCGTTGATTTTCCAGCTTTCATCCCCCAGAGGACACTTGGTGTAGGAGGTGTCCTGCAGGTTGATTTTGCTGTCCGGCTGGCGGGTAATGCTCACCGCAGAACCCCGGATGCCTTGCTGATGCATGACATAATCAGCGGCTTCAATCCGGGTTTCGCTGGTATCTATATTGGCCTGGGCATTGTCACCCACAATCAGCAGTCCCGGCTCCCGGTATATCACATTGCCCTGCAGGGTTGCGGTATTGGTGGTTTCGTACAGGGTAGCTTCGTCACTGCTGATGGTGCGGTTGCCCTGACGGACACGTATATCACCCCGCATGGTGGATGTCTGGCCAATCTGAGTCAGGGACTGATCGGCATTGATGATGATTTCTTCTTCTTTACCTGCTTCTGCTACAGGATACTCAGGTTCAACATAGCGGCCGCACTGGCCGCCTTCACCCGGTTGCCAGTCCAGTTGCCGGGCTGCCAGGTCTGCTGCAGGGGCGTTCAGCACCGCTGCCTGAGATGCTTGCTGTTGCTTGTCTTCTGTGCGGATGGCCGCCGGTGCAACGGCCGGTGCTGACGCTGCCGGTGAAACATTGACTGATTCAGGTTGAGACACCGCTTCAGGTGTGTTCAGTGGCTGGGTCGGAACATTAGCAGGGTCAGAAAAAGCCGGTTCTGCCGGTGTATCGCTGCCGGCACATTGCCAGCTGCCGTCGGCCTGGGTCTGGCATTGCCATAAATCGGCGGGTGCGGCATATAACGAAGGCGACATAGCGGCAGCGACCGCTAAGGTAAGTAAATATGAAGATTGTCTTTTAAAGGGCATCCGGCCTATCCATTCTACAGCGGAAAAATGTGCTTCGATTTTGTTTATCGCCAAACCGTTATTTCGAGTAATATACGCACTAAAGCGCTGAATGATAAAACATTCCGGCGCATCTATGCTAGAGGATTAAAATTATGGGTCAACGATTGGCCGGGTTGCGTGCCTGGGTGGTCGACATTTGTGCGGCATCGGGAATTGATCTGGCGTCAGACTGGCAGTGCCAGCCGGTGTCGGGCGATGCGAGCTTTCGGCGTTACTTTCGGCTGATCAGTGGTCAGCAAAGCTGGATTCTGATGGATGCTCCGCCGGAAAAAGAAGCCAGCCTGCCCTTTGTTAAGATTGCCGACAGCTGGTACAGCCAGGGTATAAAGGTTCCACAGGTCATTGCCGCTGATTTATCGCTTGGATATATGCTGTTAAGTGATCTGGGGGATGAGCAATATCTGCCACACCTGAATGATAGCTCTGCTGATGACTTATATACCCGCGCACTGGATGAGTTGCTGCTGATCCAGAAAGCGACCGACGTTGCCGGCTTCCCGCTGCCTGAATATGACGAAGCCTTGTTGCAGCGGGAAATGGCCCTGTTCCATGACTGGTTTCTGCAGGACTTGCTGGGGCTGACAATCAAGCCGGGTGTGGAACATCTCTGGCAAGAAGTCTGTGCGCAGCTGGTGAACAGTGCCCGGGCACAGCCGCAGGTTGCCGTGCACCGGGATTACCATAGCCGGAATCTGATGGTATGCGGTGACTCGCTGGGTGTGATTGATTTTCAGGACGCCGTTATTGGCCCGGTGACCTATGATCTGGTGTCATTGCTGCGGGACTGTTATATCGCCTGGCCGGATATCAAGGTTTATGGCTGGGTGGATCAGTACGGAGCTCAGCTGGAAGCTGAAGGTGTACTGGAAAGCTTCGACCGTACCGAATTCTATTACTGGTTTGATCTGATGGGGGTGCAGCGTCACCTTAAAGCCAGCGGTATTTTTGCCCGGCTGAAACTGCGTGACGGTAAAGACGGCTATCTGGCGGATATTCCCCGAACCCTGCATTACATCATCCGGGTCTGTTCGCGGTATCAGGACCTGTTGACGTTTGCTGCCTGGCTCAACGAAGTGGTGGTCCCGGCAATGTATGCCTCTGAGCACTTCGATACAGCACTGCTGGATAAGTGGTTTAAATGATGCGCGGGATGATTCTGGCGGCAGGGCTGGGTACCCGGATGCGTCCGCTGACACTGACGACGCCCAAGCCGCTGATCAAAGTAGCCGGTAAAGCGCTGATTGAATATCATATTGAGCGTCTGGTGGCGGGCGGGATCACTGAGCTGGTGATCAACCATGCCTGGCTGGGTGAACAGCTGGAACGCGCGCTGGGTAACGGTGAACCTTATGGTGCCGGGATAGTCTACTCGCCGGAGTCTGACGCACTGGAAACCGGTGGTGGTATTTTTCAGGCTTTGCCGCTGGTGTCGCCACAAGAGGAACCGTTTGCGGTCATCAACGGTGATGTCTTTACGGATTATCCGACGAAGTCACTGCTGGCGGCGCAGGCCCGTCTGGATGCCAGCGGTGCGCTGGCGCATCTGGTGATGGTGAATAACCCTGAGCACAATCCTGACGGCGATTTTATACTGACGGGAGGTAATGTTAGCGAAGGGGATGGGGAACGGTTAACGTTCAGCGGTATCAGTATTTTATCCCCACGCTTATTCGTCGGTTGTCAGTCGGGTAAGTTTGCGCTGGCACCGTTACTGCGTGAAGCAATGGCTAAAGGTCTGGTGAGCGGCGAACACTATGCCGGTTACTGGCGGGATATAGGCACAATTGAGCGGTTGCAGGCGGTTGAAAAAGATTTAACAGGCAATCATATAACTGCTGAGTAACTTTTTGCGTCCCTGGTTTAGGGGCGTGACGACATCTATTTAATTTGGGAAGTAGCGAATGGCATTCGATGCACAGCGTTCCGGTGAAAACTTCGGACAAATGATCCGAAACAACAGTACGGCTCTGGTGATTGGCGGGCTGATTGGTCTGATGTCCGGTGGTTTGTTCGGGCTGTTGCTGGGCGGTGCGATCGGTGTTGCCCTCTCCAAGGGGCTGAAGAATCTGCTGGGCAATGCACTGAATCCTCAGGATGCTTTTTTTAAAGCCACTTTTTCTGTGATGGGAAAGCTGGCGAAAGCCGATGGCCGGGTGAGCCAGGAAGAAATTCAGTACGCCCGTGATGTGATGAACCGTATGGGGCTGAGCAGCGAGCGGCAAAAGCAGGCGATTGAGCTGTTTACCCGGGGTAAAGATGAACACTTCGATATTGCTGATGTATTACGGCCATTAAGTGCGCTGATACGTTACCGGGTGCCGCTGAAACTGATGTTTGTCGAGATTCAGCTGCAGGCCGCGATGGCGGATGGGCAGGTAAGTGAAGCGGAGCTGGCAATTATCCGCGAGGTCTGTGCCCTGTTGCATATGTCGCAGGCGGAAATGGCCGCGCTAATGGCCAGAATGCAGTCTCAGTTTTCATATCAGCAACACAGTTATCAGTCCCATCAGCATGGCTCAGTGTCTCAGGCGACTCTGCTGAAAGAAGCGTATGGCGTGCTGGGGGTGTCAGAAGATGTCAGTGATGCGGAGCTGAAGAAAGCCTACCGCCGCCTGATGAGTCAGCATCATCCCGATAAGCTGGTGGCGAAAGGGCTGCCGGAAGAAATGATGCAACTGGCCAAGGAAAAGACCCAGGAAATTCAGTCCGCCTATGACCGTATCCGTCAGGCCCGGAAAAACTGAATCAGCCCCCGGGCATCAGCTGCATGGCTTTTTCCGTTTCCAGCCGGCCTTTGGTGGTTCTGGCAAAATCCGCGTCGATGATGTTAGTTTTCAGGATGCCGCGGACTTTTTTCGCCAGCCATTGCTGTTCACGTTTGCTGTCATCCGGGCGCTGATTAATTTTTATCTGACGGTAGTCCGGCAGTTTACTGCGCATACTCAGGCGCAGCCTGTGTCTGGCCTGTGCTTTACTGAACTCGCTGTTTTCAAAATACAGATCAAGAACCGTCTCGCTGTCCAGCAGGGGGATCAGTTCGCTTAGCTGTGGGGCCGACGGGTCGTCAGGCTGACGCGGGTCGATCATCAGCAGGCGGATGTTTTGCTCGTCCTGCGCCTGGGCGATATAGGCTGCTGCCCACACTGCGCCGGTGCCAATACCTATTATAATCTGCCGGTTCTGTTCCCGGTCAGTTAACTGTGTACTGGCGGCAATGGCAATTCTGGTGAGCTGGTCAATATAAGGCTCTTTGGGAGGGCTCTCTTCTTTGGCCATGCTGTTTGTCATGGTATCGCCTGACATGGCGGATTCTGTCATCGCCGCTTCAGTGGCTGCAGCTTCTGCCAGTCCGGTGTCATCTGCGGAGCCGGTTTCGGTGCCATCACCGGAACCTGACGGTACCGAAGCTTGCATCATTCGCTCCGGAACAGGCGCCGGGTTCGGGTCGGGTAACGCCACCGATAAGGTTGCCCAGCCCTGATCGCTCAGGGTCAGCCGTAGCGGTCGGATGATGTCCGGCCAGTCCGGGGTAGCCATGCTGCCGTGAAACAGGATGATCCCGCCATAGGATTCGGTAATGCCGCTGGGCATGAACAGGCTCAGTTGGGTTTCTTTGTCAGTTTTCAGCCAGATAATTTCAGTTTCCGGAGACTGTTCCTGTGCCAGCGCGGCAGCCCGTTGGGCGGCCGGGTTAGGAATACTGCGGGGGACGCGCTTTGTTTCACCTGCTTCGGACATGCTGTCACCCTGCTGGGTGTCAGACATTTCTGTCATGCCGGCGGCGCCATTATTTTCTTCAGCCTGTGCCGTAAAGGGGATAAACGCACAGTATGACAGCAGCGAACCGCATATAAGTTGCCGGAGTCCGGTAGGCCAGCGGTGTGTTAAAGAGTTTTCAGTTGTCTGCACAGGCTGCTTTCGTGTTGTGTTTAGATGTTCCGACAGTACAATAGGCGCCATTATTATTTCAAGAGTTGCGACTGCCATGGCCGATTTTAAGATTGCTCCTTCTATATTATCAGCAGATTTTGCCCGCCTGGGCGAAGAAGTTGAAAATGTACTCGCTGCGGGTGCGGATTACGTACATTTTGATGTGATGGACAATCACTATGTTCCAAACCTGACAATTGGCCCTATGGTATGTAAGGCGCTGCGTGATTATGGCATTACCGCCCCGGTTGACGTGCATCTGATGGTACGTCCTGTGGACCGTCTGATCGGAGATTTCATCGATGCCGGTGCCAGCATCATTACTTTCCATCCGGAAGGTTCTGATCACATCGACCGTTCGCTGCAGATGATCCGTGATGGTGGTTGTAAATCCGGTCTGGTATTCAACCCGGCAACTCCGCTGCACTACCTTGATCATGTGATGGATAAGGTGGATATGATCCTGCTGATGTCTGTTAACCCGGGTTTTGGCGGTCAGAAATTCATCCCTTCGACGTTGGATAAGCTGCGTCAGGTACGCGAGCGTATTGATGCCAGTGGCTATGACATCCGTCTGGAAGTGGACGGCGGCGTGGGCATTGGTAATATCCGTGAAATTGCCCAGGCTGGTGCGGATACCTTTGTGGCCGGTTCTGCCATTTTTAATACGGATGACTATCAGGCAACGATCACCAAAATGCGTGAAGAACTGGCGCAGGCATAACGGCGGTGATGAAATCCCTGTTTGCCGGGCAGTTACCGGCGCTGGTGCTGTTTGATTTTGATGGCACCCTGATAGATTGCCTGCCGGATCTGGCAGCAGGGATTGACCGGATGCTGGCGGATCTGGACCGGCCTCCGGCCGGCGAAGACAAAGTCAGCTGCTGGATCGGTAACGGAGCAGCGGTACTGGTTCGCCGGGCATTGCTGGACCGTTACGATATTTTTGACAGTGAGCCGGATGCCCTGGCAGAGCAGGCGCTGGAACTGTTTCTTCAGCACTATGGTGACGTGAGCGGCCAGCAAAGCCGTTTATACCCCGGGGTGGGAGCTTGCCTTGAAGCGCTGGCCAGCCTGAATATCCCGATGGGGCTGGTGACCAATAAACCCCTGCCTTTTACAGAACATCTGCTGCAGCAGTTCGGCCTGACACAGTATTTTGAACTGGTGCTCGGTGGCGACTGTTTAGCGGAAAAGAAACCGCATCCCTTACCTTTGCTGCATGCGATGAAGGTGCTGAATGCATCGCCATCACAAACTCTGATGGTGGGTGATTCAGCGAACGATATACTGGCAGCCAAAGCGGCAGAGTGTCCGGTGGTCGCTGTTAGCTATGGTTTTAACCATGGCAAGTCTGTTGCTGAATATCAGCCGGATCTGATTCTCGACAGCCTGGCTGATTTAGCCGGCTGATCCATTCTTTACCGTTCAGTGGTCTGCAGATCCTTTCTTCGGAGCTTATTTGTATGCAGTTTAATGCGATTCCTACCAATGTAATTACCGGTTTTCTGGGGGTAGGCAAAACCACCGCCATACAGCACCTGCTGGCAAACAAGCCGGATAATGAGCGCTGGGCCGTACTGGTTAATGAGTTCGGTGAAGTCGGCATCGATGCCAGCATGATGGGGGAGGACGCCGAAGACGGCATATTTATGCGGGAAGTGCCGGGCGGCTGCATGTGCTGTACCGCAGGTTTACCTATGCAGATGGCGCTTAACCAACTGATTCAGCGGGCAAAACCTGACCGTTTGCTGATCGAGCCTACCGGCCTTGGGCATCCCGAGGAAGTGCTCGCCAGCCTGCGAAGTGCTGAATACAGTGATGTGATTCAGTTGCAGGCAACCCTTACCCTTGTGGATGCCCGCAAGCTGTCTGACCCGGACTATACCGCGGATGAAACCTATCAGCAGCAGATCCGGGTTGCAGACTGCATCATTGCCCATAAAAGTGATTTATATGAAGCAGATGAACTGCAACAGTTAAATACCTATCTGGCGCAGCAACAGATTACTGAGAGGCCGGTTTATCCGGTAGCGCATGGCCGGTTACAGCGGCAATGGCTGAATGCTCCCTGCCACTGGCAACCGCAGCCTGAAACTAAAGCTCAGCATTCTCATGGTCACGGTCATGGCGATGTGTTTGCTGCTACACCGGATATGCCGGCAGAAGGCTATCTGCGTAAAGATAATAAAGGTGACGGTTATTTCAGCAGCGGCTGGATTTTTCAGCCGGATTTTGAATTCGACTTTATCACGCTGGAGTCCATTCTGATGGGCATAGAAGCTGAACGGGTCAAAGGCGTGTTTATCACCGATGAAGGGATCTTTGCCTTTAACATCGTTGACGGACTGATGAGCAGTACCGCACTGGATGAGGTGTATGACAGCCGTATTGAAGTGATCGGCCGGAATCCTTCCGCATGGCAGACCCTGGAGTCTGACTTGCTGGCTGCCAGCCAGCGACTGTAGTCGGATAAGCGCCTTACTCTGTTACCGTCCAGGAAATATCCAGCTCGCTCAGGGCGTTCAGGTATTCATCCAGGCTGATCAGTCCGATACAGGCCTGAGCGCCGCGCTGTGTTAATCCGCCTGTCAGTAACTTTCGGGTCAGTAAAATGGCGGGCATACAGGGAATAAAAGGGCCATCGCCGGACCGGGCCGTCAGTTCAAAACAGATTTGCCTGGCATCACCGTTATGATCAGTACCGCTCAGTTGCATATGAAAGCCGCTGTTGGCGGTGCCCAGCCAGTCAAACAGAAATGACAGCCGCAGTAAGAGCGGTGCTGAACCGCTCAGGTTTCTGATCAGACCGCCCCGCACGCCCCAGGAAAGCAGCCAGAGAGCAATGTGAATCAGCGGGATTTCCAGGCCGGCATAAAAGCGTATGTTTCTGAGGCCGGGATAACGCTCCGGAAATAACGTCAGGTCGGGAATGTCGCAGTTACCCAGTAACCGCCAGCCCAGTTGTGGGTATTTTCTGATTCTGAGTCCCTGCCAGCCAAAAATTGTATCTGGCTTGCCCGCGGTGAGTGTCTTCACCGGTTGGCCGGTATAGCCCAGAATGGCGGCTGTGGTTGCCAGTCCCCGGGTGGTTTTCTGAGCAGTGGTAATGCCGTAGTCGAGACTCTCCAGATGGCTGAATTCAGGTAAGTATTTATCGACGATTGCTGATGTTAACCCGGGCACTGAACTGGCCCCGCTGACAACCAGTACATCATTTTCCCGGGCAGCGCTGTTCAGGGTGGCGATACTGCTGACAAATTCCCGGCCATCGGCCAGATCGATATAATGCGCGCCGCAGTCAATGCAGGCCTGAGCGACGTCGTAGCCCTGTTTTTGGAAAGGCCCTGATGTGTGTATGACAATGTCCGGTTTAAGGTGCATTAGGTGCTTTTGTAACGGTTCACGGATATCTAACCGGTAACTCTGCATGGGAACGTCGTTCGGTAATTCCCTGATCAGCGCTTCTGCTTTTTCTGCCGAGCGGCCGGCAATGGTTAGCTGAATCCCGGTTTCTTTGGCAATTGTCTGACTGATAAAGCGGCCAAAGTTGCCGTAACCGCCGATGATAAGTATATGTTTCATAAGTTCACTGATCCTTTTATGCCGGCAGTGTCAGGTAACTGGCTGATCATGAACTCACCTTCGTACTGGTAGAGTTTTCCCCACCAGGGGTGGGATATATGCATACACATTGCAAACCGGTTTTCATCCAGCGCCCATTCTTCCGCATACCCTTTACCGATCAGCCAGGTCACAGGTAAAGGAATTCTGAGCTTTCCCAGACAGACTGCGTAGCCATGGTGCTTCAGTTTTACCTTCCGGTTTTCCCACGAGTAACGCAAAAGCCAGCCTATATGGCCGGACATTCTTTCGATCATCAGGTTGTCTTTAATGGGTTCCATTGCAGAGACAAACCGGTACTGAGGGCGGTTCTTAAATCGGAAAGTACGCTCAAACCGGAAGTGGTTGTTATGTGCTGAGCTGTAAAAGTCGACGGTGATCGGCACATGCGTTTCACTGTGAGGCGGGATGCCTTTAAGCCGCCAGAGCAGCCCGGCGATCAGTTTTAATGGCCGCGCGCACCAGACATTAATGGTACCTGTTACCCGGGTATGATCATTGGAGTAGGGTCTGTTGAGGTAATGTTTATGCATCACCGCCGGAAGCTGAGGCCATTGTTCAGCAAAAATATGACTGAACACCGGTTGGCTGTTATCGGTATTCATACGGGCTTGAGCACCATCAGGAAAAAGATCAGAAGAATACTGATAAATGCAGGTATACCCAGTGCTATCCACCAGTGAAAGAGTGTTTTATGGTTAGCAGGCAAAGGATTACCGGTGGCATGGGCAGCATTAAGCTGCTGCTTCAGCATGATCTGAATTCTCACGACAGGTAACCAGCAGAGGCCGATAAGCAGATACAGGACATAACTTGTCAGCAACCATCCGGCATTCCAGTTATAGCCTGCCTGAGATATCAGCCAGATGCCGGATATCGGTTGGAATATCGCCGCCGGGAGTGTGAACAGGTAGTCAGCCAGTACCGTGTTCCGGGCCGCAAAAAGCCTGGCCCGGGAATCGCTGCTGAAATAACTGCGAAACATGAAGAACGCAATTCCGGCACCGGTACCGAACAGAACAGCGGCACTCAGGATATGCAGTGTTTTTACAGTAAGGTAAAGAGACATCAGATAACTGATCCTTCAGTTAAAGCCTGAGTTTGCACTTTAGCAGATTCCTAAAGCAATTAAATACGCGGGCCTGCGTTTGGTGAAACGGAGAGGGGTGAAGCTTTTTAGGGATAAATCAGAAGCCCGTGGAGGTTTATTCTGAATTTAAAAATCATTTGGAAAAATGGCCTGAAACGTCTGTTTGAGAGGCTTTTGGTTAGTTTTTCATTGTCGCAAAGCGTCACCTTTTTGCCTTTTTGCGGCACACTATTTTTGTTTTGAACTCTAATCTTCTGCGGCTCTTGTCTGCTTCTCAGTGTTGTTAAGGATGGTGTCCTTGGCAGGGGCGCCTATGTCTAACAGCGGCGAGGCATCTAGGCTCTCGGCGTCCATCATGCTGGCGACACGTTGCAGAGATGACAAAATCTGAGTCTGTTCCCAGCTCTCAAGGCTTTCCAAACGGTCGATAAATGCCTCATGTAACAAGGGTGGCGCTGTTTCCAATACTTCGATACCTTGTTTGGTAAGGCGGGCGTTCACGATACGTCTGTCGCTGGCGCTGCGTACCCGTTCCACCAGTTGCCGGTCTTCCAGCCGGTTCAGAATGGTTGTAACGGTTGCCTGACTGAGGGATACGTCAACCGACAGACGCCTGACAGTGACGTCGCCGAGATTTTTAATCGCTCTTAAAACCATTACCTGAGGAATTGTCAGACCACAGCTTTTAGACACACGTTTAGACTGCAAATCAGTTGCGCGGATAATTCGGCGCAGTGCGATCAGAACTTCTTGCCAGTGTGTTGATTCATTCATTATTAATTTCAACCAGTTAGTAAGGATGACATAAAGTAATGGCCTCATTATATGACAAAATGAATAAAGGTTTGAACTCTAAATATTAGAGTTGTAAGATGAATTTCAGGCATATTATAAAACAATAACATTAGCCCGATTTTATGGGACGGAGATATCATGAAAACACTGTTAGCAGCTGTACCATTGGTAATTGCAAGTTCACTGACACAGGCCGCCGACTGCGGCACCGTTACTATCGCTGAAATGAACTGGGCCTCAGCGGAGTTCGCTGCCAATCTGGATAAAATTATTCTTGAAGAAGGTTACGGATGTAGCGTCGAGTTAATCCCGGGATCAACCGTAACCTCCTTTGCATCCATGGAGTCTAAAGGTCAGCCGGACATCGCGCCGGAACTGTGGGCCAACGCATTTTTCGATCGTATTGATGCAGCTGTAGAAAAGGGTGACATCGTTCGTGGTCCGCGTCTGATTACCGATGCTGCAGAAGGCTGGTTCATTTCTAAGGCTGTCGCTGATGCGCATCCGGAAATCAAAACCGTTCAGGACGTTCTGAACAATCCTCAGTTATTCCCAAGTAAAGAAGATCCGAATGTTGGTCAGTTTATGACCTGTCCTGCCGGCTGGGCGTGCCAGATCGCATCTAACAACCTGGCTAAGCCGTCTGCATATGACTTTGCCAAGCATAACTTTACCGTCGTTGATCCGGGTTCCGCTGCGGGTCTGGACGGTTCGATTGCTAAGTCTTATGACCGCGAAGAAGCATGGTTTGGTTACTACTGGCAGCCAACTGTACCTATCACCAAGTATGAGCTGAAGAAGCTGGATTTCGGTGTTGAGTACGACAAAACGCACTGGGATGAGTGTATCGTTAACGAAACCTGTGCTGAGCCAAGAAAGTCTGATTACACACCTTCCGATGTAATGACTGTTGTGGTGTCTGAGTTTGCTAAATCACATCCTGAAGAAATGAAGTACCTGAACACCCGTTCTTATGATTCCAATATGGCGGGCCAGGTAATCGTTTACATGGATGATAACCAGGCAAACGGTGAAGACGGTGCTTACTACTTCCTGCAGAACTTTGAAGATGTATGGACTAAGTGGGTACCTGCAGACGTAGCTGAAAAAGTTAAAGCTGCACTGTAATACCGCACAACTGTTATACACATAATAAGAATCGCAGGCAGGGTCACAGTGAGTAATATTTCAAAGTACTCACTGTACCTTCGGAACCCTGCCTTCCTGATAAGGAGCAAAAAATGAGCTGGTCTGACTTCCCGAGTATGTCGAGAGGCGATCTGCGCAGCATGCGCAAAGCTATCGACGATAGTTTCCGTGAGTTTACCCAGGCTTACGGTGAAACACTCGAATCCTTTTTCGATCCACTGTTAACCTTTCTGGTCTGGAGCGAAAAAATCCTGCTGAATTCTCCGTGGCCTCTGGTCATTTTCGCGATAGCTGGCCTTGCTTATTTAGGTAGCCGAAGCTGGAAACTGGTCGTCGGCGTCATTGTTGCTTTCAGTGTTATCGGTTATCTCGGTATGTGGGAAGATACGATGAGTACGCTCAGTATCATTACCGTCTGTACCATTGTTGCAATCGCAATCGGTATCCCGCTGGGTATCCTCATGGCGCGCTCCAATAAGGTGCAGGCTGTGGTGACCCCGATACTTGATATCATGCAGACCATGCCGAGTTTCGTATATCTGATTCCGGTTGTTATGCTGCTGGGTATCGGTAAAGTGCCGGGCCTGATTGCAGTAATCATTTATGCGCTGCCCCCTATCGTTCGTCTGACTAACCTGGGTATCCGTCACGTAGACCCGGATGTTGTGGAAGCGGCTAACGCTTATGGTTGTACCTCCTGGCAGAAGCTGAAGAACGTTCAGATTCCACTGGCATTACCTTCTATCTTTGCCGGTGTGAACCAAACCATCATGATGGCGCTGTCTATGGTTGTAATCGCCTCTATGATCGGTGTAAAAGGTCTGGGTCAGCCAGTACTGAAGGCGATCACCAACCAGTATTTCTCTATGGGTTTATTAAACGGTCTGGCGATCGTAGCCATTGCAATTATTTTTGACCGGGTTTCGCAGCAGTACGGTTTACGTATTCAGAAACATCGCGAAGGAGGTCACGGTGTCTGATAAAGAAGTTAAAATTCGCATTGAAGGGCTGTCGAAGATTTTCGGCGCCAACCCTAAATCGGTTGTTCCGCATGTGCAGCAGGGTATCAGCAAGCCTGATCTGCTGAAGAATCATAAGCATGTACTGGGTCTGGATAACATCAACATGGACCTGCATGATCATTCGATTGAGGTGATCATGGGGCTGTCAGGCTCGGGTAAGTCGACGCTGATCCGTCACATTAACCGCCTGATTGATCCGACAATCGGTAATATCATCGTGGACGGCGAAAACGTCTGCGAAATGAACGAAAGCCAGCTGCGTGAATTCCGCCAGACAAAAACGGCGATGGTATTCCAGAAGTTCGCGCTGTTACCGCACCGTACCGTGATTGAAAACGTTAAATTCGGTTTGCAGATGCAGAGAAAAGACTCTGCCTTCATTACTGAAAAATCACACTATTGGCTCGAGCGTGTAGGCCTTAAGGGCTTCGAGAAGCATTATCCGGCACAGCTGTCCGGTGGTATGCAGCAGCGGGTTGGTCTGGCACGGGCACTGGCCTGTGATGCTGATATCCTGATGATGGATGAAGCATTCTCGGCACTGGATCCGCTGATCCGTTCCGATATGCAGGATATCCTGCTGGAACTTCAGGTTGAGCTGAAGAAGACCATCGTCTTCATCACCCACGATCTGGATGAAGCACTGAAGATCGGTGACCGGATTGCCATCCTGAACGATGGACGTCTGGTACAGCAGGGCCCGGCTCAGGATATCCTGATGAACCCGGCCGATGATTACGTGGAACGCTTTGTTGCTGACGTAAACCGTACCCGTGTGTTACTGGCGAAGTCGATTATGTCGGCGCAGGTACCGACGGATATCAGTCATAGCGATACCGTGGTTGTCGGGCAGGATGATACGGTTCAGGAAGTTCTGCACCAGATGCTGACTGAAGATGCCCTGCAGGTTGTGGTGGCGGATGAAGACGGCCAGCATGTTGGCAGTATCGATACTGATACTCTGGCCGAAGCGGTCAGCCATCAGGTTGAAGAAGAAAAAACCACTACCTGATCCGGGTGAGTGGTCAGAAAGGCTGCCTTCGGGCGGCCTTTTTTGTATCTGCAATTATCGGTGTTCGAGCATGTCCGGCTGGCTGCTGGTGGCCAGTTTTTCAGCCAGCCACTGTTGTAGCAGTTCAGCATTACGGCTGACAATCCGGGACGGTTCACACAGTAATACATAGCCATAGCCGTTCAGCCCGTGGTCAAAGGGGCTGACCAGCAAACCGTTATCCAGCTCGCTGCGCATCAGTTCATCTGCCAGCATCCATCCCTGGCCATCAATGGCCGCCTGCACCCGAACATTGGCATCGCTGAGGGTACGCCGGGGGTTGATCAGCGCGTCATCCTGTTCCTCAAACCATTCCGTCCAGAAATCCTGAGTCCGGTCTTCGCATAATAAAGTGATATCGCACCATGGCGGTTGCAACATTGCTTCGCGGGGCAGTTTCACCTGCGCGTTATACCCGAGCTTTTCCAACAGTGCCGGGCTGCAAACCGGAAACATGGGCATGGTGGCCTGCATGATTCTGTCCGGGCCTGAGCTCTGTTTTGAGGGGCTCCAGCGCAGGGCCATATCCACATCCGGAAGTTTGAAGTCAGCAGAATTTACGGTGTGCTGAAGCATAATTGATACATTCGGATAACGTTCATTAAAGCCGGCAATATTGGCTGATAACCAGCGCACTGCAACATAAGTGGTAACGGCCACGGTAACCTGGCTGTTGTGGTCCGTTTTTAGCGATTCGAAACTCTGGCGCAGCTCGGTGAAAACCTGTTGGGTGCTTTTTAACAGGCTCTGTCCGGCTTCTGTCAGGTAGACCTGACGGGTAGCCCGGCGAAACAGTGCGCAGCTGAGCTGGTCTTCCAGTTTTCGGATCTGATAGCTGACCGCACCCTTGGTCAGGCAAAGCTCATCGGCTGCCAGGCTGAAACTCAGGTGCCGGGCAGCGGCTTCGAAAACCTTTAATGCGTCGAGTGGTGGCAGGTCATGTTTCATCGGCTGGCCAGTAATTACAGTTTAATTTTATTGAACCATATAACAATTTTTTCGGTTTGTCAGTGATCACTTTCTCAGAGAATATCAGGGTAAGACACATAACTGCACAAACTGTCTTTTGGGTCGGACACGTCACGTATCACCCCCGGACAGACTAAAAATAAGAAGGATTTGCTGTATGAGTGAAGCGATTAAAAGCCACGCTAAAGTCGTGGTAATCGGTGGCGGTATCGCCGGTTGTTCGACCCTGTATCACCTGACACAGGAAGGCTGGACGGACGTAGTTCTGGTGGAACGTGATGAACTGACATCCGGTTCCACCTGGCATGCGGCAGCTCAGGTAACTCAGTTTGGTGGTAACCAGACAATGATTGGCCTGAAGCGCCACAGTATTAATCTCTACCGTGAACTGGCGGCTGATCCTGAACATCCGATTTCCTATCACATCACCGGGGGGATGCGTACGGCTTACACTCAGCAACATATAGATACTTATAAGCACTATGTGGGCATGGCGAAAAGCATGGGTGTTGAGATGGAGTTTATCGATGCTGCAGAAGCCGGCCGTCGCCACCCGCTGATCAACACTGATGGTTTACTGGGGGCCTGGTGGGATCCGCTGGATGGTGATATCGATCCGGCAGGCCTGACGTTTGCGCTGGCCCGTAAAGCCCGGGAAGCCGGTGCTAAGGTGTATCGCTTTAACCCTGTGGAAAACATCACCCGTAAGCCGAACGGCGAATTCATTGTGCATACCGCTAAAGGGGATATCACCTGTGAAATGGTGGTGAACGCCACCGGTTACCGGGTGAACGAAGTGGGCCGAATGCTGGGGGTTGAACATCCGGTCACGTCGATGGAACATATGTATTTCCTTACCGATACCATTGCAGAGCTGGAAGCCATGGATAAGCGGGTACCGATTATCCGTGACCCGGGCGATGATTTTTATTCCCGTCAGGAAAAGAATGGCCTGTTGGTCGGGGTCTATGAGCAGGGCTGTAAAACCTTCGGTATGCATGGCATCGATCCGCACTTTACCCAGGCGCTTTGCCCGTCAGATCTGGACCGTTGTCTGGACAACATGGAACGTATTTTTGAACGCATGCCGTGCCTGACCGAAACCGGCATTCATACCGTCGTGAACGGGCCAATTACCTATACTATTGACGGCATGCCGCTGATCGGACCTGTACCGGGGGTGCCGAACGCATTCTGCGCCATCGGCTTGCGGGCGGGGATCGGTGAAGGCGGTGGCCACGGTAAGATTCTGGCAGAACTCATGGTACACGGTGAAAGTGAGTGGGACGCATGGTGTCTGGACCCCCGCCGGTTTACTCAGTATGCCAATACGGAACATACCTGTCTGAAAGCCATTGAGGATTATCAGAACGAATTTCACTATCACCAGCCTCATGAACACCGTCCGGCAGCGCGTCTGGCGCGGACAACGCCGTTGTATCCGGTACTGGATGCAAAAGATGCTGCCTGGGGCGTGGTCAATGGCTGGGAGCGGGCGCTTTTCTTCAAGCCCGATGCTGATTTTGTGGATGAACACGGTTACCGGTTTAATGCGACGAAAACTATCGTTGCGCAGGAAATTGCCAATCTGCAACAGAATGTTGGCCTGATGGAAGTCTCCGGCTTTAACCGTTATGAGATTAAAGGTGAGGGCGCTACCGCGTTTCTCGACCGGATGGTCTGTGGCAATCTGCCGAAAAAAGTGGGCAAGGTTGGCCTGTGTTATCTGCTCAATGAAAAGGGGCATCTGCTGGCGGAAGCCACCATTGCCAAATTGGATGAAGAACATTACTGGTACGGTTCGGCAGCGGCCGCTGAATGGCATGACCGTGACTGGCTGAATGCTTATAAGCCGGACACTGTCAGCCTGACCGAAATGACTGCCAGCCATACCATTCTGGTGGTGGCCGGGCCGAAGTCCCGTGAGTTATTACAGTCTTTATCGCCCCGCTGTGACTGGTCGAAAGACGCCATGCCATGGATGAGTGTGCAGGAGAAAACGCTGGGCCATGCAAAGATGACTGCGATGAGCGTGAGTTTCTCCGGCGAGTTAGCCTATGAGCTGCACATCCCGAATGAGCAATTGTATCTGGCCTGGAAACTGATTACAGAGGCCGGTGAGCCGTTTGGTCTGGGGCTGTTCGGGCTTTACGCCACCGAATCTATGCGGTTGGAAAAAGGCTATCGTCACTGGAAGGCGGATCTGATCTATGAGCGTAACCCGCTAGAGTCCTGTCTGGACCGGTTTGTAAATCTCGATAAGCCTGACTTTGTGGGTAAAGGTGCTCTGCTGGAAGAGCAGGCCCGGGGCCCGCAGAAATTATTTGTCAGCCTGGAAGTGAGTTGTGATTTTGCCCCGGCCCATTCCGGTGATTCCATCTACAGCGGAGATAATCTGATCGGTTCAGTCACTTCCGGCGGCTATGGCCACCGGGTTGAAAAGAATCTGGCTTATGCATTTGTAGACCCTGAGTTTGCTGCCATCGGCACGGAACTGAGCATTGATCTGTTGGGAGAAATGTATCCGGTTAAAGTGATTGAGCCTGGTCAGTACGATCCGGAAAATACACTGGTACGGGGGTAATCAGCATGACTGATGAATCAACTAAAGCAAGACGCCGGGGCCGGGGAGGCCCCCGTGCCCGGGACATTATGCGGGCGAAACGCAGCGCGCCACCGACCATTAACCCGTGCCCGCCAGGGCCGGCCGGGGGGCAGTATAAGCCGCTGAGCGATGAGCAGATTGAAACTATCTATCAGAGTGCCCTGAGAATCCTGGAAGAGATAGGTATGGGGGAATCGCCACAGGTACTGATTGATCAGGCCTGTAGTAAAGGTGCCTTCGTCAGTGAATCCGGGCGGCTGTGTTTCCCTAAAAGCATGGTGGAAGAACAGATCGCCGGTGCCTGTAAAAGCTTTACCTACTACGGGCGCAATCCGAAACATGATTTCACAGTGGGTGGCGACAGCGTGTATTTCGGTACCGGCGGTGCTGCAGTACAGACGCTGGATATCGACAGCGGAGAATACCGCCCGTCGACCCTGAATGATCTGTACGATTTTACCCGGCTGATGGATACCCTGAACAACGTCAGTTGGTTTACCCGCTGCTGTGTGGCAACGGATGTACCGGATAATTATGATCTGGATGTAAACACTGCCTATGCACTGCTGGTGGGAACAGAAAAACCGGTGGGTACCAGCTTTACGCTGGCGGAGCATGTTGATCCGATTATCGATATGTTTGATATAGCACTGGGCGGGGAAGGTAAATTCCGTGAGCGGCCATTCTGCAAAGCGCATATCAGCCCGGTGATTTCACCCCTGCGCTACGGGGAAGACGCGGTAGATGTCGCACTGGCCTGCATGCGCAGAGGCGTGCCGATCAACAACATTGTTGCCGCACAGTCCGGTGCCACCTCACCGGCGACGCTGGCAGGGATGCTCAGTTCAACGCTGGCAGAAACGCTGGCGGCGCTGATCATGGTGAATGTGTTTGAGCCGGGTTACCCGATGATCTTTTCGAACTGGCCGCTGGTGATTGATCTGCGCACCGGCTCGTTCTGTGGTGGCGGAGGGGAGATTACCTTACTGAATGCGGCTTCGGCTCAGCTATCAAACTATCTGGGGCTACCCTCCGGGGCGGCGTCCAGTATGAGCGACGCCAAGGCGGTTGATGCCCAGATGGGGCTGGAAAAGGCGCTGTCGGCGGTATCGGTTGGGTTATCCGGTTGCAATATGGTGTATGAATCGGCGGGTATGACCGCCAGCTTGCTGGGGGCGTCATTCGAATCATTTCTGATTGATGATGAAATGATCTCCCATGTTTACCGGGTGCTGCGCGGCGTGGAAGTCACCGAGGAAACTCTGGGATTTGAAGCGATCCGTGAGGCTGTCAGTGGTGAAGGGCATTTTCTTGGCGGAGAACACACGCTGGCTGCCATGCAGCGTGATTACTTCTATCCCAGCGATATGTCAGACCGGCAGGAGCCGCGTACCTGGCAGGAGATGGGCGGGCAGGATATGTGGCAGCGGGCCAACCTGAAAGCGAAGCAGATTCTGGCCGAACACCGGCCTAATTATCTGGATTCCGCAACCGATGCGGCTATCAGGGCTAAATACAATATTCAGCTGACCCTGTGACCGGACGTCTTTGAACAGATGCTTCAGCCCACTGTGTTTCCCGCAGTGGTTAGTCATTGAGCAGCCTCCGGCTGCTCTTTTTTATTCAGGGGATGCTATTCAGAGGAAGCTATTCAGTAGAAGTAAGGTGCAGCAGCTTACCGCTGTCTGTCAGCAGGTAAATGCTGCCGTCCATTGCCGTGTGGATAAACCGTAACCGTTCGTTCAGCTCACCGAGCAACTCATGTTCCGCAACCGGTTTATTGCCATTCATCTCTACGTGGCGCAGATGTCGGGCTTTGAGGGTGGTACTGAGCAAATCCCCCTGCAGTTCCGGGAACATGTTGCCGTAATACACGGTGATAGAGGAGGGGGCGATGGACGGTGTCCAGTCCACCAGTGGCTGCTCCATACCGGGCCGTTCACGGTAAGGAGTAATACTCAGCCCGGAGTAATCTACGCCGTAGGTGATCACCGGCCAGCCATAATTGTTTCCCGGCTGAATAATATTGATCTCGTCGCCGCCTTTAGGGCCGTGTTCGTTGGAAAATATCTGTTGGCGTACCGGATCATAAATCAGCCCCTGGGGGTTGCGATGGCCATAGGAATAGACTTCTGCGGCACTGTTGGGGCTGTTGACGAAGGGATTATCAGCGGGAACCTTACCGTTTTCATCCAGCCGGATAATTTTACCCAGTAAGCTTTTTTTGTCCTGCGCCTGATCCATATACCGGTAACCGTCCCCGATACTCAGCAGCAGGGAGTTATCCGGCAGGAATGCAATGCGTCCGGCATAGTGCAGGCCGCCGCTTTTATCCGGACGGGCACTGAAAATAACCTGTTGTTCTGTTAACGCATTGCCTGCCAGTTTTGCCCGCATCAGACGTAACCGGTTATTGCCCCGCGTCCCCTGTGCATAACTGAGATAGAGCCAGCTGTTTTCGCTAAAACGGGGGTGAAGTTTAATATCCAGTAAACCGCCCTGGCCGACATCCAGCACATCAGGAATACCGGTAATCCGGTGAACCTGATCCGCATTGATACGGATGAGTCTGCCGCGGCGTTCAGTGATTAACAGTTGTCCGTCCGGTAATTCCGCCAGTGCCCACGGGCTGTCCAGCTGATCCGTAATTTCTGTGATCTCGAAGCGTGGCTGGCTGACAGTAAGCGTACTGAGACTCAGCAGCAGGACAGAGGTCAGTATCAGATAACAGGTGCGAATAGGCATAGTACTTCTCTGGCAGAAAGTTATCAGGGGCAGGATTTTTCCGGCCAATTATTAAAACTGTTGTTAAGACTATAGTGATCAGACTCAGGAATCAGCAAATCATTCCGTGCACAGTGAACCGGTTCCTCAGGCGACACACAAAACGTGCAGGCGACCCTTGTGCATTTTTCCATTGAATTAATTCTCGCAGCACCGTATATATTCACCCGTTTATTTTTCAGTGAAGAGAGCTGGCATGCAACAAGATGTACCGCAATACGGTGTGGAAGACGCCTCTTTCCGGGCTGCCGGAGGGCAGGAGGGTATTTTCCGGCTGGTGGATGAGTTTTATGTGCAGATGGATACGCTGGAAGAAGCCCGGACGATCCGTGCTATGCACCCAGAGGACATCAGCGGCTCTGCCGATAAACTGGCACGCTTTTTATGCGGCTGGCTGGGTGGGCCGAAGTTATACCGGGAGAAATACGGTTCGATTCACATCCCCCAGGCCCATAAGCCTTTTGATATAGGCTGTGACGAGCGGGATGCCTGGCTGCTGTGTATGCGCAAAGCACTGGAACAACAACCCTATGAAGACGGGTTCAAAACCTATCTGCTGGAGCAGCTATGGCGGCCGGCGGAGCGCAGCCGCACCCGCGATTAAGAGTGAGCTACTCAAAGTGGGCGATACCGCGTGCTGTAACCCGCTGTATTAACTATTGTTGTTGTAAGATGTAATCACTGTGCAGGGGCAATGCCTTTGTATTTAGCCTGCGCATTCACACAACACAACCGGAAGTGATGGTATGTCATTACGAAACCTGGACGGCAATGGAAATCAGGCGCTGACGTTTAGCATTGGCGATAGCCTGTATGGCATTAATGTAGGCAACATTCTCAGCTTTTCTGATACTTTCAGCGACATCCAGTATTCGGGCGGCCGGGAAGCCGAAGGATTTCTGGGATATCTGGATTTTCGCAACACCTTAGTTCCGGTATTTGAGTGCGCAACCTCTCTGGGGCACCGGCGTGAACGGGATGACCTGATGAATCTGGTTGATGAAATTGCCAACTATCAGAAGGCCCACGTTGACTGGGTTGCCGCACTGGAACAGTCGATCACGTCCGGCGAGCCTTTTACCAGGGCACGAAATCCCAGAATGTGTGATTTCGGCAAGTGGTATTACAGCTTCGAAACCAAGGATGAAAGCCTGCGTTCCCTACTGGATAAGATTGAAGAACCCCACGAACGTATTCATTCCATGGCGGATATTCTGCTGGACATGGTTGCAGCCGGTGAGGCTGAAGAAGCGGTGGCGAAACTGCGGATTGAAAAACAGACCACCCTGCGGGTGCTGCTGCGCACGCTGGATCATATCAGCGAGTTTCTGAAGAATGGCGTGCATCCGGTCGTACTGCACCTTACCCGGGAAGGGCAGAATACCTGGTTTTCACTGGTGCTGGATAATATCGGTGATGTCATTGATTACAACTCTGAAACCATGGAAGCTGTTAACCGGGAAAACAGCCGGGAACCGCTGGAAGGCTTCATTCGCGACCCGTCCGGTTTAAGTTTTATGCTGTTGTCACTGGATAAACTGCATCAGCAACTGAGCAGTCAGGAAGCGAATGCAGAGGCCGAGGCACCGGCTGCCTGAGTTAGTCTCAAAATTTTTCAGTTGTGAGATAGGTTTCCTGTAATGAACTGATAAAGGTTTGTTTGGGGCCTTCTCCACTGGTTGGTAACCAGATTGCCGACGTAACCAGTTGTTCAGTAACGTTGTTCAGCTCAAGTGCTACAATGCCTTTATTGGCATAGTAATATGTATTTTCCGTTAAAATGGTTATGCCCATTCCACATGCTACAAGACCCAGAATGCCAGCAGAGTTAAAAGCTTCCTGGATTATATTGGGTACAAATCCTGCTTTATGGCAGAGTGGCGTCAGGTAATCGTAAAAGTACTTCCAGTCCTTGTAAGGCCCGAGAATAAAGTCTTCATCTGCCAGTTCCTGAAGGCTGATGCTTCCGCATTCAGCTAAAGGGTGTGCTTCGTATACCAGACAAACATATGACTCACGCTGTACCTCACAGCTGTTAAAACCCGGGTGACATACCTGCCCGGTTATAAAGCCTACATCAAGTTGGTCAGTTTCAAGCATGGATAATTGTCGGGTAGTTACGCTGTGATTAGGCTGCAGCACTATACCCGGATATTCATCGCGAAAGCGGGTGAGAATTTCTGGCAATACGCCAGCAATGGCGAAGTCAGTATACCCAATGCGTAATATGCCTTGTTTACCACGGCTAACCTGACGGGTATTTTCGATCGTTGTCTCTATTGAATTGATCAGTTCAATGCAGCCTTCTAAAAATATTTTTCCTGCTTCGGTAAGTTTTACATTCCGGTTATTCCGTTCGAATAATTGTACTTCCAGCTCATTTTCCAGATGTTTTATGGTGCGGCTTAATGCTGGCTGGGCTACGCCTAAAAGCTCGGCAGTACGGCGAAAATGCAGTTCTTCAGCAAGTGCTTTGAAATATTTTATGTGACGAAGTTCAAATCTCATGATTCTTTTTTGTTATCAATTGAGGCCTTATTGATATTTTACTTAAATCAAAAGATAGTCCAAGCTTATTTTTACCCATTCGGTTTGCAGGGTTAAATATCTGCAATTTGCGATAAATACTTACAGTTAAGATTCATGATCACGCCCGCTAAAAAACAAAAATAAAACAGAGGTTAATTATGTTTTCACTTCTCAAAATCTGCCGTGCTGCAGCAACGCTGACATTAATGATGTCGGTGCAATTGATTTCAGCGCAAAGCATCGCAGCAAACGTCACTATTAATCTGGGGTATGCGGCTCCTGATACAAGTACTTACGGTGTGCTGGCCGCCAAATTTGAAGAGTTGGCGGAGGAATACTCCGGTGGCAGTATTGACGTAAAAGTACGCTGTTGTGGACAGCTGATGGGTGAGGATGAAGCCTTCAAAGCGCTGCAATTAGGTACCGTTGATATGCATATCATCACCGGGAACAACGTCTCCCCCCACTTTCCGTTAATGGATGCCTTTGTCCTGCCTTACATTTTTAAGAATAAACAACATGCTTATGCAGTCCTTGAAGGGGATGTGGGCGCTGAATTTTCCCGACGTTTAAAAGCTGCTACCGGGGTTGAACTGCTGACCTTTGGATTTGTCGGTGACAGGGATTTCTATAATTCGCGTAACCCTATTACCTCGATGAAAGACATGCAGGGTCTCAAAGTGCGGGTACCGAAGAATCAGGTGATGATCGACACCTTTACTGAATTTGGTGCTTCACCAATTCCACTGCCATGGGCAGATACACCCACTGCCCTGCAAACCGGAACGGTTGAAGGTGCAGATAACGGTACTTCCTTCATAAAAGCGCAAAAATTCTATGAAATTATGCCGCATTTTACAGTGTTAGAGCACTTTTCGTACTTTTCACCTTTATTCGCCAGTACCCGCATTATGAACAAACTTAACGGCGAACAGCAGGCTGCTGTGCGTCGTGCAGCAAAAGATGCCGGCCTGTATCAGAAGCAGGAAATGAGTAGCCGTATTGCAGGCATCCGAGAATTCCTGACAACTGCAGGGGGGATGAAAACTGCTGGATTTGACCGGGCTGACTTCATTGCTGCCGGTCAGCGGGTTCAGGACCGGTATGCCACGGAAAAAGGTGAGGAATTTACTGCTTTCGTACAGTCCATTCGTGACACGGCGGCTCCTTAAGCGAATTTGCTCCTGTAAGTGCGGTTCTCCGGGCAGCATGCTTCCCGGAGAGTCCGGTGGGTGTCAGTTAACCTGTGCGGGGCATGTTTAATGCTTAAAAAACTCGATAAATATTTTGAAGAAGCTATCTGTACCTTCTGCCTGTGTGTGGTTGTCGGTTCTGTATTAATGCAGGTTGTACTGCGTATCTTCTTTTCTTCAGCGGCGGTCTGGGCTGAAGAAACGGCTGTTTACGGCATGATTTTCGCCGTTTATTTTGGTGCCTGTATGGCGGTTCGTGACCGGGGACATATTCGTATTACTCTGGTGGTGAACCGGCTTCCCAGACGTTGGCAGGTAGCCTCTGTTGTGCTGGCCGATCTTCTCTGGGCTGGATTCATCGTCTTTATGGTCGTGCAGACCGTTACCTATTCACAACTCTTGTTTAACGTGACTTATCAGACGCCGGGTCTGGGTATTGAACAGCGTTGGGTGCAGGTTGTTATTCCAATTGCTTTCAGTCTGATGTTATTTCGGATTTTGCAGGTTTACTGGTGTTGGGGCACGAATCACTGGAAGGGATTACCGCTGTGAACGGTCCTGTGATTATGGCGCTGGTTTTCGTGCTGACGATGGCCGTTGGCGTGCCGGTACCTTTTGCCGCAGGTATTGCAACCGTGGCCGGGTTATTAATTGCTGATATTCCCTTAACCTTAATGGCGCAGGCGGCCTGGACCGCTTTTGAGCCATTCCCCTTGGTGACAATTCCCTTGTTTATTCTGGCCGGGCAGTTGATGGAACACGGCGGTATGTCGGAAAAGCTGGTGGCTATAGCCCAGCGTTTGGTCGGTGCTTATAAAGGTGGGCTGGGTCTGGTAACCGTTGTTGCCTGTATGTTCTTTGCCGCACTGTCTGGATCTGGTCCGGCGACAACGGCAGCAATCGGCTCGATTACTATTCCCGCCATGCAAAAAGAAGGTTATCAGTCACGGTTTGCCGGTGCGATAGCCGCTGCGGCAGGGGCGTTAGGAAGTATGATTCCTCCCTCTAACCTGTTGATTATTTTTGCTCTGGTGACGGATGTTTCTATTCCACGGTTGTTTCTTGCCGGCATTGTGCCCGGTTTGATACTGGGCCTGATGCTGATGCTGGTGGTGTTTATCATTTCAGTGCGGCATAACTATGGAGGCAGCGCAAAAGCGTTCCGCTGGGGGCCGCTACTGGAAGCGTTGTGGGAAGGGAGGTGGGCTGTTTTTGCGCCGATTATAATTCTGGGCGGTATTTATGCCGGTTTATTTACACCTTCTGAAGCGGCCGCAGTGGCGGTGGCTTATGGCTTGCTTGTCGGCCTTTTTATTTATCGAGGCCTGACGTTTGCAAAGCTTTTGCAGTCTTTTAAGTTTACTGCAATCGTAATTGGTACCGTATTATTTATCCTCGGATCGACAAAAGCCTTCGGTCAGTTAGTGACCATTTTTGATATTCCAGCGTCGATTCTTGACCTGTTTCAGGGGCTTGCTGAACATCCATGGCTGGTCATGTTGCTGATCGGCCTGTTGTATATTGTGGTCGGTATGTGGCTGGAAAGCATACCGCAAATCATTATTTTCACTGCAGTATTTTTCCCGCTGGTAACCAGCTTAGGGGTTGACCCGGTTGTGTTCGGTATCTTTACCGTAATGACCTGTGAAATTGGCTTCTTAACCCCGCCTATCGGGGTCAATCTGTTTGTGGCAGCAAGGATCAGCAAAATATCAATCGAAGAAATATCAGTAGGTGTGCTGCCGTTGCTTATTCCTTACATCCTGATGATATTCATGCTCGTATTTTTCTCTGACTGGGTGACTTTTTTGCCAGATTTTATTTATGGCGAACGACTTTGAGGTAATCCGTTATGAAGCATATTCCTTTGCTTGGTTATACCGACCGTCTTTCGGCGCGTGCCGGAGAGAGTATCGGTTTTAAGATATCCTGCCGGACTGGGGAGCCTGTGACAGCACGGTTATACCGCTCAGTCAGCGCGGATCCGAACCCCCGGGGACCGGGCATTATCGAGGAAGATGCACAGGTATATTTTGACCCGATGACGATCAGCGCTGCTGACCAACCCTTTTATCCTGGATCCTATGGCTGCACTGAACAACGCTTTTGGTTAGAACCACAACAGGAGTTGTGCTGCAGTGCGATTATTTATCCAACGTTACACAAAGCCCAAAGCCAGTGTGTGCTAGCCTGCGGGCAGGTTGCTTTAAGTATCGCCGGTGACGGTTGTGTAACTTTTACCGTGGCAGGAAACAGCATTGCTACGAATGTGCCGTTAATTTTAAGGCGCTGGTATAAAGTTGTTGGCAAAGTCAGTCATGACGGGCAGTTAAGCATAGAGCAGCAACCGTTAGAGAAGCTGGCCGGTGAATGTGTCCGGGCGCAACAGACTGTGGCTGTTAACTGGCCACAGGAAGGTGTTGTGTCAGTTGCTGCCAGTGTAACAGATGCAGGTCCGGACGATTTCTACAATGGTAAAGTTGAAGCTCCGGAAATACATATTGATGGCAAAATTCTGGCAGGCTGGGACCTGGCAAGAGAAACGTCTGCCTGTCAGGTACCGGGTTTACGTGGAGAAAGGCTGGAGTTATTTAATTTTCCTGCCCGTGGTATGACCAGTTCAGCTTGGGACGGTTCAGAAATGTGCTGGCGACACTGCCCAGAGCATTATGCAGCGATTCATTTTCACGAAGATGATATTTATGACTTTGGTTGGGAAACGGACTTTCAGTTTGAAATACCAACCGGGATGCCCTCCGGTATCTATGTAATGCGTATTAGCAGTGCGGGTTATGAAGATGCTCTGCCCATCTATATATGTCCCACATTAGGCAACCCCGGGGCTAAGTTACTGGTTCTGATCTCTACTTTTACCTATAGCATTTATGGCAATCACGCGAGGCCTGATTACGAATCCGCCTGGCAGGAGCGTATTCAGGATTGGCGGGGGTACCCCTACAATCCGGCAGAATATCCTGAATATGGATTATCCACTTACAACAATCACCGTGACGGCTCGGGGATTTGTCATGCTTCTCACCGTCGCCCGTTATTTAACCTGCGCCCTGGGTATATTACTTTTGGAGCCGCAGAATGTTCGGGATTGAGGCATTTTCAGGCAGACAGCCACCTGATTAGCTGGTTGCATGCAAAAGGGATCGATTATGAGGTGATTACCGATGCGGAACTGCACCGTGACGGTGTGGCTGTATTAGAGGCTTATCCTGCTGTAACTACCGCAAGTCATCCTGAATACCATACCCGGGAAATGCTGGATGCTCTGTTAGATTACCGTGATCAGGGGGGAGCTCTGCACTACCTTGGCGGTAATGGTTTTTACTGGCGGATTGCTCTGCACCGTGAAAATGACAGTCTGCTTGAAATTCGCCGGGCTGAGGATGGTATTCGTGCCTGGGCGGCAGAGCCCGGCGAATATTACAATGCTTTTGATGGCGGTTATGGGGGGCTGTGGCGGCGCAATGGCCGGACACCACAACGCTTGGTAGGTATAGGTTTTACCGCTCAGGGGGAGTTTGTTGGCGGACCTTATAAACGGACATGTACAGATCCATGTTTCGACTGGGTGTTCGAAGGAATAAGCGATCAGGTTTTTGGTGACTTTGGTTACAGCGGTAACGGTGCGGCAGGGTTTGAGCTCGATAATGTAGGTAACGATCATCATGTACCGGAAAATATTACTGTGCTCGCACAGTCGGTTAACGCTGCAACCGATTTTATGCTGGTGCCTGAAGAGCAGTTAACACACCTTACCAACTTAAGCGGAGCCCCTGCTGAAGACGCTCTGCGCGCTGATATGGTGTATTTTGAAGTCCCCGGTGGTGGGCGGGTATTTTCAACAGGATCGATAACCTTTTGTGGCAGTCTGCCCTGGAATAACTATGAAAACGCAGTTTCTCGGTTATTAGAGAATGTACTACGCAGGCATATGCAGAGATAGCTATGGTGACATTTGCTGCCTGACGGTTACCCTGCAAAAAAAAGCGCTTCTGTTGAAGCGCTTTTTTATGTCTGTCAGTGATGGGAGTATCTGTGCTAACTGTGTTTGTACAGAACGGTTTATAAACAGCTGGCAGCAATGGCCAGAATTGCAAACCATGACAGCAGATAGACCGGGGTGCGCAGGTAAGGAATGCCCAGAATATACACAGCCGCGTGCCCCAGCCGTGCCCAGAAAAATACACTTACCCACATCGCCACTGCAGCAACATCTGCCTGCAGGCCAATTGCAGCAAAGACTACTGCAATGAATGCCGGCATGGTTTCAACCATATTCAGATGCGCCCGTTGGGCCCGTTCAGCCCAGAGTGGTTGCCGGGGCGCCTGCTGTGGATATCCTTCAGGGTAGTTATTCAGAAATGTCGGAATGCCCCAGACGGCGGCCCGGGCCAGAATATAGGGCGTCCATAAGAGTAATGTCAGGGCCCCGCTCAGCAGTAAATAGATATAGATCTGTTGCATGGTTTGTTCCTCAGCAAAGTTTCTTTGTGACCGTTACCGGCCTTGTTTCTGATGAGTTAATGATGGCACCGGCAGGTGCGGACTAACCATGATCAGATATGCGAAATCCTTGACCGATCATTCTTTTTAGCGGTTTTCTGGCAAATTCTTCCGTTTTTTGCGCGCGCTTTTCAAGTGCTGTCTTTGACTTTTCTGAGTTCATTCTTCCCTGTCTGATTCACCTTTCCTGTGGATATTTCATCTGCACAGGATTGACAGCTCTGGTCTCTTAATGACAATATTCAAAATATATTAAAAATATATTTATATTATTCGGATTGTATCTGGGTGGTATTTTTTGATCATATGTAAAGGGTCCGTCATGACATACCGCAATAATTTGCCGGCTGATTATAAAAACCAGCTTCCCTGCTTTGGCACATTCGACATTATCGTAGTGGGCGGTGGCCCGGCAGGTATTGCCGCAGCGGTCAGCGCCAGCGAGCTGGGAAATAAGGTCTTGTTAATTGAACAGCTGGGCTTTCTGGGCGGTGCGGCGGTTTCCGGTATGTCCGGTACCATTTGCGGTCTGTATATGACAGTTGCAGATCCGCTGGTGGCAAAGCCTGAACAGATTATTTTTGGCTTTGCCGAGCGTTTCCGTGATGCCTTGTATCAGGCTGGCGGATTAACAGATCCGCAGATTTACGGCAAAACCTGGGTCGCGACCCATGACTGCGCGACCTACAAGCGGGTGGCCACGGATATGACCCGGCAGGCGGGGGTGACCGTGCTGTACCACACCCAGATGATCGACGTGATCACCGAAGACGATGCCTTCAGAGGCATGGTACTGCATACCAAATCCGGCTTTACTCGGGTGAATGCGAAGAAGGCAATTGATGCCAGCGGCGATGCCGATGTGGTGTACAAAATGGGTCTGAAAACCAGCAAAGGTAACGACGGTGTTATCCAGAATCCGACCATGATGTTCAAGGTGGGCAATGTGGATATGCAGCAATATCTGTCGTACTGGGGGCAGGACACCATTTCGCCGCCGAAAGTCGTCAGCATGCTGGAAGCCGAAGACGAACTGCTGCGCAAAAAAGTCTGGCTGTTCCCAACGGTTAATCCGGGTGAACTGCTGGTGAATGCCACCAAGGTCACTGGCTTTGACGGCCGTGCGCTGGATGTGACCAACCCGGTGGATCACTCTGAAGCAGAACAGTTTTCCATATATCAGGCGCAGAACTTCTTCAAATTTATGCGGGATAACATTCCCGGCTGTGAAAATGCCTATTTCATCGATTACGCCACGGAAGTGGGCGTACGTCAGACCCGTTCCATCGACGGCATCGCCAAACTGATGAACGACGATGTTATCAATAAGCGTAAGCGCGAAGACAGTATCGCCAAAACCTCCTGGCCAATTGAGCTGCACTACGGTGCCAAGCCAAAAACAGAATGGCTGGTGGATGATTACTACGATGTCCCTTTCCACACCCTGGTGCCAAAAAGTGGCCAGGATGTGATCGTTGCCGGGCGTTGCCTGAGCAGCGAACACGAAGCGCTGGCCAGCTGCCGGGTGACAGCGCAGTGCTTCGAGTACGGACGGGCTGCAGCATTCGCTGCGGACCTTTCCATTAAGGAAGATCTGGCTTTCCAGGACATGGAAGCCGGCCAAATTGTTGCGCTTATGCAGTAACTTTTTACCCCGCGAGGCTTCGGCAGGCTGTGCTGTCCGGTTTGGATGGCATGGCCCTTTGCGGTTTTTAAAACCCTAACAGGACAAAAATAATGAAGACTGTTGAAACCAACCGGCAGATGCAAATTGTCAGTCTGGCGGTGATCCTTCTGACGGCATTTCCTTTGGTGATGTACCCGGATGCATCGAAAACGGTGATCAAAGACACCATTTTCAAGTGGATGACCAACTCGTTCGATTTCGCTTTTCTGGCGATCGGACTGGCAGCACTGATGTTTCTTATCACGCTGGCGTTTTCCCGTTACGGCAGCATTAAGCTGAGTAAAGATAAAGATCAGCCGGCTGAATTTTCTAAAGGCTCCTGGGCCACCATGGTATTCCTGGCGGGTATCGCCTCAGGTCTGATGCTGTGGGCAGGTACTGAGTGGGGTTACCACTATGCCTGGACACCCTTTGGTCTGGAAGCCAAGACCGAGCAAATGTTCACCGTCGGTCAGGCCTATGGTCTGTTCCACTGGGGGCCAACGGCCTGGGCGCTGTACTGTGTGCCGACCATTGCCATTGCTTACGTATATTACATCCGTCAGGTGCACACCTATGGTATCAGCGAAGCTTGCCGTGGTGCGCTGGGCGGCCTGGTTGACGGCCCGCTGGGCACGTTACTGAACTACCTGTTTATTTTTGGTGTACTGGGGGCGGCGGCTACTTCGCTGGGGCTGGGCACGCCGATGATCAGTGGCGCATTTGCTGAAGTATTTGGCTTCGAGCGTAATACCTATCTGGATGTCAGCATCATTCTGGCCTGTACGGCTATCTTCACCGTGTCCAGTGGTTTAGGTCTGGATAAAGGGATTAAAAACCTGTCTAACTTTGCAACCACCATTTCGATTGCGGTTGTGATCTACGTGTTTGTTGTCGGTCCGTCTAACTTCATTCTGGGTCTGGGAATGGATTCAATCGGTTATGCGGTCAGCAACTATATTAAGATGAGCACCTGGACTGACAGTATTTCCGGCAGCGGCTTCCCGCAGGCCTGGACCGTTTTCTATTGGGCGTGGTGGGTATCCTATGCGCCGTTCATGGGCATGTTCGTTGCCCGTATTTCCCGTGGCCGTACTATCCGTGAAGTGATTCTGGGCATGCTGACCTGGGGGACTCTGGGCTGTGCGATCTTCTACATCGTACTGGGCGGGTACAGCATCGACCTGCAGGTTAATGGCGGCGTTGATTTCCAGGCGATTGTGAACAGCTCCGGTCCTGCGGTGGCGATCATTGAATTGTTCAAAACCTTACCCCTGGCCAGCGTGGTGCTGATTGCTGTGGGTATATCCGGCATCGTGATGCTGGCAACCACCTTTGACTCTGCGGCCTACACTATGGCCTGTGCGAGTACCAAAGAACTGGATGAAGGCCAGGAGCCGGCGCGTAATAACCGTCTGTTCTGGTGTTTCGCCATTGCAGTCATGCCGGTAATTCTGCTGTTCCTGGGCGGTCTGAAGACCATGCAGACAGCCGCTGTCATTACTGGTCTGCCTATCATGTTTATTCTAATCTTTATGATGTACACCACCTGGAAGTACATCCGTGAGGACAATCCATAATGAACCAACCGGTTGTCGAGTCAATTGACATCTATGGTATAGGTCCCGACGGCGAGAAGGTCTCCTGGTCTTCTTTCCTGGGGCCCATGTACGAGGCGATGATTGTCGTCGAGTTGACCTTTGATAATGGTCTGGTCGGCATTGCCGGCTCGACCGTCTATACCGAACATGAGTTTGATCGCAGCGTGGTCGAAAGTGCCTCGCTGATGGCGCCTTTCCTGCTGGGTAAGGGCCTGTTCGATATACCGAAGATCTATGCCGAATGCATGTCCCGGTATGTGCCGCTGAAGAATGTCGCAACCTCGCTGTTCGACATTGCCATGCACGATGCCAAGGGCAAGCTGCTGAACCTGCCGATCTACAAAATGCTCGGTCAGGCGCAGCCAAAAGTCCGGGCATATGCTTCCAGCCCGCTGCTGGAAGATAATCAGCAATACATTGAGTACTGCCATCAGATGCTGGCACAGGGTTTTAATGCCATTAAAATCCATCCACGCTGTGTCTTTCAGGAAGACTATGCGCTTGTGAAAGCACTGCAGGCTGAGTTTGCTGATCAGGACATTGGCTGGAGTCTGGATGTTGATGCCAACTACAACCGGCAGCAAGCGCTGCGTATGGGGCGCCTGCTGGATAAATATGAGTGGGACTTCTTTGAAGAACCTTTAAGCGATACCGACTTTGAAGGCTATCGCTATCTGTCAGAAAATCTGGATATCGACATTGTGGCCGGCGGTAACGCAGTGCCCAACCTGCAGCTGATTAATCAGGCACTGCAGCGCGGCAGCTGGGACCGGGTACGCTTTGATTTCACCACTATTGGCGGCTTTACCAACGGTAGCCGGGTAATGGCGCTGAGTCAGGCGTATGGGTTGAAAGCCGAAGTGCAGTCATGGGGTTACACTCTGACGCAGGCGGCTAACCTGCACATGATGCTATCTAACTCGAACTGCGAATACTTTGAGCAGGCCGCGCCGTATGAGAAATACGAAGTGGGTGCCAAACAGGTATTCCGGCCGGACAGCGACGGCTATATCAGCCCGACTGAACTGCCGGGCCTCGGCGTTGAGCTGGACTGGGATGTACTGGATCCGCTGGTGTATTTCCATCGGCGGTTCAGCCGTTAGCAGAGCCGCCCCTTAGCGACTCCGTTGTAAGAACAGAAAACCCGGTTGCCGTGCAGGCACCGGGTTTTATGCGTGTGTTGGAAAATGTCTGTCAGAATCGAAAATATTCAGGTGCTTTGTCTGCAGGATCCGCAGGCAGACTATGTGCGCTTTGAAGGCAGTTACCAGAATGTGCTGGTAATTGTTCACGGGGATAACGGCCTCTATGGCATCGGTGAGAGTGACTCTCCGCCGGCGGTCATTAAGGCACTGATTGATGCCCCTGCCTATAACCATTTGTCCTGCGGGCTGGCCGGATTACTCAAAGGTGAATACCTGGATGACCCGGTCCGTTTGTGGCACAAGATGTTCAAACATACCAGCTGGCACGGCCGCCACGGGGTGGCGATTCATGCGATCAGCGCGCTGGATATTGCTCTGTGGGATCTTTATGCCCGCTCCGAAGGTAAGCCTCTGCTGGAATATTTCGGGCCGCAGCAACACCGGCGGTTACCGGCCTATGCCACGGTGTACCCCATGAAGGAGCAGCCGGAAAGTTTCAAAATTCAGATCGGCGAATTTCTCAGCCAGGGCTTCCGGCGGATCAAAATCTGTGTGGAGCCCTGGTGGCATGACTTTGAGCTGGCCTGCAGCAATCTGGAAGAACTGCGCGCCTTTATCGGACCGGATATTGAACTGATGCTGGATGTGGCGCTGGAGTTCCAGCATTACGCCCAGCTGGAACCCTTTATCGATCTGCTGGAAGCGCTGGATATCAAATGGCTGGAAGCACCGTTTCCGCTGGATAATCCCGGGGATCATCAGCGCCTGAAACAGCGTACCCATTTGCCGCTGGGGGTGGGGGATCTGGGGCTGACTACCGTGCGGGAATATCAGCCCTGGCTGGATGCCGGGGTGGTGGACATTGCTCAGCCGGATATCACCATGTTTGGTGGTGTCAGTGAAGCGATGAAATTACAGAACACGCTGGCGGATACCGACAGCCGGATCGTTCCCCATGGCTATAACACGGATATCACCATCGGGGTAAATGCCCATTTTCTTGCTGCTCAAACAATCTGTGAGCCACTGGAGTTTTCCACCAGCCCGTCGGTATTACGCCGGCAGCTGGCACTGAACCCTCATCAACTGGACGATGACGGCATGATTGCCGTGCGCTCAGAGCTGCCGGGGCTGGGGGTAGATCTGAACTGGGAGCTGATCAGGGAATGTGTCCTGCCGGGGCAATGACCCCGGGACGGATCAGAGGGGGATGCCTGCCGGGGCAGGATCACTCTGCATCAGGGAAGAATGCTTTCACCCAGTCGCAAAAAGTCCGGCCGCTGGCATTGCGTTCGTTGTCCGCCGGGCTGAGCAGGTAATAATTCTCTTCCATGGGCATGTTGATATCGAAAGGCTTGACCAGTTCGCCACTGGCCAGCAAATCCGCGCATACCAGCGGATGCCCCAGCGCAATGCCCAGCCCGCGCCGGGCCATATCCATGGAGACCACAAAGGTGGAGGTGGAGTGCACCGGCTGGCTGCCCTGTGTCTCACAGCCGGCATAGCTGAGCCAGTTTTCCCAGCGGTCCGCTGATCCCTGCGTCTCCCAGCGGGTGAAGCGGAAGATATCGGCAGGGGTACTGAGCTGAGCAGCAATTTCCGGGGTACATACCGGGAAACAGGTCTGGCGGGGAAATGGGTATAAATCATCCACCTGCCAGTCACCTTTGCCGAAACGTATTTCCACGTGATCTTCTTCGCCCAGGCCGTATTCCCGCTGCCAGATCATGGTGGTCAGGCTGGTCTGAATATCCGGATAGTGTTGATAAAAATCCGCTAACCGGGGAGCAAGCCAGAAGGTGATGAAGGCAATATTCGCCCGAACAGTAATGGCCTGCTGGTGGTCTTTGCCGGTAAAGAGTTCGGTGCCCTGACGCAGGGTTTCGAACGCCTGCTGGACCCATGGCAGGTACAGGCGGCCCGCTTCGCTCAGCTCCAGGCTGCGCACCCGGCGGATAAACAGGGATTCCCCCAGATGGTTTTCCAGCAGTTTAACTTGCTGGCTGACCGACGATTGGGTGACATGCAACTCACTGGCAGCCTGGGTAAAACTCAGGTGCCGGGCGGCCGCTTCAAAGGAGCGTAACCATTGCACCGGGGGCAGTTTATTCACAGCAAATTCCTGATACGCATTGTTATTTTTGTAATGACCAACTTATGCATAAGTTTGAGTAATGTGATAACAGTAAATTCATCGTTTGTCACTTTTCGGCCGCTGTTTTCTACTGAACTCAGAAAAACAATAACGTGATGAAGAGTTCCTATGACTGACTATCAAGCCACCAATGCTGCTTCTTCCGGCATCAGTGTTCCCAAGAAAAACCTCAAAGCGCTGATGCGCCGCAGCGATAAGCCGGGCCTGATCTGGCTGGCCCAGTGGGCTGCGTTTTTGCTGATCACCGGGTACGGTGTATATCTGAGCATCGGCACTGTCTGGCACTGGCCGGCGATGTTCCTCTACGGCATCTTCCTGACAGTACCCAGCTATGCGCTGTCCCATGAATGTGCCCACGGCTCGGCCTTCCGCACCCGTGGCCTGAATGAAGCCCTGCTGTGGATTTCTTCCCTGCTGTATTACGAAGAGCCAAACCATCGCCGTTTTGCCCATGCCCGGCATCACACCTACACCTGGATAGAAGGCAAAGATGCCCAGATGCCCTTTGCCACGCCGATGAATTTTAAAGGCTGGTTGCTGGAGATCACCGGCTGGGCGCTGTATGTCTACGAAACCCGTCTGTTCATCCGCAATGCTTTGGGTAAGTTTGATGCTGAGGTGCTGGATTACACCCCGGCGTCTGAGCTGGGCAAACTGAAGTGGGGCGCACGTATTTGTCTGGCGGTTTATGCAAGCCTGTTCGGCATGGCGCTGGCCGGCATTATGTGGCCACTGTGGTTCGTCATTATCCCGCGTTTGCTGGGGGCACCGGTGATGCTGTTGTTTACCCTGATTCAGCACGTGGAAATGCAGGAAAACGATGTAAATATCTGCAAATCCACCCGCTCGTTCACCAGTAACTGGTTGGGCCGCTTCCTGTACATGAACATGAACTTCCACATCGAACACCACCTGTATCCGATGGTGCCATTCCATCAGCTGGAAAATCTCAATGCTGAGATTAAAGACCAGATTCCGCAACCGGACCCGGGCTTTATCCGCACCAATCTGGAAGTGTTACAGGTGGTCTGGCGCCGCTCCATGGGCGGCTCAACCCGGGCGGCGAGTATCCGTCAGGCACCGCACATGATTAACACACCGGACCTGCAGGAAATGTCCTGACGTCTCACCGGAACAACATAACAACCATAAGAACGCTGTAAGGAACGAACTATGACTGACTGGGTGCTGGCCTGTGCCACTGATGATATCGACGAAGAAGATCTGATCCGTTTTGATCACGAAGACAAAACCTACGCTATCTACAATACCGATAACGGTTTTTTTGCCACTGCCGGTTACTGCACCCATGAAGTGCAGCATCTTGAAGACGGGTTAGTGATCGGCAATGTCATTGAATGCCCGCTGCATCAGGGGCGGTTTGAGATCTCCTCCGGTAAAGCCCTGAGTGCTCCGGTGTGTGAAGACCTGGTTAGCTATCCGGTGAAAGTGGAAGGCGATCAGATCTATATTCAGATCGTCTGAGGGGGATTAGCATGAGGGAACTGAAAGTTGGCACCCTGATTATCGGAGCGGGGCAGGCCGGGGCCAGTGCGGCGTTTGCCCTGCGGGAGAAAGGTTACAGCGACCCGGTGTGCATTATCGGTGAAGAAGCGCTGCCGCCCTATGAACGGCCACCGCTATCTAAAGCGGTGCTGCGCGAAGAGAAGAGCCTTTCAGATATTCTGGTGCGGGATTTACCCGCCTACGATAGCCACAATATTCAACTGATGCTGGGAAGCCGGGCCGAACAGATTCTGCCGCAGGAACAGCAGGTAAAACTCGGTGACGGTCAGGTGATCAGCTATGACAACCTGATTCTGGCCACTGGCGGCCGCCCCCGTCAGTTGCCGGGTAAAGCCTTGCCGGGCGTACATTATCTGCGCAGTCACGGTGACGGTACCCGGCTGGCTGCTGAGTTGAAACAGTATAAAAAACTGGCGGTGATCGGTGGTGGATTTATCGGTCTGGAAGTGGCCGCCAGCGCCCGGAAAATGGGGCTGGAAGTTTGCGTGATAGAAGCCGCACCCAGGGTGTTGCAGCGCAGCCTGCCGGAAACCATTGCCGCCGACGTGGTTGCCCTGCATGAAGATCAGGGGGTGGAATTCCATTATAACGCCCGTTTGCAGGGCTTTGCCGGTACGGACCGTCTGAGTGGTATTCAGCTGGAAGATAAGTCGATTGACGCCGACATCGCGGTGGTAGGTATCGGCCTGATTCCTAATACCGAACTGGCAGAAACCGCCGGGCTGGCGGTGGATAACGGCATCTGTACCGACGCTCAGTGTCGCACCGGCAATGCGCATATTTATGCCATCGGTGACTGCGCTAACAGTTATCACACCTATTACCAGCGGGCCGTCCGGCTGGAATCCTGGCAGAACGCCAACCTGCAGGGGGCAATTGTCGCGGCGGCCATCTGTGCTGAGACTTCAGACATACAGAATGATGCGGTTCCCTGGCTCTGGTCGGATCAGTACGACTGGTCATTTCAGGTGGCTGGTATCTTCGACAGCCAGGCACAGCTTATCAGCCGCGGATCGGCAGCAGAGGGCAAACAAATCTGGTTTATCCACAGCGACGGTGTGCTGACCGGTGTGGTGGGCTGGGGTAAAGGTACGTCCATCGCGAAAGATGTCCGCGTAGGCCAGATGTTGCTGCAGCAGGGTAAAACACCGCCCTTTGACATGCTGGCGGATGAAAATATCTCGCTGAAAAAATTGCTGAAACTCTGACGGCCTTAAACACAGCTTTAACTGCGCCCGCAGAACCATAACAAAAACAATTAAGAGTCAAACATAATGAACCGAGCATCTGATTACGAAACCGGCATTGCCGCCAAACCCCAGCCCATGACGCTGGAGCAGGCTGCCTGGATTACCCCGCCGACGCAACTGACAGATACCGAAGCAATGCTGGACATGCCAAGGCTGCGCCGTTACCGCCAGGAACGCCTGCGTAAGCAGATCAAACTGCACAATCTGGGCGGCGTGCTGCTGACAGATCCACTGTCTATCCGTTATGCCACCGGTGTCCGCAACTGCGCCCTGTTCCAGACCCATATTCATGCAGGCTACCTGTTTGTGCCGGCAGAAGGGCCAGTGGTGTATTTCGATTCTTCCCCGGGGCGCTATACCGGTAATCAGCTGGAAACCATTGATATTATCCGGGATGACCTGTTACCGATCAGCCATATGTTCGCCGGCAGTCGCCATGAAGAATGGTGCCGTAAATGGGCCCTGCAGATCAAAGATCTGATGGACCAGTACGGCGGCGGTAACCCGCGTATAGGTCTGGAAAAGGCAGGCACGGAAGGCACCATTGCATTCCAGAATGTCGGGCTGGAAGTGCTGGATGCCGGTGCCGCGCTGGCCATGGCGCGGAAAATCAAAAGCGCTGAAGAAATTCTCTGTATGAACCAGACCATCGCGGTGGCGGAAGACGGCATGACCCGCATGCGTAATGCGCTGGTCAACGGTATCAGCGAAGTTCAGCTGTGGTCTCACATGTGGCAGGCGAATATTGAAGGGGGCGGTGAGTGGATTGAATATCGCCTGCTGGCCTCCGGTGAACGTACCAACCCCTGGCAGCAGGAAGCCGGGTCGCGGATGATCCGTGCCGGTGATCTGGTGTGTTTCGACTGCGGCATGATCGGCCCGTTCGGCTACGGCGCCGACATTTCCCGGGCCTTTCACTGCGGCCCGGGAAAACCGACCGATCACCAGCGCATGCTGTATACTCAGGCCTGGGAAGAGATTCAGCACAACACCGAACTGATGCAGCCGGGGGCGGATTTTAACGACATTATCGCCAACCGCTATATTCAGCCGGAAGCCATTGGCCAGCAGACCTATCCGGCCCTGTGCCACGGGCTGGGCATGGGGGATGAATGGCCGGTGGTTTATTACCCCGCAGATGAACAGTTCCATTTCGACGGCCAGCTGGAGGCCGGCATGGTTATCTGTGTAGAAAGTTATGTGGGGGAAGTGGGCGGCAACGAAGGCATCAAGCTGGAAAACCAGGTGCTGGTCACTGAGTCCGGCCCGATCACCCTGTCCCGCTATCCCTTCGAAGACAACCTGCTGAACCCTGAGTTCTGAACCCGCTGAGGATGTTGTAATGAAAAAGATTTATACCTACGGCGGCGAGTTCGGCCTGCGTAACTGGACCGCCGCCGATCTGGCGGCCCACAAAGGCGGCGCGAAACTGACACAGGTGACCGCTGTTAACGGGGAAGAAGCCGCAGCGGCGGAAGCGGCGGGGATCGACATGATCAGCATCATTGCTGATGATCTGGCCGTGACCCGTGCCGCAGCGCCGCACACCTTTATAACCGCGGCGCTGCAACTGACGGATTACTATCAGGAAGATGCGGTGATTAACGGTGCCTTTAAGGCAATGGAAGGGGGCGCGGATGCGGTTTATACCATCCGTAATCTGGAGATGGTCAGTAAACTGGCCAGCTTTGATATGCCGGTGATGGGCCATGCGGGGCTGATTCCCCGCAAGTCCACCTGGATTGGCGGCCTGCGTGCTTTTGGCCGTACTGCCGAAGAAGCCATGGAGCTGTACCGGCAGTTCAAGCGGCTGGAAGACGCCGGTGCCTGGGCGGTTGAAGTGGAAGTAGTACCGACAGAAGTGCTGGCGGCCATCAATATGAAAACCAAACTGGTGACAACCTCTATCGGAGCCGGTTCCGGTGGCGATGTGATGTTCCTGTTTACCGATGACATTGTCGGTGAAACGGAAAATCCGCCACGGCATGTGCGCAGTTATCGTAACTTTTTCGAGATCCGGGAACAGATGCGCCGTGAACGCATTGCCGCCCTGAAAGAGTTCCGGGCAGATGTGGAAGAAGGGGCGTTTCCGGGGATTGCCGAATCCGTGGAGATGAATGCTGTTGAGCTGGATAAGTTCCTTGAGGAGCTGGATAAACAGCCGTAACAGGCTGTTTTTCCACAGGCATTAAAATGGCCACCGACTGGGATGAAACCGCTGGGTATTATGTCGATTTCCGATATAATCCCAGCATGCAAACATCTCTGGAAAAAAAGACCAAGGCGGAACTTGCCGCCGAGCTGCTGGAAGCTGCAATTATCAGCTGTGATCTGGAACCGGGTTCTGTGATGACAGAAACTGAGGTCAGCGAATACCTCGATCTGGGGCGAACCCCGGTCCGTGAAGCACTGACCCGGCTGGCCAATGAAAATCTGGTACGCCTCTCCCGGGCAGGGGTGGTCATTCCTGAACTGAACCCCATGACCATGCTCAAGCTGCTGGAACCCCGCAGCATGATGGAACGGCTGTGCATTGAAAAAGCTATCGAACGCATGGTGGATGAAGACCGCGCCCGAATCACGCCGGTAATTGATGCCCTTCAGGCGCTGGATAACGGTGACCGCAAAGGCTTCATGGCGCAGCTGCGGGAAATCCATAACATTCTGGCGGACTCCTCTAAGAACGAATTTATTCTCGACTCAATCAAGTCAACCCAGGGCCTTTCCCGGCGCTTCTGGTATTACTACGCCACGGATGAAGACCAGGCCTACTGTACTGACCTCTATGTCCGTCAGATGCAGGCACTGCTCAGCGGCGATGAAACCACATCTATGGCCTGCTCAGCTGAACTGATGCAGTATTTGCAGAACTTCGCCCGCCAGCAACTGGAACAGTTTCGGTAGACGGCTGGCATTGAGTTTTCCGAAGGGCTGCCCTGTTTCAGGAGTGGCCCTTTTTTATGAAACAGTCAATGATCGAATGACAGGGATGAGATATGTCGACCAGAATTTACCCTATAACCGGAGTTTGTGATGACCGGTTTTTTATTATGCCGCACCCGCAAGGGGAAGATCTGCCGGCAGAAATTCAGCAATGGCAAGCGCTCAATATAAATCTGGTTGTTTCTATGCTCACGTCTGAAGAGCAGGATGAACTGGGATTAAGCACGGAAGCTGATTCTGTTGAAGCTGCGGGTATTCGCTACCTTAACTTTCCTGTGCGTGATGACATTCCGGATTCGGATGCCGCTGCGCTGGCGTTTGTGGATACCTTACTGGCTATGTCCGGTACTCATTCGCGGATTCTGTTTCATTGCCGTGGAGGTGTTGGCCGTTCATCAATGATGCTAACGCTGCTGCTCTCCCGGCTTAATATCTCTGCGGATGTGGCGTTTGCCCGAATCACGGAGTGTCGTGGTGAACAGGTACCGGAAAGTGTCGTACAACGTGACTGGGTTTATAAGCTGATTGCTTTGCATATGGCTGGCTGATCTGCACAGCTGAATACCTGTGACTATGCTGTAACTACCGAACGATAGGAATGGGTATATGTCATGTTGGTAAAAAATGTAACTTATATTCTGTTGGGCTGCTTTGTGATGGCTGTTGCAGGCTGCAGTGCAACGGGTACAACGTCGGCAGATAAACGGGCCAGTATTGAGCGAATGCATGACCGGGTTCTGCAGGATATTTATGCTGTCAGTCCGCAGGCCCGCTCTCACGTGGCTTCTTCACCCGGGTATGCAGTATTCAGTAATGCCCAGATAAATCTGTTCTTCCTTGCCGGTGGAGGAGGGCATGGTGTTGCTAAATCCGGTGGCCGGCGGGTGTATATGAAAATGGGAGAAGTGGGCTTTGGTCTGGGGCTGGGGGTTAAGGACTTCCGGGCTCTTTTTGTTTTCCATTCCGCCAGTGCTTATCGTGACTTTGTTGATAAAGGTCTGATATTCAGTGGTGAAGCAGACGCTGCTGCTAAAGCCGCAGATAGCGGTGGCCAGATAGGTGGTGGTATTCCTGTGGGTAACATGACCCTTTACCAGATTACTGAATCAGGTCTGGCGTTGCAGGCAACGCTTAAAGGCACCAAGTTCTGGCGGGATTCAGAGCTGAACTGAGCAGCAGGCTGCCCCGGACATCTGCCAGTACGGCAGATGTCACAGTGGGTCTCTCAGGGGCGTTCAGCGGTTGAGAAACAGATCCGTCAGGCTGAGGATATCAATAACAGTTCCCTCGCCTCGGGCAACCCGGATGATCTGATCTTTGATTCTGATCAGTTCATAACGGGCCCGGTCATAATCCGGCAGGCGGCGGCGCAGGCTGTCCGGGATAGGTTCACTCAGTGCCCGCAGCTCATAATCCAGTACATCACCCTGCTGTAATTTACGTTGCCAGCCCGGCGGCAGGCTGCCACCGCGGGCGAGCTTCTTTTGCAGCCCTTTTGGCAGGCTTTTATAGGTGCGGGCATCGTAGCCGTAATGATCGCCGTAATAGTCACGGATAATGTCTGCTTCATGGCGGGTGAAACCGTATATTCTGGCGGAATCGGAATCATGTTTGGCAGAAGCCTTATGGTGCTTGTTCGCTTTCTGCTGATGTTTGGCTTTATCCTGACCAACGCCTTCCGGTTTTGCGGCCTGGCTGGCCGGTACCAGTAACAATGCAGATATGAGTAAACCGGAGATCAGAGTTAAATGTTTCAGCATGGTGTTCACCAGGTTCTTCGTGGGTTACTACATATATATACCCGCTGCCGGGTGACTGCCAGCTGAAGCACGTTTATGTTGTGTTTCGGCGGTGATTATCTGATGATTGAGCTACTTCAGACTATGCAGTCAGACAGACACCGGGAAAGCTAAAGCGTTTAGTATATTTCAAGATATTTCGCAGAACTTTCTCCTTAGTGTTTACATAAAATCTGTCAGCTTTAATCTTGGATGATCCTGGTAATTTCGTGTGTTTTTTCCAAAAGAAGGCTCTTATGCAAACAGAATATTTATTATCGCCTCTTATAGATGTCGCCAGAGAAGCCGGTGCCGCGATTATGCAGGTTTATGAACAAATGCTTGCTGATAAAAGGTTTCAGGCCAGCCTTAAGGATGATGGCTCGCCGGTTACAATGGCGGATCAGGCCGCGGAAGATCTGATTTTACCTGTACTGGCCCGGGTCGCCCCGGAGATCACCGTAATATCGGAAGAAAACGCCAGCAGCCACAGCATCAGCGCGCCACCGTGTTTCTTTCTGGTGGACCCACTGGACGGCACCAAGGAATTCCTGAAAGGGGACGGTAAAGGTTCGTTCACGGTGAATATCGCCCTGATCGACAACGGTGTGCCGGTGTTGGGTGTGGTGTATGCTCCGGCGCTGGACCGGCTGTTTTATGGCAATGAGAACGGTGCATTTGAGGTCAGTTCAGCAGGTACACGGCGATTACAGGTGCGGGAAATTCCACCTGACGGAGCAGTGGCGGTGGCCAGTGTCTCCCACCGGGATCAGCAAACCGATGAATGGTTAGAACAACAGCGGATTGAACACACAGTAGCGATTGGATCGTCACTGAAGTTTTGCCTGCTGGCCGCCGGCGAAGCAGACGTTTATCCCCGCTTCGGGCCAACCATGGAATGGGACACCGGCGCCGGTGATGTGGTGTTGCGGGCTGCAGGAGGCTATGTGGATCTGCCGGAAGGCGGGCCGTTTCTTTACGGGAAGGATGAGTATCGTAACGGGGCATTTATTGCCGGTGGGCGTTATCGGGTGAAGTGATTGTTGGGTTGATTCATTTGGGATACTGACAATTCAGTGTTTTTATGTATTCGAGTGCTGAAATATCAGCAATTTGAATAATAAAGACAATGTAAAAACCTGTCAGCGCTTGCTCTTATTCCAAAACCCATAAATTAAACAGACATAAAAAAGCAGCCACCAAGGGCTGCTTTTTTTATGCGGGATAATGGAATCAAACATTATCCGGATGATCCGTCAGATCCCACTCATAGCCAATGGCATTGGGTTCTTCCAGACAAATCACCATATATAGCAACGCCTCTTCATCACTGCGGTTGATAATGCAGTGGTTCTGATCCGCCTGATAATACGCCGTATCACCTTCTTCCATATCCCGGTTATCGCTGCCGGAAATCACCGTTACCTTGCCCTTGTGGGCGGTGAGGATTTCCCGGGTGCCGCGGAAGTGGGGCTTGGAGTTCAGGGTGGCGGCAGGTGCCAGCCGCAGGCGGTAGAATTCGGTGGTGGAGTTCGGCGGCGTTAGCATTTGCACGAAACCGTTCTCATCGTCGCGCATCACGTTATCGTCGGCGTCGTGGGCGACCACTTCAATACTTGGCTGGGTCCAGGGTTCTTCCACCAGTTCGGCAATGGAGATATTCAGCGCCTGGGCGACCCGGCAGGTCACCGCCAGTGTCGGGTTGGCTTTGCCCCGTTCGATCTGGCTCAGCATTGAACGGCTGACACCTGACTGTTCAGCCAGCTGTTCCAGCGTCCACTGATTATCTTTGCGGTATTGTTTTAGCCTGTCTGCGAGGCTTTTCAGGTTTATTTCCGACATCTTTCTTTTGCGCTGATTTACGAAGGAGCCCAATGCTACGCGTATTTGCGGATTTTTTCCATATGTCGTTTTTAGGATAATAGAAAAAAATCTTGCATATTGTACTTTCTTGAGTAAGTATGCAGGAAAATTTTCCAATATATGAGAAGTGGCAATGAAAGCACTGGTTAAATCGAAGGCAGAAGTCGGTCTTTGGATGGAGCAGGTACCGATGCCTAAAATCGGTATCAATGATGTTCTGGTCAAAGTACAGCGTACGGCGATTTGTGGTACCGACCTGCATATCTATAACTGGGATGAGTGGGCGCAGAAAACCATTCCGGTTCCGATGACAATCGGCCATGAATTCGTGGGCGAGATTGTCGATGTGGGTTCCAACGTAGTGGATTTTTATCCTGGCCAGATTGTTTCCGGTGAAGGGCACGTAGTGTGCGGCCGCTGCCGTAACTGTATGTCCGGTAAGCGTCACTTCTGTAATCACACCTCCGGTATCGGGGTAAATCGCACCGGTGCCTTTGCTGAATATATTGCGGTGCCAATGGCGAACGTCTGGGTACACCGCCCGGATATCGATAAAGACATTGCGGCCATCTTCGATCCGTTCGGTAACGCCACGCATACAGCATTGCAGTGGCCGCTACTGGGTGAGGACGTGCTTATTACTGGTGCTGGTCCCATCGGTTGTATGGCGGCGGCGGTCTGTAAACATGCCGGTGCCCGTAACATTGTGGTAACCGATCACAACCCGTTCCGTCTGGATCTGGCCCGTAAACTGGGGGCAACCCGTCTGGTGAATATCATGGACGAGAAGCTCGATGATATTCAGAAAGAGCTGGGCATGGTGGAAGGTTTCGACGTGGGTCTGGAAATGTCCGGCAGCCCGGCGGCGCTGAATGACATGATCGCCAACATGAACCACGGCGGTAAGATTTCGGTGCTGGGGATTCCGAATCAGGATACGCATATCGACTGGAACCGGGTGATTTTCAGCATGCTGACCATTAAAGGTATCTATGGCCGTGAGATGTATGACACCTGGTACAAGATGTCCATGATGGTGGAAACCGGTCTGGATCTCAGCCCGGTGATTACTCACCGGATGCACTACACAGAATTTCAACAGGGCTTTGACGCAATGCTCAGCGGACAGGCAGGTAAAGTTATCCTGAACTGGGAGGATTAAACAATGCAGGCGAATACAAGACAACATTACGCCGATCAGTTAGCGGCGATTCGCGATGCGGGTTTATACAAGAATGAGCGCGTCATCGCCGGTGCACAGAATGCCAATGTGCCACTGCAGGACGGTTCACAGGTGCTGAATCTGTGTGCCAACAATTATCTGGGGCTGGCGCAGCATCCGGAAGTGAACCGGGCGGCCCGTGAAGGCCTGGAAGAGTTTGGTTATGGCATGGCGTCGGTACGCTTTATCTGCGGTACTCAAACCATCCATAAGCAGCTGGAAGACAAACTGACCGATTTTCTGGGCACGGAAGATACCATTCTGTACCCGTCCTGCTTTGATGCCAACGGCGGTCTGTTTGAAACCATTCTGACGGATGCGGATGCGGTTATTTCTGATGCCCTGAACCACGCCAGCATCATTGACGGTGTGCGGCTGTGTAAGGCGAAGCGTTACCGCTATGCCAACAACAATATGCAGCAGCTTGAAGAGGCTCTGCAGCAGGCGGATGCTGACGGCGCCCGGATCAAGCTGATCACCACCGACGGCGTATTCTCTATGGACGGCTATGTAGCCCAGTTGGATAAGATCTGCGATCTGGCGGACAAGTACGGTGCGATGGTGCACGTGGATGACTGTCACGCCACCGGTTTCGTCGGCGAGAATGGTCGCGGCAGCCATGAGCACTGCGGTGTGATCGGCCGAATCGATATCCTTACCGGTACGCTGGGTAAAGCGCTGGGCGGTGCCAGTGGCGGTTACACCAGTGGCCGTAAGGAAATTGTCGAGCTGCTGCGTCAGCGTTCACGCCCGTATCTGTTTTCCAATACGGTTGCGCCACCGGTGGTTGCCGGTGCGATTAAAGCGCTGGATCTGGTCAGTGAGTCGGCGGATATCCGTGGTCAGCTGAAAGAAAACACCCAGTATTACCGTAAAAAGCTGACAGAGGCCGGCTTTGAAATTCTGCCGGGTGACCATCCTATCGTCCCTATCATGCTGTACGACGCGAAGGTGGCTGCTGAGTTTGCCGAGCGGGCCTTAAAACACGGTATTTACGTAATTGCGTTCTCTTATCCGGTGGTACCACAGGGTAAGGCCCGTATCCGTACGCAGGTATCCGCCGGTCACAGCCGCGAAGATATCGACCGGGTACTGGATGCTTTCCGTAAAGTAATGCAGGAAATGAACCTGTAATACGTAAACGACTTTGGTCCCCTTCAGATCAGATTGATTGTCTGATCTCCAAAGCAACGCTGCCCTGCCTTAAAACGCCTTGCCCCGGGCAGCGTGCACAGCTTATCCGGATTACCTGCCGGGTAACGTACCTTGTGCCCTCGCGTTCTCCACCGTGAAGTAGCCTGAACGGTGGAGGACGCAATTTTTTTCTTTTCCCTGAATTTGTTACGCTGAAGATGAATTCTCAGGGAAGAGAAAATGATGCCTACCATAATGAGAATCAGTCCGTACCGATTTTTCTTCTACAGTAATGAAGGTTCAGAGCCCGCCCATATTCATATCCAGCGGGATAATAAACTGGCCAAGTTTTGGTTAAGTCCGGTTGAACTGGCCAGTGCTACGCAGATGTCGAACGCAGAACTTCGCAAAGTAAAATCTCTGGTTATAAAATATAAGGACGTTTTTCAGGAGGGATGGCATGACAATTGTACCCATTGATTCTGAACCCCGGGCAGTCAGTGCTCTGTGTTCGGAAGGTAGCCTTACCGTCCAGCTTCGGGATGGCCGGACGATTTCAGTGCCGCTTGAATGGTTTCCACGGTTGAATAATGCCCAGCCAGATCAGCTTAAGAACTTACAGTTGTTGGGCGATGGTGAAGGTATACACTGGCCGGCGCTGGATGAAGATTTAAGTATTGCCGGGCTCCTTTCGGGCAATCATTAAGTGCTTTTAACTGAACCGTCCCCTGAATTCCTTAGGGGTTAATCCGGTGGTTTTTATAAATATTTTACGGAAGGCGCTGGTGTCTTCGTAACCGACCTGCTCGGCGATGGCTTCTATGGTATCGGCGCTGGCTTCCAGCAGATCACAGGCTTTCTGAATTCTCAGCCGCTGCAGGTATTGCATGGGTTTCAGACCGGTGGCTTTAACAAAACGCCGTAAAAAAGTCCGTTCACTCAGGTGAACCATGTCCGGTAAGTCGCTGATGCTGATATGTTCATGAAAACAGGCCTGCAGGTGGTGCTGGGTTTTCAGTACCAGCCGGTCACCGTGATCCAGTTTGGGATTAAAGCTCTGGTAATAGCGCTGTTCCCGCGCGCCGGTGTCGATAATAAGGTATTTGCCTAACTGGCGCATGATCTGTGGCTGGGTGAACTGGGCCACCAGTTCCAGCCCTAAATCCATCCAGGCCATCAGGCCGCCGGCGGTGATGATGTCGCCGTCGTTAATCAGAATCTTATTGATATCCAGTTTTACCCGGGGGTAGTCGGTGGCGAACTGTTCCGCCAGATCCCAGTGGGTGGTGGCGGGCCGGCCGTCCAGAATACCGCTGGCTGCCAGCAGGAAAGCCCCCGCACAGACTGAACATACCACCGCGCCCTGGCTGTGGTGCTGCTGCATCCAGCGGTTCAGGTGGGCATCCGGTTGCAGGTGATATTTGCCTTCCAGACAGGGGGTCATGATCAGTACCTGCAGGCGGTGATCTTCATAACCGCCCCCGGCGATGTCTTCCGGGGTAAGCAGAATCACTTCGAACTCCCGCTCAAAGCCATTTTGCGCGCAAATCCGGTTGGCCAGCAGAAAGATTTCCCTGAGCCCCTGTACGGCAGACAGCATTGCTCCTGGGTAGTTGATGATGCCGATTTTAATCAGGGATGTATCCGCTGACTGAGAAGTAGAGGTCATTTGTCAGTTTTAGCCTGTTTTGTGCCAGTTTTGACTTTAGTCTAGCGTGCAGAGCCGGGTAATAATAGTCCCATATTCAGGGCGCCTTAAATCATTCCCGGGACTTAACGCAGAACATCTTCTTTCAGAGGTACTGGCCGATGGCTAAAACAGCATTATTACTGATCGATTTTCAGAACGATTATTTCCAGGGTGGCAAATGGCAACTGGTGGGTACAGAGGCCGCCGCCGCGCAGGGGGCCAGACTGCTGGCTGCTTTCCGTGAGAAAAACCTGCCGGTGGTGCACGTGCGGCATGAGTTTCCAACCGATGATGCGCCGTTTTTTCTGCCCGGTTCAGAAGGCGCACAGATTCACCCAAGTGTCGCGCCGCTGGCGGGTGAGCCGGTGGTCCTGAAGCAGCAGATTAACAGCTTCCGGGATACCGAGCTGAAGCAACTGCTGGATGAGCAGGGCATTGAGCATCTGGTGATTGTCGGGGCGATGAGCCATATGTGTATTGATGCCGGTGCCCGGGCTGCCGCTGATTTTGGCTATGAAGTCTCGGTTGCCCATGATGCCTGCGCCACGCTGGATCTGAGCTTCGACGGTAAAACCGTTGCCGCGGCGGATGTGCACCACGGGTATATGTCAGCACTCAGCTTTGGTTATGGCCGGGTGGCCGGCACTGATGAGCTGCTTGCTGATCTGTAAGTCCGAACTTTTTTAAAACGCTGCCTGCGAAAGTGGGTGGCGTTTTCTGCGTTTACTGTTTTGCCATACCGGGCCGTAAAGGGGCCAGTGAAAGTCTGTTTGATGTTGACTGTTATTTAACGAAGGAAGAAGTTATGAAAACCAATCATGTTCTGTTAGCGGCGGTACAGGCCGCCAGTGAAAACTGGAAAAATGCGTTTAACAGCGGCGATGCTGCCGGTTGTGCCGCCCAGTATGAAGCGAATGCGGTGATGCATGCCCGGCCGTTCGGTACATTTACCGGCACGGAAGAAATTCAGGCGTTCTGGACCAAGCTGATCGCCGATGGCTTCAGTGACGTGGAATACATCGAGCCGAAACTGGAAATGGTGGATGAAACCAGCATGCTGCTGACATCCGGCTGGAAAATGAATAATGCCCACGGCGTGATTCACCGCGAACTCTGGGTATTGCAGGATGATGGTACCGCCAAACTGCGTGAAGATGATTTCGAAGCGCAGGGCTGATTGCTGCACAAAAAAGCCGGGGTTTCCCGGCTTTTTGCTCTGTTCAGAACGGCTCAGGCTTTGCCGTAGGCACAGCCTTCCGGGAACTGCCACTGGTCGTTGACGCAGAAGGTACACTTGCCGCTGACCCGTTTCAGGTGGCCCGACTGGCTGTCGTAGTGCAGATTGCCGGCTTCCACTTCTGAATAGAGGGCGTCGGCAACCAGTTCTTTCGGCTCATAATGGTGGCCCATCAGCACCTGCCAGGCGGCCGGGTTAATGCTGTCTTTCAGGGTGTCGTCTTCACCCTGCAGATCAATCGGGATATAGCCGTTATAGGTTTCCCGTTCTATTTTGTTGGCTTTTTTCAGGGTCAGGTAATCGCCGGGATATTCTGCTTTAAATGCTTCCCAGGCCTGTACTGAAAACCGTGACTGGTTATTGAAGTTACTGCCGTAGGAGAAATGCGGGGTGACGATGATCCGGGTTTTAACGGTTTTTCCGTTCACCGGATAGCTGACGTAACGTTTACGCAGGCAGGTTTCTTTCATCAGATCGAACACATCCCGCTGTTCATCGGAGTCCGGCCGTTTGGTGGTCAGGTCGATGCTGGCGCTGAAGCTGTCCAGCCCGTCGCAGAACATTTTCAGCGAACTGTTACTGACGATGATCAGCACTTCAGGCCGGCTCTGGATGAGCTGATCAAACATAAAGCGCTTTTCTGAGACGCAGGTACTGGCGATCCGCTGCTGAGGGATATCGTATTTATCGCTCCAGCCGGGAGACGCACAGCCAATCATGTCATGCATGCTGACATCCTCACCTACTTCCAGCGTGTCTTTGGGGATATCCATCCGCTGTTCAAGAATATTCAGAATTGGCAGAATACGCTGGTAATAGCCCACCGCCTGGGCATAGAGCTGCATGTCGGTGTCTTTCGCCGGGTCTGTTTTGGCGGCGATGATGTCGCCTTTCTTAAAGCTGTCTGATGCGAATACCACCGCCCGTTCTTCCGGTATCCAGCCCAGTTCGTAAACCGTTTCTTCGTCGCTGTCGTCATACTGCACCGGGATTTCCATCCAGCGGTGATCCATGCCCCGGGCAGGGCGTTTTATCTGCCCGTCAGCCCGCGCAATGATTTCGCTGCCGGGAATAATGCCTTTGCGCATGTATTCCAGATCGGTCCGTTCCTGAAATACGCTGGCGTGGCGGTAGTAATAGGCATAGCTGCCATTGCGGTCAAACCAGGGGTAGGTAAAGTCCGCACCGTTGTCGTAGGGTTTGAAGGCGCTCAGGTTGGGGTTGATGCCAACGGTCATGATGGGGGCTTTACGGCAGCCGCGCAGAACAGCCGGCTGGATGTATTCCGCACCCACGGCCTGTGCCATGTGGGTTTTTTCATGGAACCGGCTGTTGGCTGTCTGGGGCGGCTGATCACGGATGGCTTCAGGGAATTCTTCGGCCCAGTTAAATGAAGGGAAGGGCCCGTAGGGTCTGATACCCTGCCAGAACCAGGCGCAGCTGGTACAGGATTTAACGGCGTCGACCAGTTCAACATCGGTCAGGGGAATTCTGTTGCTCATAAGTGACATCCTTTGTTCTTATTTTGATACAGCGATTGGCCCCTCTTTTGTATCAGAAAATGAACAAAAAATATGTGCTACCTGGCAAGTTTGAGCAGAAAACGCCTGACCGGTGCCGGGTTTTTGCTTTATGGCTGCATGGCGTCGTTAACCGGCTGGCTGTCGACGAACTGTTCAAAGCCGATAATTGTCTGATCTTTCAGTGTCCACAGGTGGCTGACCCGGGCGCGGAAAGCTTTGCCGGTCTCTTTGAACGTGCCGGTATAGGTGCCATACGCCATGACTTTATCGCCGGAGGCAACATAACCTTCTACGGTGAAACGGTAATCGGTCCATTCTGTTTCCAGTTGCTGAAACACCTTAGCGATGTTGCTGAATCCCACATAGGTGCCGGCATAGGGAAAGCCGGCTGCTTCCGTCCAGACCACATCGTCCGCCAGATAGCGTTGCAGGTTGACTGCGTTTTCCGATGAGTCTTTTCCTTCGTAGGTCAGGGCGATAATTTCCTGATTGCTGAGTGATTGCACGGTATTCTCCTGAGGGGGTGGCGCGGTGTCCTGAGCCTGCGTAAGTGGTGCAACGCCGATGAACGTCAGGGCTGTGAATAAACCGCAGATGAGAGCAAAACGGGGCATACTGGTTGTTCCTGTAGTGAGTGATGATGAACAGCGTCAGCTGTTGAGAGTGACACTGCCTGAGACAGGAAAAGCCTAATACTGCGCCCTGTGGGGAAAAACCGGGCAGGGAGGGCGGGAGTGTTGCGTAATCCGGTGGAATGAATCGGGAAGGGGCCGGGGTTATTCCGGCTCCTGAATACCGTAGTTGCTGATCATCCGTTGCAACCTGGGCCGGGAGACGCCGAGAATGTCGCAGGTCTGCCCTTTGTGCCAGCCGGTACTTTCCAGTACCTGTTCCACATGGTGCCGTTCGATTTCCTGCAGGCTGAGGTTTTTTGTACTGTGCGGATCACTGAACCGCCCAATGGCACCTTCATGGGGAGGTACGTCGCGGGTAAGGTGCTCCGGTAACAGGTCTGCGGTGAGCACTTCACCGTTGCACAGGGCGACTGCTTTGGTCAGCAGGTTTTGCAGTTCGCGGATGTTGCCCGGCCAGTGGTAGCTATTCAGGCAGGCCATGGCTTCCACCGAGATCCGGTTAACACTGCGGCCCATTTCCCGGTTACTGCGGGTCATCAGATTCTGTACCAGTTCCACCAGATCGCCGCTGCGTTCCCGTAGCGGCGGCAGGTGCAGGTTAACGATCTGTAAACGGTAGAACAGGTCTTCCCGGAAGCGGCCTTCCTGCATCGCCAGATTCAGGTCGGCATTCGTGGCGGCGATGATCCGGGCATCGGTATAGCGGACGTTTTCTGCCCCCAGAGGAATATATTCTCTGTCCTGCAGCACCCGTAGCAGCTTGGCCTGAATCCCCGGGGATAACTCGCCCACTTCGTCGAGAAACAGGGTGCCTTTGTCTGCCAGTTCAAACTTGCCCAATTGGTCCTTCACGGCACCGGTGAAAGCGCCGCGTTTATGGCCGAACATTTCAGATTCCAGCAGGTTTTCCACCAGTGCGGCGCAGTTAATTGCGACAAAGCTCTGGTCCCGGCGGCTGCTGGCGTTGTGAATCGCCCGGGCGACCACTTCTTTGCCGGTACCGCTTTCGCCGGTGATCAGCACCGAGGCGCTGGTATCGGCAACCCGGCCGATGGTTTTGAAAACAGTGCGCATGGCGGCGCTGGAGCCGACCAGGTCGTATTTGCCAAAGACGGTGGCCTGCGGGACTTCAATGCCGTCGCTGTTTTGTTGCTGGCGATATTTCAGCGCGCTGGCAACGGCTGCGTCTATCTCATCCAGATCAAGGGGCTTGTGGATATATTCGTCGGCACCGTTTTGCATGGCTTCAATGGTGGTGGCCATGTCGTGGTATGCGGTGATCATAATGATACGCAGGTCAGCCTGCAGTGCCTTGAACATCGGCAGACCTTCCAGCCCGGAAAGCCCCGCCATACGGATATCCAGAACCAGCACATCCGCGCTGTTGTGGTTCAGCCATTCCAGACCTTCTTCCACTGAATGACGAATGGCGACCTGATGACCGATGCTGCCAAAATGAATTTCCAGTGTACGGCAGATTGCGTGGTCATCATCGACGATAAGAATAGAATTCATGCGCTGTATACCTCCGTGTTACGGTGCTTCTTTTCGTTGTTTTCGTCGGCCGTGTCCGTGTGTTCAGGCTGAGACGCGGGGTGATGGCTGACCGGCAGGCTCAGCAGTGCCCGGGTGCCGCCGGTGCCTTTTCTGCCGGGGATGGCCTGAATGCTGATATGCCCATGATGTTGCCGGACAATCCGCTGCACAATGGCCAGCCCCAGCCCGGTGCCTTTGGCTCTGGTGGTGAAAAAGGGTTCGAAGACTTTGTCTCCCAGACAGGGGTCGACCCCTTTGCCGTTATTGCAGATTTCTACTTCCAGTTTGGGGCCCTGATCGGTGAAGATCAGCCGGCTGCGCAGGCTGACCCGGGCAAGCTGGCCGTGATTGTCGTCCGCTGCCTGAATCGCATTGACCACCAGATTCTGAATCACCTGCCGCAGTTTGGCGGGGTCGGCATGGATGGTGGGTAGGTTATCCCCCAGATCCTGGTCGATGAATATATTGCGGTCTTTAATCAGCCGTAACTGGCTCATGATGACCTGTTCGGTGAGGGTGTTCACCGACAGCCATTCAGGGTTCAGGTCCGCGGGCCGCGAGTAACTGAGCAGGTCTTCAAGGATATTATCCATATAGCGGATCTGTTCCAGAGAGATCTGACACAGCTCCTGGGTTTCCTGATCAATGCCGGGTTTACGGCGTGTGAGCTGAATCCCTACTCTGATTGAACTCAGGGGATTGCGCAGGTCATGGGCGATCATGTTGGCCATGCGGCCCACGGCTGCCAGCTGTTCGTTGCGGATACGTTCCTGGATCTCCTGCTCAAGCTGGTGTTGCAGGTGTTTCTCGGCGGTGACATCCTGTTTGACGGCGATGAAGGAAAGGGTTTCGCCCGTGCTGTTGCGTACCGGGGAGATCATCGCCCGTTCCCAGAACAGTTCGCCGTTTTTCTTCCGGTTGTGGAATTCTCCCTGCCAGATACCGCCATCCCGCAGGGTACGCCAGAGGGTCTGGTACTGTTCGTCGCTGGTATAGCCGGATTTCAGGAAGCCAGGATTACGGCCCTGTACTTCATCAGGGCTGTAACCGCTGAGCTGACAGAAGGCCGGATTCACATAGGTGATATGGCCGTGGGTATTGGTGATCATCACGGCATTGGCGCTTTGCTCTACCGCCTGGGTGAGCTGGATCAGCTGTTTTTCCCGGGCCAGCCGGGCGGTGATGTCTTCCCCGACCAGGGTAATTCGCCGGGTGTCGTTGTCGTTCTGCTGTTGCAGGGTGCAGGTCCAGGCGAAGGTCAGGGTCTGGCCGGTACGGCTAAGGATATTTTGCAGAAAGCGGCAGGGGCCGCTGGCCTGTTCTGCGGCTTCCAGTAATTCATGCCAGAGGGTGGGACTGTCATCGGCGACCATTTCAAACCAGTTACACTGCAGCAACTGGTCACGGCTATAACCGGTGCGTTGCAGAAAGTGATCGTTACAGAAACTGATGCGGGCATCTTCATTCAGGGCGACGGCAGCCAGCTGAATGTCTTCGAACAGATGCCGGAAGCTGCGTTCATAGGCATTCAGTTCCATGGCGCCCCGGTGGCGCAGCTGATACCGGGCGTGCATCACCGACCCGATGATTAACATCATGAGGACCAGCCCGAATCCCGGCAGGTTGGCATAGACGAAATCGGTACGTACCTGTTGCAGGGCATGGCTGTTCAGCACGGTGAAAATCTTCCAGCGGTGGTTGCCGGTGGCGTTTCTGATTTCCAGGGTATTGAAGGCAAAGAAACGGTCGTTAAAGATCAGTTCGCCCCTTGAGGTCCGGTTGATCCGTTCCCAGAGTTGCGGGGTGCTTTCCGCCAGCAGGTTTTTATCGCTGAAGCTCACCCGGTTGCTGCTGGCCTGCGGGCGGATCAGGCTGTAACCGTACTGGCTGACCAGCGCGATGGTATCCAGTTTAAGGGCGGTATCCCCCCAGACCCGTTCGAACAGCTCTGCACCGTCCAGATTGACAATCACAATGCCCAGCGCCTGCCCGGTGGGGCTGGTCACCCTTGCAGCGACCCTGAGGGTAGGATTGTTGGTTTCGACTTTGCCCCGGTCGACGTTCAGATCAAAGGGCGATACATAGACCTGCCCCTGTTCCAGTGCCATTCCCTGCTGAAAGTAATAACGGTGGGCTTTGTTTTGCAGCCGTGTTGCGGCAACCGGTGCTTTCTGGCGGCTCTGGTTTATCCGTACCACTTCTCTGCCCCGGGCGTTGATAAACCGCAGCTGTGCATAGCTGGGTTTATGGCGGGCAAAACGCAGCAGATTATCGGTCAGTTGCTGCACCCCGCGGGGGGCATCAAGCTTCATCCGCGCGGCCAGATTGGTCATGATCTGTACATCGGCAATCATGTTGTCCAACTGGGTGGACATCAGTTGCCGGGTGCGCTCCGTCGCTGAACGTTCCTGCTGCTGGATCAGGTTGACCTGTTGCTGCAGGGTTACCTCATAGAGTGCGGTGAGTACCAGACCCAGTATCAGCAGGCCCGGCAGCAGGGTTTTAAGCGCCGCTAGTAAGTAGCGGCGCCGGGACAGCTGTTCTCTTGGAAATGTCATGCTGCTCAGCAGGTATCTATGTGCGGGTCAGATAGCTGAGCATCTGCAGTGCCTTAGGCCGCTGCCGGGCAAAGTCCTCATTAAGAATGGGTGTCAGCAGTAACCGGGCTGCCTGGTCCGGCGCAAGGCTGGCGAGGGTTTCTGCTATTTTGCCGGTCAGTGCTGAGTTGCTCAGCCCCAGCTCTGTTAACTGAGCGATCAGCGCGGTATCGGTGCTGAGCGGTTTGACGGCCTGTTCGGCAATCAGATAGTCGCAGGCGGCCAATACCACCCCGTCCACCGGGTCCTGCAGGCATTCGCGAACAACGCTGATAACCGAGTCCGGCGAGCCTTTTGGCAGGATTTTCTGCAGCGCCCGTAAGCTTTCCATGCGCACATTGCTGTCTTCGTCCAGCAGGGCCTGCTTCAGCACCGGGATGGGTTTGCGGCTGGCCAGTGCACCCAGTGTCCGGGCTGACATCTGCCGGATCTGATCCGTGCCGGCCAGTAACAGGGTGGACAGCGGGCCGACGGCATTTTCCAGCGCGCTGAGGCGATTATCCTGTTCCGCGATCTGCGCCAGACTGCTGACCACTTCCAGCACATAGTGCGGATCTTCGCATAGCAGGCCTTTGAGTAACTGTTCAGCACTGTCATTGCTGATCAGTTTGCCCAGCGCCCGGACGGCCAGTAGCTGGTTGTTGTATTCCGGCAGTCTGGCTATTTTCTTACGGTTCAGATTCAGTTTGCTGCCGGTATCCAGATGGCCAACCACAATGCCCCCGAAGGTGTGCATATCCTCAGGCAGTTCTTCGACCATTTCACGGATATGCTCGCCCCGGCCGGTGTCTTCCGTCCGGCTTTCACTTTGCAGGCTGGCTTCCACATTGGCCAGATTAATGGCGTCCAGTGTGGAGCGGGGTTTCGGTTTATGGACTTTGGGATCCGTTTCGTCCGGGGGATCCGGAAGGGGATATGCTTCGCCAAAGTTGGCCAGGATCTGTGCCATCCGTTCTTCATCGCTGAGGGGCTGTGGCGGGTTGTCCGGGTCTCCGGCGGCGTTAACCATAACGCTCGGGATCATCTGGTTGTCCTGACCGTCTGCCGGGGCATCAGCGTTTGCCAGCTGTTGCTGCAGTTTGTCTGAACAAATGTCTTCGCCGGCCAGATAGAGGGCCAGTAAATCGGTGCAGCTGAAACGGTTTTTCGTGGCCGGTTGCTGCGCCAGTTGTACCAGTGTTTCCATAACGACCTGACGCATGGCCGCGGTTTCATTCTGTAACAGGTTGTTCAGGGGGAGCAGGCAGTTTTGCGGATCAGCGGGCAAGTGCGCCAGTGCAGACACCAGACGTCGCCGGGTCGTCAGGGGCAGGCCGGTTTCTTCTAAACGCGCCAGAATTTGTTGCTGGGCATCGCTGATGCGGACTTTATGCAGCAGCTGTACAGCGGCTTCAGTTTCTTCGCCGTCGGCGGAGTTAAGGCTTTCCCGGATAGCGCTTTGCAGTGATGCCTGTTCCTGCAGTTCTTCCGCTAGAAGATCCCGGCTGATTAACTGATCGAGGGCGTTGAGAATCAGCCCCCGCCCCCGGGCATCCAGTTGCTGATGCAGTTCGGTAAATTTTTCCGGCGTCAGGTGTTTACTGTGGTAGGGCTGAAGGTGTGGCAGCATGGATTGTGCCGCATTCAGTGCCTGCTGGCGTACGTCCGTGTCCTGATCTTTCAGCAGATACAGCAGATCGATGAAGTACTTCATTGCCTGTCGCTGGCCAATGGCCTGAGCGGCGTGGCTGCGTACGTCCGGCTGATCATGGCGCAGGCCTTTAAAGACCGCAATCAGGCTGGCGTCACATTCGCACTGGCCCAGAGCGTTCATGCTGCGGCGGACAATCCGTGGCTGATTGCTGCGGCTCAGTTCGATGACCGCGCTGATACCCGGCTCACCGCAGCGGCTTAAGGCCCGCAGAATATCTGCTTCGATATCCAGCGGTTCTTCTTCCAGTACATTTAACAGCACCGGCACTGCATCGCTGTGGCCGAGCCGGCCGAGTGCGTTGACAGCGTTCAGCTGGATGTCCCACCAGTCATCCCATTCTTCCACGAAGTCATTGGCGGCGGGGTTGCCTTTTGCCCAGCTGAGCAGAGCCGCCATTGCTGCGGGATGATCCAGTCTGGCCAGCGCATTCGCCGCCGCTGCTTTGGCATCTCCCTCGGGATGCTGCTCAACAACGGCAATCAGCCGGCTGATCAGGTCGTCAGTATTTCCGGCGGGTTTCAGGTGCCCGAGTGCGTCAGCGGCATCGACACAGACATCGATATCTTCGTGGCAGAGGTTGTCCAGCAGTGCCTGAAGGTTGTTATGGGCACCGGTCTGGCCTGCTGCCCGGGCCGCGTAGCAGCGGTCGGCTTCATCACCCTGAGTCAGCAGATGGTTGAGTACCTGATTGAATTGGTCGCGCACTGCAATAGACATAACGAATCCTCTTCTGGTCTGAGGGCGGGGGCTGAAAGACAGCGGCTGCCAACGGTGAATTTCCAGTTTATGCCATTGTTTGCCCCGATCTGTTGATGTGTATCAAGGCCATGAGCGTTGTTGCTACCGGGGAGAATCAGTTCATTTATAGTCAACAGTGCAGGATTGAACGAAACGTTAAATCAGCCCGGCAGCTTGCCTGGAATATTGCATAAAACGTTACATCGCTGCGGCACTTGCCAGCGATGCCATTAATTTTAATTTGTTGTTTTTATTTGGTTTTATCTCGTTTCTTGTGAGTTGGTACTGATCCTGCACAGACATGTTCGCAATGTGTTTACCACGCAACAGCCGCTTTTACGGAAGTGGCATACGTCGCCAGATGACATCACAGGGTAAACAATCACGAGGTGAGAAATAGCAATGAGAATTCGGCAAAGTAAACAACGCCCCTGGCTGGTTGCCGGTGTAATGGCCGCGGCGTTTACGGCGGCTGGTCTGCAGGCTGCTGAAGATAATTCCCGGCAGTTGCCGCCGCTGAAAACCGATCCGGCGAAAGCTGAGCTGGGTAAGCGACTGTTTTTTGATAAGCGTCTTTCCGGTGACACCGCACTGAGCTGTGCCAGCTGTCACCAGCCTGAAAGCGGGTATTCCTATCCTGAAGCCTTGTCTCCGGGGTATCCGGGCAGCGGACATTTCCGTAACAGCCCGACACTGATCAACACTGTGTATAAGGATCAGTGGTTCCACGATGGCCGTCTGGGGACCAACCTGAACGATGTCACCCGGGAAATGATTACCGAAGATTACCTGATGAACATGGATATGCGCCTGATGCAGGAGCGTATCAAGCAGGACCCGGTGTATGTGCAGATGTTTAAGGATGCCGGCTACGGCGAGCCTTCTAACGGTTCAGTGCGTAAAGCCATACCTGAATACCTGAAGACCCTGACATCCCGGAATGTGCCGTTCGATAACGGCACTCTGAGCGCTGCCGCCAAACGGGGCCAGACACTGTTCGAAGGTAAAGCCGGTTGCAACCAGTGCCATACCGGGCCGCTGTTCTCTGACAGCGAAGCCCATAACACCGGGGTGGCAGAAAACTTTGATATCTTCCTCGATCCGCAGCGGCATCAGTCTTTCATTGCCTTCAATATGTTCATGGGTAACGAGAATTACATGAACCTGAAGCGTGATGTGGGTGCCCACGTACAAAGCCATAAGGCTGACGGCTCAGATATCGGTAAGTTCATGACGCCGACTCTGCGCGAGCTGAAATACAGCGCCCCCTATATGCATAACGGCACCCTGCAAACCCTGCAGGAAGTGGTGTCTTTCTACAACGGCGGTGGCGGTGAAGACAGCAACAAGAGCCCGCTGATCAGGCCGCTGGGTTTGTCTGTTAAAGAACAGCGGGATCTGGTGAGTTTCCTGGAAGCGTTGTCCGGTGATCCGCTGAATACCCCGGATTATGTCTGGCAAGCCGATGATTACAGCTATCAGGTAATCGAGAACTGGCAGAGCGCCAGGAACTGAGGGGGATGCGAATTATGAAACTTAACCGAAAAGCCCGGCTGTTTGCCATGACAGTTGCCGCCAGTACCGCTGCCTGCTCTTCCATTAATGCTGACAGCAAAGATGTTTCCGGAAATGCCATGTCTGAGGTCTCCGTTGCCATTGCTGATGCGATGCGTGCCGGTCAGAACCAGCCTGCCAGAACCATTCAGTTCGGCGATCAGACTTACCCTGCACTGGCTGCGTTAGGGCCGGTGCCGGTACCGCCGGATAACCCGATGAGTGATGAGAAAGTCGAACTGGGCAAGATCCTGTTCTTCGATGGCCGTTTGGGCGGTGACGGGTCTACCTCCTGTGCCAGCTGTCATGTGCCGTCTATGGGCTGGGACTGGCCGGATGATGTTTCCCTGGGGTATCCGGGCACCATTCACTGGCGTAATTCCCAGACCATCATTAACTCCGCCTATTACGACAAGCTGTTCTGGGCCGGTTCTTCGAAATCACTGGAAGCCCAGGCCCGTTCTGCAGCAAAAGGTGGCGTTGCCGGCAACGGTGAAAACGACATTATGGAAGCCCGGCTGGCGCTGATTCCTGAATACCGCCAGCGGTTTAAGGATGTGTTCGGGGATAACTGGCCGAAAATCAGCAACGCCTGGATGGCGATTGCCGCCTATGAACGCACCCTGGTACAGCGGGATACACCGCTGGATAACTACCTGAACGGTGATGAAAACGCCCTCACCGGTGAGCAACTGGAAGGTAAAGAACTGTTCGAAGGTAAGGCCGGCTGTGTGCAGTGTCATAACGGCGCGCTGGCATCTGATCAGAAGTACTACAACATCGGCGTCGCCCCGCTGGAACGCTGGGAAGAGGATGCGCTGGCGCAGATTACCTTCCGCTATGAACTGTATGCCAAAGGTTCAACGGAAGAGATGTACCGTAAAACCAAGGCGGACCCGGGCGTTTACTTCCGCGGCAAGCTGCCGGCTATGAAGGGTAAGTTCCGTACCCCGTCGCTGCGTTACATTAAGTATACCGCGCCGTATATGCATAACGGTTCCGTTGAAACCCTTGAAGACGTGATCGACTTCTACAACAAGGGCGGGATTACCCGGGCCGGTACAACTACCGCGTTTCCGCAGACCAAGTCTGAGCTGATCCGGCCACTGGGGCTGACCAGAGAAGAAAAGCAACAGCTGCTGGCTTTCCTGGATGCATTCAGCGGCGAGAAGATGAAAACCAAACGCCCGACACTGCCACCTTACGAGCCGCTGTTCTCTGAGCAAGAACTGCAGGAGGCGAGAAAATGAGTATTGATAAGTCTAAGCAAACCGCCGAAGAGCACGGCAAATGCATGCTGACCCGGCGTAAATTCCTGATGTACTCCGGTAGCGCCGCGGCAGCCAGCAGCGTCATTACCCTGAACATGTTTCCCGGCACAGCCATGGCCCGTGATATGCAAGCAGAAGTGACCACCTATCCGCGAATGCTGGTGGCGAAGCTCAGTGAACTGAAAGACAACCAGCCGGTAGATTTTAACTACCCGGATGACGGCCCGAATTCCCAGGCAATGCTGGTGAAAATGGGCGTTCAGGGGGGCGGAGGCGTCGGTGATGATCAGGATGTGGTGGCCTTCAGTTATATGTGTACGCATCAGGGTGGTCCGTTACAGAACGAATATAAGGTGGTGGATGAGCACCGGGTGCTGGGACAGTGCCCGTTCCATCTGTCGACATTCGATCTGCGCCGTCACGGCATCATTGTCTCCGGTCAGGCTTATGAGAGCCTGCCGCAGGTTTTGCTGGAAGTGGACGGTGACAATGTCTATGCCGTTGGCATCATGGGCCTGTTGTTTGGCCGCGTTGATAACAAGCTGGTAGGTTAGAAGGAGCGCATCATGACGACTAATTTTTATATTCCGGAAGATCATGCACCTTTACCGCCGAAAGATGCTGAAGTACTCACTACTGCCTGTGATTACTGCATTGTGGCCTGTGGATATAAGGTTTACCGCTGGCCGCTGGAGAAAGCCAATGGTGGCATGAAAGCCAGTGAAAACGCCTTTGGGATTAATTTTCCCTCTGCGCCACTGCAGGCCTGGGTAGCCCCTTCGCAGCACAATGTGGTGATGCATAAAGGTAAGCCGCATAACATCGTAATTGTGCCGGATAAAGACACCAAACACGTTAACCGCAACGGTGATTCTTCCATGCGGGGCGGGATGATCGCCCAGAAAGTGTATAACCCCGGCACCGCAACCCGTGACCGTCTGACTCAGCCGCTGATCCGTATCGGCGGTACATTGCAGCCGGTCACCTGGGATATGGCACTGGAAATCGCGGCTGAAGTTGGCAAATACGTGATGGAAAAACACGGTGAATCTGCGTACGGCGTAAAGACATATTCGTATCAGTACATCGAAAATACCTACGCGATTTCCAAGTATGCACTGCGTCACGTGAATACCCCGAACTTCACCTTCCACGATACACCGTCGGATGTGACCTCTACGCCGGGGTTCCGGGATGCGGGCTTTGATAACTTCGGGCCGAGTTATGAAGACTGGGGCAGTGCCGACACCCTGATGATCTGCGGGACTGACCCTTACGAAACCAAGACCATTCTGTTTACCCAGTTCATCATGCCGGCGATTTACTCCGGGATGCAGACGGTGATTCTGAACCCGCGGGAAACCGCCGGCATTGCCTTCATGAAGAAACATGGCGGTTTGCATCTGGATATTAATCCCGGTTCAGACAACCTGGTGCTGGGGGCAATCTCCCGGGTCATTATGGAAAACGGCTGGGAAGATTCCGAGTGGATCAGCAAGTGGGTTAACAGCAAGTGGGAGTCTAACTCCGGCTTCGGTCAGGGTACCCGTAATACCCCGTGGCAGTGGCGTACCACCTGGGGCAAATTCCAGACTAATGGTTTTGAAGACTATAAAAAGTGGGTGTATGCCCAGCAGGAATATGACCCGAAATACGCGGCAAAGGTTGCCGGTATTGATGTGGATAAGATCTACAAAGCGGCAGAAATGCTGGCCAAACCGAAGGACGATGGCAGCCGCCGCAAAACGTCCATCGGGATTGAGAAGGGCTTCTACTGGTCGAACAACACTGGTAACACCAATGCCATCAGTTCGCTGGCAACCATTGTCGGTGCCGGTGGCCGTGAAGGCCGGGTCGTCGGTCGCTTTGGTGGGCACCAGCGTGGCGGCGTGAAGGGCGGTAAATTCCCGCGGAACAAGTCGCCGGAGAAAGTGCCGGGCCGGCGTCGCCGGGCGCTGGACACTGACCGCTGGCTGTATTCCGGCCATACCCGGTTTGCCCATGTCATCGGTACAACCTGGATTCAGTCTATGAGTGGTTCTCAGGGGTTGCAGAAGAAGTTCTGGGAGCTGACCACCGCGAATCCGAATCAGGTCTACAGCTACGATAAGCAGGACATCATCGACACCCTGAAAAAGCGGGTGGATTCCGGCGGCATGGTGGTGGTGAACCAGGATATTTATCTGCGTGATCCGATCGGTGCCAAGTTTGCTGACATCGTGTTCCCGGCCGCGACCTGGGGTGAAGAAAACTTTATGCGCGCCAATGGCGAACGCCGCCTGCGGCTGTATCAGAAGTTTAATGATGCTCCGGGGCAGGCTAAACCGGACTGGTGGATCATTGCCCAACTGGCCAAGCGGATGGGCTATGACGGTTTCGACTGGCGTAACGCCAACGAAGTGGCGGAAGAGGCTTCCCGTTTCAGCCGTGGCAGCCGTAAAGACTTCCACATGATTAAGATTGCCGCCCATAAGGAAGGCAAAACCCTGCACGAAAAACTGCGTGAGTTCGGCACCGACGGCATTCAGGGGCCGGTGATGTATAACTACGAAACCGGTGAGCTGGTCGGGACTAAGCGTCTGCATGACACCGAACTGATGAATAAGCCGGAAGAACTGGCTGCCATGGGCCTGAAAGACGGCCCGCAGGAGGCCAACGTGTTGGGTAAGAAGTTAACCCACTTCAATTCTCAGACCGGTAAGGTCAACCTGCAGAAACATCCGTGGGGGCTGTTCAGTGATTTTTATGAATGGCTGACGCCGAAGGATGACGAACTGTGGTTCAGTAATGGCCGTATCAATGAAATCTGGCAGTCCGGCTTTGATGACGTGGAACGCCGTGCTTACGTGATTCAGCGCTGGCCGGAAAACTGGGTGGAAATCCATCCGGAAGACGCGAAGAAGCGGGGCATTGAATCAGGCGATCAGGTGATGATGTATTCCGACCGCGTGGTCGGGGTGAAAGATACCATTCTGGGCGTCCATGCTGATGATTTCCAGTTCTCCGAGCTGATGAAAAACGGCCATGTGGAGCTGAGCAAAGGGGCGGTGACTGCCGTCGCTATTGTAACGCCGGCGGTGAAGAAAGGCGTGCTCTACGCCAACATGCTGGATATGCGGCAGCCGTCTAACTCCCTGAGTGCCCGGATCGTCGATAACATCAGTGGTAACTACAACTACAAAATGGGTGTCGCGCGGATTCGTAAGCTGGGTGAATCCCAGTACAAGAAGGAGTTCCGCAGCTTCTCATTCGCACCGCGCAATATTGTTTGATCAATATTGTCTGATCTAAGTTTGGTGGGCTGCTATTACCGACTGGACAGGTAATGGCAGCAAGCAAATGCCCCCTGACGCTGGCTTACCTGTGCGGCTTAAGGGGGCATTTTTTTATCTGACGTTTACTCACCGGATGTCAGGGCTTTTCTTATCTCTGTTGCCAGCCACTGCGCATCTTCCACCCGGTGTCCCCAGTCCTGAAACTGGTAATGCCATCCCATCTGTTCACAGAATGCCTGCTGATAGTCTGCCGGAATGCTTTCGTCCCGCCGGCCAATAACGATGCCTGCCGGCCTGACGGCTGAATTCAGCGGAGTAAACGCATTCAGCATCGCCGGTGTGAAATGAATAACGCCGCCGTTGGCGTAATCTTCTGCCGGTTGCTGCAGGTATTTACTCAGGCTGAGGGCCGGTTCAAAACAGGCATTGACTGCCAGGCAGGGTATGCCGGTGAGTTCTGCCAGTTTCAGCGCGTAATATCCGCCCATCGAAGTGCCGGCCAGCAGGGCCGGTTGCTGTTTGGTGATCAGCTGCGTCAGCAGCGCAATACTGGCCGTGTAATCCTGTGGCGCATAGTCCGGGGCGGTAATATTCAGCCCGGCATTTCGCAGGGCGAGGGCAGTCGAGGCCTGGCCGCCGGAGCCCAGACCGTGCAGATAGAAAACCTTGTTCATTGTCAAAACTCAGGCCGGAGAAAAGCTGTATTGTAAATGAACAGCTCAACATTTTGATGATTAATCCGCGGCTTAGGTGTTGTTTACTCCGGTTGGTTTGTTATGGTTTAAAGCAATCGGCGGCCATTGCCGGTGTAAAGAGATATCTGACTTCACCGGAGGTAGCTGGTAATACAGTCACAGAGAAGCAAAAGCGGCGTGGTATAAGCAGGACCTGAAAGAAATTGCTTCCACAGGGCAAATGTTCAGGTTTGCTTACTGAAGTACACGCTTTTGGTTTTGGCAGAACCGGCTTTACCTGGCCGGTTTTTGAATTCCCTGTGTAACGGACGACATATTCAGGGCTTGGTAAAACGTAATAAGGCTTCGATGCATGTCACGTTCGTTATATTGGAAAATTACTTCGCCGGTGCTGCTGATTGCACTGGTGGGCACACTGACAGTCTCTCTGGCAACACCGTATTTGCTGGAGTGGTTTGTTACTAAGACTGCTGTTGATAACGCGCAGCAACAGGCTGCTACCTTCCGTAATATCCGCAACTACTATTCTGAACAGGTCGTTTCCAAAGTCACAGGTTCCGGGCAATTCAGTGTCATGGCCGACCATCAGACCTCTGCTGCAGGGGTGCCGGTACCGGCAACCTTCCTGATAGAAATGGTTGATTATGATCAGCCTCAGGAATTGGTGATGACTGATCTCATCAGTCCTTACCCTTTCAAAAACCGCATTGAACGGAAGATGGATGAGTATCAGAAACGGGCCTGGAAAGCGGTGCAGGCGAATCCTGATGAGTTTTATGTCGAGCTACTCGAGCAGGATGGCAAGATGATGGTGCGGGCAGCCCAGGCAGATACCCTGAATGCGCCAGCCTGTGTTGCCTGCCATAACAATCATCCGACCTCAATCAAGCGGGACTGGAAATTGGGTGATGTGCGCGGTTTGCTGGAAGTCAGTACCGTGGTGGATGGCTGGCTGGAACGGGGCGTCTGGATCAGCCGTACATTATCCGGGGTAACCTTACTGGCGTTTGCCCTGGTGATGCTGGTGAATTTCCGGGTAGCGCGGCAGGTGTCTGAACCCCTTAACCGGATTTCCGGTTCCCTGCGTAGCCTGTCCCGGGGAGAAGACCGGGGGCTTGCCCCGGAGGACTATCAATACCGGGAGGTTGAGTCACTGGCAGATGCTTTTAACGGTTTCAGTGACAAAGAGCGGGAACGTAAACAACTGGCCACTAAAGTAGAAAAACTGGCCTATACCGACCCGCTGACCGGGCTGGCCAACCGGACCGGCTTCCAGCAGGAGCTGGATAAAAGAATGGGCGACAGTGATGCGCGCAAAGTGCTGGTGCGTATCTGGCTGGTGGATGTGGATCATTTCCGTGATATTAACGATACCCTGGGCTATGAAGTGGGCGATAAGGTGCTGTCTATGCTGGCCGCAACACTGCAGGCTGCTTTGCCAGCGGATACTTTGCTGGCCCGGCTGGGGGAGGATGAGTTCGGTGTTTTGCTGGATGAGGCGGTGGATACCGCCGACTGGGCCGGCCTTGAACAGATGGCTGAGCAAGTGCAGCGGGCGGTGGCCGAGCAGATATCCGTGGCCGGACGGACGCTGCAGCTCAGTGCCAGTGTTGGGGCTGCTTGCTCATCCCATGAGGCGGCGAATGGTCAGGAACTGATTTTACAGGCCAATATCGCCCTGCATCAGGCGAAAACATCCGGGCGTAACCGGGCAGTGATCCATTCTCCGGAGCTCAGCGAGGCGGTCACTCAGCGGGTGGAGCTGGTGCACGATATGCACACCGGTCTGGATCTGGGAGAATTTGTGCCTTTTTATCAGCCACAGTTTGATTTGCAGACGGGGGCTTTGATTGGCGCTGAAGCCCTGATGCGCTGGCGGCGTAAAGACGGTTCACTTATGCCACCGGGGATGTTTATTCCGGTGGCGGAGCAGTCCAGCCTGATCGTACCGATGGGGGCACAGATTTTAGAGAATGCCTGCCGGGACTGTCAGGCATGGCAGGCACAGGGGCTGGCAGGTATCCGGGTGGCTGTTAACGTATCCAGCGTCCAGTTTGCCGATGATGATCTGGCCGTACTGACCGGAGACGTGCTGGGCCGTACCGGTCTGCAGCCCGCATTGCTTGAACTGGAAGTGACGGAAAGCGGCCTGCTGGCAGAAGTGGATGAAGTAATTGCTTCACTGCAGAAACTTCATGAGCTGGGCATTGAGCTGGCACTGGATGATTTCGGCACCGGATATTCTTCACTGAGCTATCTGAAAACCCTGCCGGTGGACCGTCTGAAGATCGACCGGGAGTTCGTCCGGGATTTACTGAACAGCTCGGATGATCAGGCGATTCTGAAAATGATCGTTGAGCTGGGGCAGCAGCTGAATCTGAAGATTCTGGCTGAGGGCGTGGAGGAAGCTGAACAGTTAGCGCTGCTGAAAGCCAGTGGCTGTCAGGAGGTGCAGGGATTCTACTATGCCAAACCCTTGCCGCTGGATGAGTTTATTGAGTTCGCCAGACACTACCGGGTTGAAGCAACCGCGTAAGCCTGAATAAAAAAACCGCCTACCGGCGGTTTTTTTGTCTGTGTATCTGAAAATAATCACATGTCTTATGTGGTACATAGCGGATATTTGCCTGACAATGGATTCCGGTGTCTTAAAAACACAGGGGTTTCACCGTGATTATTCGTCCGCAGCCTAAGTCCTGGGAATTATTATTCATTCATCAGGGATCGATCATCGGCAATGTAATCGGCAAGATTGTTTTCTTCACCGGTTTTGCTATCTGTTTGCAGCTTATTCACCATTTTATACAGCCGTTACCGGATGTTTCGATTACGGCGATGGGGGTGTTCGGCATTGCGCTGTCGCTGTTTCTCGGTTTCCGTAATAACGCAGCCTATGATCGCTGGTGGGAAGCCCGCCAGCTGTGGGGACAGATTATTGCCGACAGCCGGGCCGCCGGCATTGAAGTGAATACTTACCTGTCGCAGGCACAGGCGCGGCGTTACTGGATGGGCTATCTGCAAATGTTTCTGTATTTCCATCGCCAGCAGCTGCGCGGTGAGGCGCTGGATTCCCATCCGCAGGGCTGGTGCGATCCCCAGGCCTGCCAGCGAATGCTGGAGGCCGTAAACCCGGCGGCGGCAGCGCTGCAGCAGGCCGGTGAGTACCTTAACCGGTTGCACACCGCCGGTGAACTGGACGACTTCGGGCGGCTGACGCTGGCCCGGCGTTTAGCGGCGTTTGCCTATGCTCAGGCGGGAAATGAACGCATCGCATCCACCCCGCTACCTTTTGTGTATTCACTGCTGGTGCGCCGCACCACATATCTCTACTGTCTGTTGCTGCCCTTCGCCCTGACCGGCGAAGTGGGATGGTTTTCACCGCTGATTGCCGCGGTGGTGGCCTATGTGTTTTTTGGTTTGCAGGCGGTCACCAATGAGCTGGAACATCCTTTTGCGGATGTTAAAAATGCATTGCCGCTCTGTGCCATTACCCGAACCGCTGAGAACGCCATTCTGGAAGCGCTGGGCGAGCCTGCCAGACCTGCCATTGAAGCCCGGGACTTTGTGCTGAGTTAGAGAATACATGCGCTAAAGTAGTGCTGGGTGGCTAACCGTTTTACAATGTGCCGGCCTGTGTAGGACAACAGACAGGTACAGGATGATAATGTTAAGTCATATGGTTGAGCCTAAGAGGTAATCAGCCCATATCAATGATGATCAGGGATATTAAATGAACAAGGTACTTGTTGCAGGTTTGGTGGTTGCCGTTGGCGCTGCGGGATATGTGGGTGGCGTAGCGGTCACGGCCGGAAAAGTGAATGAAGCCTTCGCTGCACAGATGGACCGGCTGAACCTTGCCTATGCCGGACAGGCTGAAGTTGGTTATAAAGGTACTGCCGGCATGTTTTCTTCTGATTATCAGGTCAGTGTGAAAATTCTGGGTCTGCCGGAAGATCTTGTTGCTGACGTCGGTAGCTCAGAACTGTTTCTGGATGTGAACTTTAAGCACGGTTTTCTCAACAGCACCAGCACTTCAAAATTGGCGGATACACAGCTGCGGACCGACCTGAAAGAGATTCAGGCGAATAGCGCAGAAGAGTTTTTAACGGCTGAAACCCGCTACAGCTACGACATGGGTACCGAACAGGTTCTGGTTGACGGTGATTTCCAGCTGGCAGCGCTGGCGTATGCCGAAGCTGGCGAAAGTTTCAGCCTGGCGGCATCTGCCGGTACATACAGGCTGGCGGGTGAGACGTTTGATATCAGCATGGACGTTGGTGCACTGAAGCTGGATACAAGTGAAGGCAACATGGCCGTCAGCGGTGTCAGCCTGACTGAATCCGGCACTCTGTACGCGGCTGACCCGATGATGACGACCGCATTTGATTTACTGATATCAGCGGATACCTTTAGCTTTCAGGATGCTGAGCAGAGTGTGGAGATCAAAGGGTTTAACGTAACCGCGGATCAGAAAACCGAAGGCGACCGTACCCTGATCGGTGTCGGCTACGGTGCCAGTGAAGTTCAGGTTCAGGGCCAGGATATCGCAGAGCAGGTAAGCTTCACGCCGAACATGCATATGGTGTTTGATGTCGACTTTGACGCCTTCTATAGCCTGGCGAAGCAGGTTGGCGATTTACAGCGCACCGATCCGGCACAGCTGGAAGATCCGTTTGTGATGATGGGCATGCTGGGCGGTCTGACCGGAAAAGGTCTGGGGCTGGAAATTGATGATCTGTCCATTGGCCTGCAGGGCAGCAAGGTCAGTGCCACTGCCGATCTGGACATGCAACCTTTCACGATGGAAGAAGCCATGATGCAGCAGCAGGCGTTGCTGCAAAAAGTGGATCTGGATGCCCAGTTGGTGATTCCGTCTGAATTACTGGATGCAATTTCAGCGCTTGATCCTGAGTTTGATCCGTCCATGCTGGATTTTGCTGTGATACAGGGCATGCTGGTACAGGATGAACAGGGGTACCGTGGTGAACTGACCGTTAAGGACGGCCAGGTGATACTCAACGGTACACCGCTGCCACTGTAAGTTTTCCCTTTGCAGGTGCGAAGTGTCGCACCTGCAGTTATACAGCCTTCCTCTCTTGCGGTATTATGTCTGCCGCTTTTCCGATAGTTACCGGTGAATCGCCGGATATCGCTGCAAAGCCTTTACCAGAGGCCCCTGTAAGGCCTTTGTTTTTATTTGAATAAGTTGGCTTACCAAACCTATGTTACTGCTGATCGATAACTACGATTCCTTTACGCATAATGTTGCACAGTATTTCGGTGAACTGGGAGCAGATGTCCAGGTGCACCGCAATGATGAAATCAGCATTGCAGAGATTGAAGCACTGCAGCCTGAGCAACTGGTTATCTCTCCGGGTCCCTGTACGCCGAATGAGGCCGGTGTGTCTGTTGAGGCAATGGATTATTTTGCCGGCAAGTTGCCGGTATTCGGAATTTGCCTGGGTATGCAGAGCATGGGGCAGGCGTTTGGCGGTAACGTGGTACGTGCCCGTCAGGTGATGCACGGCAAAGTGTCAAAGGTTTATCATAACAATACCGGTGTATTTGAAGGGCTGGCGAATCCTGTCAGTGTGACCCGGTATCACTCACTGGTGGTGGAGAAAGACTCCCTGCCTGAGTGCCTGGAAATGACCGCCTGGACCCAGCAGGAAGACGGCAGTGTGGACGAGATTATGGGGCTGCGGCACCGCACACTGGATATTGAAGGGGTGCAGTTTCACCCGGAGTCTGTTCTCACCGAACAGGGTCATGATTTAATGGCAAACTTTCTTAAGCGTCGTGGCCCGGCCACGGCAGCTGCAGAACAATAATTTAGACGAAGGAAGCCGACATGGATATTAAACAAGCACTGGCGGTGGTTGCTGAACAGCAGGACCTGTCGACTGAACAGATGCAGGCGGTGATGAATCAGATCATGACCGGCAATGCCAGCGATGCCCAGATTGGCGCACTGCTGATGGGCCTGCGGATGAAAGGCGAATGTGTGGCTGAAATTACCGGCGCGGCGGATGCTATGCGCAAGCTGGCGACCCCGGTATTTATTCAGGCAGACAAAGCGGTGGATATCGTCGGTACCGGCGGTGACGGTTCTAACCTGTTTAACGTATCCAGCGCTTCCTCCGTTGTGGTGGCAGCTGCTGGCGGTCATGTGGCCAAGCACGGTAACCGTTCGGTTTCCTCCAGTTCCGGTGCGGCAGATCTGCTGGAAACAGCCGGCCTGAATCTGGAAATTAATCCTGAACAGGTTGCCCGCTGTATTGATGAAGTGGGTGTAGGCTTTATGTTTGCACCGCAACACCACAGCGCAATGAAATACGCGATTGGCCCGCGCAAAGAAATGGGGCTGCGCACCTTATTTAATATTCTGGGGCCGCTGACCAATCCGGCCTCTGCCCGGCATTATCTGCTGGGGGTGTTTGATCAGTCGCTGTGCCTGCCAATGGCGCAGGCATTACAGGCACTGGGCGCTAACCATGCGCTGGTGGTACATGCTGCGGATGGTCTGGATGAAATCAGTCTGGCGGAAAAAACCTTCGTCGCCGAGCTGAAAGACGGCGACATCAGCGAATACACCATCAGTGCGGCGGATGCCGGTCTGGAGGTTCAGTCTCTGGACGGCCTGCAGGTAAACGGGTCGGATGAAAGTCTGGCGCTGATTAACGCCGCATTTGCCGGTGAAAACATGAAAGCTGTGGATATGATTGCATTGAATGCGGGTGCTGCGTTGTATGCGGCGGATCAGGCGGACAGTCTGGCGGCCGGTGTGGCACTGGCAAAAGCAACCATTCTTGAGGGTAAGGCCGCGGCGAAACTGCAGCAGCTGGCCGAATTTACGCAACGTTTTAAGGGCGAATAATGAGTCATCCTGATACCCCGACTATTTTAAAGAAGATCATCGCGCGTAAGCACGAAGAAGTGGCTGAGCGTCAGGCAAAGGTGTCTGTTGATCAGCTTAAAGAACAGATTGTTGCGCAGCAGGGCAGTGCAACTGATCCGCGTGGCTTTGTGGCCAGCATGCAGAAAGCCCTCAGCGAAGGCCGTTCGGCGGTGATTGCTGAAGCGAAGAAAGCCAGCCCGTCGAAGGGCGTGATGCGTGATCCGTTTGTGCCGGCCGATATTGCCGCGTCATATGAAGCTGGCGGCGCCAGCTGTTTATCCGTTCTGACGGACGCAGATTTCTTTCAGGGCAGCGAAGACTACCTGATGCAGGCCCGTGCAGCCTGCAACCTGCCGGTTATCCGTAAAGACTTTATTGTGGATACCTATCAGGTGTATGAAGCCCGGGCGATCGGTGCTGACTGTATTCTGCTGATTGCCGCCTCCCTGACGGACGAACAGATGCGCGAGCTGAACGATCTGGCCATCGAACTGGGCATGGATGTACTGATTGAAGTACATAACCGTGAAGAGCTGCACCGTTCGCTGCCGCTGAACAATACCCTGGTGGGCATTAATAACCGTAACCTGCACACCTTCGAAGTGACGCTGGAGCACACCTACGAACTGCTGGATGAAATTCCGCAGGACCGTATCGTGGTGACTGAAAGCGGCATTCTGAATCAGCAGGATGTACAGGATATGCGTGCCAAACAGGTTAACAGCTTCCTGGTGGGTGAAGCCTTTATGCGGGCGGAAGATCCGGGCGCTAAACTGAGTGAGTTGTTTGCCTGATCTACAGGGCAAAAGCTGTGCTGAATATTCATTTTCATAAGAAGTATAAAAATCATGCAAGCAAAAGTTAAATGGGACGGCGATGTCCGTTTTAAGTGTACGACCGGTTCCGGTTTTGATCTGACGTTGGATGGTGAACTGAAAGAAGGTCCGCGGCCGATGGAAATGATGCTGCTGGGGCTGGGCGGTTGCACTTCCTATGATGTCGTGGGTATTCTGAAGAAAACCCGTCAGGACGTGGTTGACTGCGTGGCTGAAATTGACGCTGAGCGGGCGGATGCTGTACCGGCGGTGTTCACTAAGATTCACGTTAAGTTTGTGGTTTCTGGCCGTGATCTGAATGAGAAGAAAGTGGAACGTGCCGTTAAGCTGTCTGCAGAACAGTATTGCTCTGCTTCACTGATGCTGGAAAAGGGCGGTGTGGAAATTACCCACAGCTACGAGATTATCGAAGTTGAGTAACTGATGGTGTAGTGGTTCGGAGACTGTGTGGCGGTGGCTGCACAGTTGACTGAGATGGGTTAGTCGGAGACTGGCTGAAATGCGAAACGGATATGTTCAGACATCTTATCTTTTAAACTTCCTGATGCTGATGGCATTGCTGGCGCAGGCTGTGTCTGCGCGTGCCGAAAGCAGCAAGGTGTATTTGCTCGGCAATATAGATATCCGGGGCACTCCCGTCACAATTTCTGTGTTACTGCATGAGCGGAAGGTAACCGAGCTGGCTGAGTGCCAGGCATTTCTGAAGAAAAATATCCGTAACAGCATTGCCGACCAGCAACTCTACCGGCACCATATCCGGCAGCAGAAAACCGGTATTACCCTCAAACCCCGTTACCGCTGCATTGAGTCGGACCGTAAGATCAGCCGCTGGGACCCCCGCGGTTTCTATCAGTACATCTATCTGGTTGATATGCGTGAATCCCTGAGTTTCACCCGGTATGAAGATACTAACAGCTGCTGGGCTGCCATCCGTGACGATGCGGAAAAGCATTCCGACAATCTCTTCTGTGCCAAAATGAATCAGCTTATCGACGGCGTCTGAGCCCGGTTCAGCCGCGTGAGTTTAGGGTATTTCCGGGCGCGGTATTCTGGCTGAGAATTCTCCGTTGCATCTCTGTGTATGAAAACTGCACAGGTGATTGTTTTTATATCTGATTGGCGTATAATTCTGCCTCCCTTCGGCTGTGTGCCGGGGTGGAATTAACTTTAACTCCTTGCTTCCGGCCGTTTACGATACGGGTTGGGGGCTGTTTAAACCGTAAGGAGCAATTAATGCGTCATTACGAAATCGTTTTTCTGGTTCACCCTAACCAGAGTGAACAGGTTCCAGCGATGGTTGAGCGTTACACCAAGCTGATCGAAGAATCTGAAGGTCAAATCCACCGTCTGGAAGATTGGGGCCGTCGCCACCTGGCTTACCCAATTAACAAGATCCACAAAGCACACTACGTTCTGATGAACGTTGAATGCGAACAGGAAACTCTGGACGAGCTGACTAACATCTTCCGTTACAACGATGCGGTTATCCGTAACATGGTTGTACGTCGTAAGGAAGCTATCTCTGAAGTATCTCCTATCAAAGCTGCTGAAGGCCGTGAAGAGCGTCGTCCACGTCGCGAAGACAAGCCTGCTGATGCACCTGCACCTGCTGCTGAAGAAGCACCAGCTGCTGCTGAAGAAGCTGCTGCCGAGTAATCGGTTTAATAACATTTATTATTGAGGAGATATATCATGGCCCGTTTTTTCCGTCGTAGAAAATTCTGCCGTTTTACCGCTGAAGGTGTTACCGAGATCGATTACAAAGATCTGGACGTCCTGAAAGGTTACATCACTGAAACCGGTAAAATCGTTCCTAGCCGTATCACTGGTACTAAGGCTCGCTACCAGCGTCAGCTGGCGACTGCTATCAAGCGCGCTCGCTACGTTGCACTGCTGCCTTACACTGATGCTCATCAGTAAGCAGAACTGCTACTGACTGATAGGTTTTAGAGCGACAGTCCGTAAGGATTGTCGAGCAAGAATTCAGAGCTGTTCGCAGCTCGTAAGATATAGAGGTTTGCGAGATGGAAGTAATCCTACTCGAGAAAGTTGGCAAACTGGGCGGCCTGGGTGACAAGGTAAACGTTAAGGCTGGTTTCGGTCGTAACTACCTGGTTCCTTTCGGTAAAGCTGTTCCTGCAACTGCTGCCAACCTGGAAACATTTGAAACTCGTCGTGCTGAACTGGAAAAAGCTGCAGCTGATAAGCTGACTGCTGCCCAGGCGCGCGCTGAAGAACTGAACGAAGTTGAACTGTCTGTTGTTGCTAAAGCTGGCGACGAAGGCAAGCTGTTCGGTTCTATCGGTACTAACGATATCGCTGAAGCAATCACTTCTGCCGGTATCGAAGTAGCTAAGAGCGAAGTTCGTCTGCCAGAAGGTGCTATCCGCGCTACTGGTGAGTACAGCGTTGCTATCCAGCTGCACCCTGAAGTAACTGCTACTGTTGGTATCGTCGTAGTCGGCGAATAATACCTGTGGCAGTCACCTGATATTCCGATATCAGGTGAGATAAAAAACACCGCGTAGTATTATATTGCGCGGTGTTTTTTTATGCCTGCAGGAAGTGGTTTGCCTTCGGGGCAGTGATTGCAACAGGCAGCGGCGTACAGTAAGTGTCTGCCGTGCTAGAGTGATCAGCAAGATGAATAAAATCAGTGGTACGAAGAGGGCTGAGAGTGGAAGAGCTGGAATCTGAGTCGAACGAATTAGCCGGGGTTAAAGTCCCGCCGCATTCCCAGGAAGCCGAGCAGTCAGTGCTGGGCGGGATGATGCTGGATAATAACGCCTGGGATACGGTGTCGGAAATTGTTCTGGAAGCTCAGTTTTACCGGCATAACCACCGGTTGATTTTCCGTACCATGGAAAAGCTGGTTGCAGCGATGCAGCCGATCGACGTGGTGACCCTGTCGGAAGAGCTGGACCGCACGGCTAACCTTGAAGAAGCCGGTGGTCTGGATTACCTGATTGAGCTGGCCCGTAATACGCCGAGTGCATCTAACATCCGTGCCTATGCTGAAATTGTCCGTGACCGGGCGATGCTGCGGCAGATGATAGAAGTGGCGAATGAAATTGCCGACAGCGCTTTCTTCCCGGACGGCCGTGCCAGTGATGACGTGCTGAGCGAAGCTGAGCAGAAAATCTTCCAGATTGCGGAGGAGCGGCCGAACGAAGGTGGGCCGGTTGGGGTAAATCCATTGCTGAAAAAAGCAGTGGATAAAATCGACGAGTTGTTTAACTCTGAAGGCAGTATGACGGGGGTGACGACCGGGTTTGAGGATCTGGATGGCGCTACCGGCGGTATGCAGCCTTCGGATCTGATCATCGTGGCGGCGCGTCCTTCCATGGGTAAGACAACCTTTGCCATGAATCTGGTGGAAAATGCTCTGATGGCGCAGGATAAACCGGTGCTGGTATTCAGTCTGGAGATGCCCGCGGATCAGTTGGTAACGCGGATGCTGTCATCTCTGGGGCGGATCAACCAGACCAAGGTGCGTTCCGGTAAGCTGGAAGAAGATGACTGGCCAAGGCTGACAACCGCTGTGAACCTGCTGCGGGATAAACCGCTGTTTATCGATGATACGGCCGGTATCAGCCCCACGGAAATGCGTAACCGTGCCCGCCGGATTGTGCGTGAGCACGGCGATATCTCGATGATTATGATCGATTATCTTCAGTTAATGCAGATCAAGGGTGGTATGAGCGAAGGCCGTACTGCTGAAATTTCTGAGATTTCCCGGTCCCTTAAAGCGCTGGCGAAAGAGCTGGAATGCCCGGTTATTGCGCTGTCGCAGCTGAACCGTGCACTTGAACAGCGGCCGAATAAGCGCCCGGTAAACTCGGACCTGCGTGAATCCGGTGCGATCGAGCAGGATGCCGACGTGATTATGTTTATCTACCGGGACGAAGTTTATAACGAAGATTCACCGGATAAAGGCATTGCTGAAATTATCATTGGTAAACAGCGTAACGGACCAATCGGTACGACCCGGCTGGCGTTTATTGGTCAGTTCACCAAGTTTGAGAATCTGGCGCCGATGGCGTATCAGGGATATGACGAATAGCCCCTGAGCCTGTGCACTGAACCCCGCGTTATGCGGGGTTTTTTGTGGCGTCAAAACGCTGTTCCAAAGAGGGATTGATTGTCGGAGCTGATCTGTGAATACTGTGGCGGCAAACACATAATCCAACAGGGAGTGACTCAGATGGCAATTACAAGGATTAATCAGTTTCAGGCATCTGCCGGTAATGAAGAAAATATGCCGGCGTTTTTGCGGTCCCTGGTGCCGTATATTTCAGGGTCTCCGGGCTGTATTTCCTGTGAAGTTCTGAGCAACGATGATAACCCTTCAGAATGTATCGTGCTGGAACGCTGGGAAAGTAAAGACGCCCACCGGGCATCCGTCGCTAATTTTCCGCAAAAAGATATGCAGGCCGCCGGCATTCTGTTCGCAGCTTCTCCTAAGGGCTGGTATTACTCTTCAGTCGCGGAATAAGCGTTCAGATAACCTGCCAGAGGCGCAGCAGGTAAATGCCGCCACTGAGCGTCAGAACACAGCCCAGCGTGGTGGTCAGAATGATATTGGCGGCCAGCTGGGCATCTCCCTGCATGGCTTTGGCCATAACAAAACTTGCGGCGGCCGTCGGGCACGCATAGAGCACCATCAAAATCCCCACGTCCTGTCCTCTGAAGCCGTACAGCCAGGCCAGCAGGGTGCCGGCAACCGGAATGATCACCAGCTTCAGGGCCGTCGCCCAGCCAGCGGTAACTGAGCTGTTACGCAGGCTCTTAAGGTCCAGTGAACCGCCGATGGCGAGCAGGGCCAGTGGCAGGGTCAGGCTGGCGAAGTAGTTGCCGATGGCATCGCCAATTACCGGCAGGTGCCAGCCGTTGTAAGAAAACGGCATGGCAAATACTACCGACAGAATCAGGGGGTTGGTAATGATGTCTCTGATGATTTTCCGCGGGCTGACGCGGCTATCCTGCCGGGGAATGCTCAGCACCAGTACCGATAAAACGTTATACAGCGGGATCACACACGCCAGTACCACCGATGCCTGAGCCAGCCCCGGTTCGGCAAACATGTTGAAACATACCGCCAGCCCGACGATGCCGAAATTACCGCGAAACGCACCCTGTACAAATACACCTCTGGCGTTGGCCGCCAGTTTCATCCGGCCGCTGAACCACCACAGCAGAGCAACTGTTGCCAGCGTAAAGGCGGCAAAGAGCAGTAACAGTTGCGGATTAAAAACCGCTTTAAAATCCGTTTGGGAGATGCTCATGAATACCAGTGCCGGCAGGGTAATGGTAAATACCAGCCGGGATGAAGTCGTCACAAAGCCTTCATCGATTACCCGGTAACGGCGTAACAGGTAGCCGAGAAATACGATAAAGAAAATCGGTACAACGATATCGCTGGTGAACAGCAGGGTTTCAAGATAAAGATTCAACGGGCTGCAACCTTCTTGTCAGAGCCAAAACCGGTAACCGGCCGGGGGAATTACCCGGGGATCATAGCAGGTGCAGAATAAAGCTGCGAACAGGCCTGCGGCTATCGCAGGCCCCGGGCAGTACTGTCAGGCGTGCAGTTTCGGGTAATCAAAGATTTCCAGGGTGCCGCATGATTCCGCCAGTTCCGTCCAGCAGGTAATGCTCAGGGGGATGTGCAGCAGTCCGCAGGTCGGAAACTTGCTGAGTTTCTCGCCGGTAAGGTAGGTAGTGAGTAATTCCAGAGACGGGTTGTGGCCGACGACGGCGATATGGCGATGGTGATCGCTCTGGCTTTGCAGCAGGTTCATCAGGGTTTCACTGCGGGCATGGTAAAGCTCCGCGATGTTTTCTATCTCTTCAGGCGGATAGCCGATGCCCCGGGCCAGCTGGATAGCGGTGTTGATTGCCCGGTTGGCGCCGCTGCTGATGATCAGGTCCGGTCGTAAACCCATTTCGCCGGCCCGGGTGGCCAGACCGGGTAAGTCACGCAGGCCCCGTTTGTTCAGTGGGCGGTCAAAGTCTGCCAACTGGGGATCTTTCCAGCAGGATTTCGCGTGTCGAACCAGAGTTAATTGCTTCATTTTTTGCTGCTCTCAATCGCTCACGAAGTACTTTCCATACTAGTTAAGTCAGGCTGAAAAGCTATTAACTTGGGCTTTTTTTCGTAATTAATTGATTCAGGTTTGTTTTCTGATCGCCCCTGGCGTTGCGCCGGTGATGCTTTTAAAAGCTTTGCGGAAAGCCACTTCAGAATGATAACCACAGCGTTCGGCGATATCGGTAATGCTCAGCTCGGAGGTACGCAGCAGTTCGCTGGCCTGCAGCATGCGCCATTCTGCCAGATAACGCATGGGTGTTTTGGTGGTCAGGTCCCGGAATTGCTCCGCAAAACCGGAACGGCTCATGCCGATGGTGTGGGCAAGGTTTTCTACCGACCAGTCTCTGGCCGGTTCTGCGTGAATCAGCCCCAGTGCTTTACCTATCTTGGGGTGGAACAGGGCGCTGAGTAAGCCTTTTTCCAGGCCGTGACCAATCTGGCTGCGCAGAATATGTACAAACAGGGTGTGGGTCAGGTAATTAACTGACACCCGGGTGCCGGGTTCATTGGCTTCCAGTTCGCTGATCAGCAACTCCAGTAAGGTTCGGGTGCTGTGCAGTTTATCTGGCTGGCTCAATTCCAGCACGATTACTTCCGGCAAGCTGTCGAGTAATGGCCAGGCGGCTTTGTTTTCGAATTCAAAAAATCCGCAGGTAAGCCCTGTCAGTGGCCCTTCATCGGGAAATTTGCCGATTTTTTCCAGCGTTTCATCCACCAGATAACGGCTCGGACAGTTTTGTTCGCTGGAGAGCATGTGCTTGCAGTCCCGGGGGAAGATGACCAGATCGCCCTGATGTAATTCCCGTGGGGCGGCGTCGGGTAAATGTAACCAGCTGTGGCCGTTATTCACAAAGTGAAAGGGGACGTGCCGGCTGCCGGACGTGTCAACCGCCCAGCATCCCTGGAAATCTGTATGCAAATAGACCTCTGCCTTGAGTCTCAGCCAGTGAAGGATGTCGCTTAAGCCATCTTGATGCATGGGGTATCTGCCATAGTTTTGGACGAACTGCTAATTATATTGGATTTTCTGGCATACATCGTCTTACTAAAGCTGGCTAAAGTAAAGCCATTCCTGCACAGGGTGCCGGTGATCAATATAACAACCTTTTAAGAAACTAAAGGAAGACAAACAATGAGTATTTTCAAACGTATTACGTCAGCCATGGTGCTACTGGCAGCACTGGTAGCCGCACCTTTTGCAGCGGCAGCAACCCCTGAAGTCCGTGAAGACGGTGTGACGGTTATCCATCTGGATCAGTATGGCGGTTACTTTTCTGCCCATGAAACTGTCGCGGGTCTGAAAACCGGTACCTATGAGTTTGTCGTCACGAATAAGGCAGACAAACTGGTAGGTTTCCAGATTCAGAACAACAAGACCCATGAAGGTCTGGATATGTTTCCGCTGGAGCCGGGTGAGCAGCGTATCTCCCGTGTGACAGTGACTGAAGACGGTATCCGTTTCCGCTGCCCGATCAACCCAACGCCATGGTATGAGCTGGACAACATTAAGAAGCAGTAATTTGACGCCACTCTGGCTTGATTACCGCAGCGCTGTTTAAGACGGCGCTGCGTTTCGGTGTTTTACAGGTGTCTGAAGGAGAATTCTGATGGCCATTATTGAAGTGTATAGCAAAGATTACTGCCCATACTGTAAAGCGGCAAAGAGTTTGCTGGAACAGCTGGGCTGGCGTTACAAGGAATATGAAGTCACGCAGAACTGGAAAAAGCATCAGGAAATGATTCGCCGTTCCGGCCGGAAAACGGTACCGCAGGTGTTTATCGATGACCGGCATATTGGCGGTTACGATGACTTCTCGGCTTATGTGCGCCGTCTGGCCAAAGTCAGTTGATTGAGTTCAGTTGATTGAAAGTTCAGCTGATGTTTAAGCCGGTGTATGCCGGCTAAGCATTTTGGATTAAGTGTCTTCCTGAGTAAAAGCAGTTACTGGCTGAAGTGGAATGTCCCCCCTGTTTCAGTCCGGTATTTTTCAGATGCCGCAGCTCGCCTGCGGCATTTTTTTATCCGTAACAGGATGTCTGCTGCGGGACTATCCGCTGATCGGCCAGAGCTGATAGTGATCCGCAAAGAAATAGGCCGTGATCGACAGGCTGGTGATAATGATCAGCTGTCGGATGCGCTGCTGAGGAATCCGTCGGGATACTGTTGCCGCGGAGTAACCGCCCAGCAGTGAGCCGGTTAACAGAACCCCACCCTCATACCAGACAATTGCACCGTCAGCGATAAAGATCGCAATGGCAATCAGGGATACACAGGACGACACCAGTAATTTAATGCCGTTCATGGCGTTTATATCGGTGTGACCGGTCAGGACCAGATAGCTCAGGGCAATGATCCCCAGCCCGGCATTGAAGAACCCACCATAAATACATACACCCAGCAGTACCGCGCCGGAACAGGCGGCTGCAAGCCAGTGGCGGGGTTTATCTGCGGGTGAAAAATGTCGCAATAGCTTATTCAGCTGATTGCCACAGATAAACAGGGTACTGGCGAACAGTAACAGCCAGGGAATGGCTGCTGAGAAGTGCTCCTGGGGTGTTTGCAGCAGTAGCCAGGCACCGGTTACGCCGCCTGTCAGGCTGATGACGATATACAGTGGGAGTTGTTTTTGGTGGGCTTTTAAATCGTGCCGGAACGCCCAGGTACCGCTCAGGTAGCCGGAACAGGCGGCAAAAGTGTTGGTGGCGTTGGCGCTGATCGGCGGAACCCCGGCGAACAGCAGGGCCGGGAATGAAATAAAACTGCCCCCTCCGGCAACAGCATTAAGCATGCCACTGATGATGCCGGCGGCGAACAGTAACAGCAGATCAGCCGGCGTCATTGATCAGAAAGGCAGTTTTTTCAGTAAGTGCTGGGCCTGTTTGTCCAGCAGCTTCTGGTAACTTTCATTGACTGCTCTGAGCAGTACCTTATCTTCCTCAGACCGTTCGATATCGGCCCCGGCCAGCAGGCTGATTTTCAGGTCCGGCGCTTCACTCAGAGCGGTATGGCTGATCAGTTCGTTGCTGTCGGTCGAGCGGGTCAGATAGCGGGCTTCTTCCTGCAGACGGGGCAGCTTTTTATAGTGACCGCGAACGATGGCCATGTGCAGGTTCAGAATGGGCTGCATCCGGCGGATGCGCTGCTGGTTAAATGCTTTGTACAGGCGGTTAAACAGCTGGCTGGCACAGATCGCGTTGATGCCGTGGGCATCTTCCGGGTTGGGGCGCAGGAACGCCAGTTGCAGATCGCCGTTACTCAGGCGGGTAATTTCGCCCTGATAAATAGCAATGACCATTTCCAGCATCCGGGTGTAGTAGTCCTGCGTCTGTTCCAGTTCCGCAGACGAGAGATTTTCCGCATGCCCTGACGTCAGATCCAGATACAGCAGGTATCCGGCTTCCTCGGCATTGACGATCATTTCCAGTTCCTGCTCGAAGGCATACAGATCGAGCTGCACTTCACCGGTGTCCTGGTCGAACAGTGGGTTTTTAAGAATGCTTGGCCGGTTGTTGTCGGCCTGTTCCTGCGGGGGTGGCTGCACGGTGGGTATATTCGCTTCCTGAGGGATTTCCAGTTCTTCAATGATCGGCGCCGGTGGCGTGTTTGCCTGCGGTGTTTCAGGCAGTGGCTCCGAAGGGGCAAAGCTGGGGATGTTCGGGGTATCAGTATCCGGTTTAAGTAAGTCCACCAGAGCATCCGGCGCAGAGGGCGGTGCGGGCTGATGTGTTTGGTTGCCGGACTGTTCAAACAGGTCTGCGACTGCCGGAGTAGCGATTGCCGGAACGGGTGTGCTGTGTCGGGCTGAGTGGCTAGCTAATTGCGCCTGAAAGGCTTCCTGTTGCTCATCGTCTTCTGCGGGGGGGAGCTGTTTACTGCCCTGGGTTGCGGGCAGTCGGGCCGCCAGCTGCCAGGTCAGTAATATACAGATGATCGCGATGATCAGCGCCAGAATCAGGGCCTGCAGCAGCAACCCCCTGAATTGCAGGTACTGTTCAGTGGGGTTCAGCACCAGGGTCAGGTTGGCCAGACTTTCGCCCTGCTGGGTAATGGTGATGTTGCGTGTCAGGGTGCCGAGCCGGTGGGCATTGCCGGCCCGGGCCAGCAGTTTGTCCGCCGGGGTGCTGACGCTGATGGCATCGATATAATCCTGCCGCACCAGCTGATTGAGCTGGTAGTTAAGACTGACCGGGTCATTGGCAAGAATCGCCGGTTTGATCAGCGCGCCGGTCTGTTCCGCCAGCAGCTGTCCGCGCTGATGGGTTTGCTGTTCGGCGACCCGTTCAGCCACCAGGTTCAGATAGAAGCCTGCCAGAAAAATACCCAGGAACAGGCAGACAGCAACGATGATGGTCAGTTGCAGCTGCGGGCGTTGCCGGGAAGTATTCAGCATAAGTTGTGTGGCTTTGTTTGATAGAGGCTTCATAGGTATCTGTTTAATTAACACTTACGCAGTCAATCTGCTCCGGTTTTGGCAAGGATCAGGCTGCTATTCTCCAGCCGGGAGATAATAGCAGTTAGCCGGGGCGGCTGTCTGTCCCTGCGGGCGCTTTTATTGCCGGATTGTGATTCCTGATTTGTCGGACGGATCAGGCCTTTTTCCTGCCAGAGCCCCGGGGTATAATGCCCCATCTCCAAGGGGTACACCATGAATGTAACTGAATATATGGCCCAGCTGGGTCAGCAGGCGCGGGTTGCTTCCCGTGCTATTGCAAAAGCCGATACCGGCCTTAAAAACCGTGCTTTACTGGCGATGGCTGATGCGATTGATGCGTCCCGTGATGCGCTGGTTGAGGCCAATGCCAAAGATCTGGCGCAGGGCGAGGCGAATGGTCTCGACGCTGCGATGCTGGATCGTCTGCAGCTTAAGTCCAGTCAGATCGATACCATGATCGAGGGTTTACGGCAGGTTGCCGCTTTGCCAGATCCCACCGGCGCGATTACGGATATGAATTATCTGCCCAGCGGTATTCAGGTCGGTAAAATGCGGGTACCGCTTGGTGTCATCGGTATTATCTATGAGTCACGTCCGAATGTGACGGTAGAAGCGGCCAGCCTGTGTCTGAAATCCGGCAATGCCACCATTCTGCGTGGCGGTTCTGAAGCGATTCACAGTAATGCGGCGGTTGCCGAATGCATTAAAGCAGGCCTGAAGGAAGTTGGCTTGCCTGAGCATGCGGTGCAGGTGGTGGAAACCACTGATCGTGCTGCGGTGGGTGAGCTGATTACCATGCCTGAGTATGTGGATGTGATTGTACCGCGGGGCGGCAAAGGCCTGATTGAACGGGTCAGCCGTGACGCCAAGGTGACTGTTATCAAACATCTTGATGGTATCTGCCATGTGTATATTGATGACGAAGCGGATCATGCTAAGGCAGTGAATGTTGCGCTGAATGCGAAAACTCACCGCTACGGTACCTGTAACACCATGGAAACCCTGCTGGTGCATGAGTCCCGCACTGAAGTGCTTCAGGAACTGGCAGAACGTTACCGGGCAGCAGGTGTTGAACTGCGTGGCTGCGAACGGACTCTTGAGGTGCTGCCGTTTGCCACTGCCGCGACGGAAGAGGACTGGGCGACCGAGTATCTCGCACCTGTCCTTGCGATTAAGCTGGTGGCGGATATGGATGAAGCGATTGCCCATATCAACCGTTACGGTTCACACCATACGGATGCCATCATTACTGAGAACTACACCAAGTCCCGCAGCTTCCTGCGTGAGGTGGATTCAAGCTCAGTGATGGTGAACGCGTCCACCCGCTTTGCTGACGGTTTTGAATACGGTCTGGGTGCTGAGATTGGCATTTCTACCGATAAGATTCATGCCCGTGGCCCGGTGGGGCTGGATGGTCTGACATCCCAGAAGTATGTGGTGCTGGGTGACGGCCATATTCGTCAGTGAGCAACACTGTTAAGCCTGCTGTCTGTGCGTTTATGGGTGGGACTTTTGACCCCATCCATAATGGCCATCTGCGTACGGCGCTGGAAATCCGTGACTGGCTGAATGCTGATCAGGTCGCACTGATGCCGTCAAAAGTGCCGGTGCACCGTCAGCAGCCGGGGGCCGGGTCTGAACAGCGTCTGGCAATGGTTGAACAGGCGGTGGCAGCGGAGCCCGGTTTATATGCTGATGCCCGGGAAGTGTCATCGGAAAAACCTTCATACACAGTACTGACCCTTGAATCCCTGCGCGCTGAGCTGGGGGCAGATGTGCCAGTGTGTATGATACTGGGAATGGATGCTTACCTGTCGCTGCCGGGCTGGGACCGCTGGCAGGAGCTGATCCGGCTGGCCCATATTGTGGTTGTTAAGCGGCCTGGCTGGGTATATCAGCCCGGTGAGCAGATGAAGGCGTTTACCCGGGTACATGAAGTCACGGATAAACAGAAAATTTTAACTGAGCCGGCGGGGCATGTGATTTTTCATGAGCTGACGCCGCTGGCCATTTCTGCCACACAGATACGCACGCTGGTGAGCGAGGGGCATTCTCCCCGTTATCTGCTCCCGGACAGCGTCTGGCAGTATATCCAACAACAGCAGCTGTATGGCTGTAAATCAAAGTAAGGTAAAGATTAACCAATGGAATTAGATCAGATGATCAATGTTATACATGATGCCCTTGAAGATATGAAAGCGAAGGACATCGTTGAGCTGGACGTCAGCGAGAAGTCGACGGTCACTGACCGTATGATCATTGCCAGCGGTACCTCTAAGCGCCACGTGCAGTCAATTGGCCAGCACGTTCTGGAGCAGGTAAAAGCCAGCGGTATGCTGCCAATGGGTATCGAAGGTCAGGACACCGGTGAGTGGGTGCTGGTGGATCTGGGCGATGCGATTGTGCACGTGATGATGCCGGATGCGAGAAGTTTTTACGATCTTGAGAAACTCTGGGGCTTCGACGAAGTCGATACTAAGAGCTGATGTGTTTTCAGTGTCTTTAACCCGCACGGAGTACAGACCGCTGCTATGAAGATTCGCCTGATTGCGGTTGGCACCAAGATGCCGAAATGGGTGACCGAAGGTTGCCAGGAATATCTGAAACGTTTGCCGGCTGAGTTTGCGATGGAGATCATTGAGATTCAGTCTGGCCACCGGGGTAAGGGGGCAGATATTGCCCGTGCCAAACGCCAGGAAGGTGAAGCCATGCTGGCGGCAATCGGAAAGGGTGACCGGGTGGTTGCGCTTGAGGTTGGCGGCAAAAACTGGAGCACCGAACAGCTGGCAGAACAGGCAGAGGACTGGCAGATGTCTGGCCAGAACGTCAGCTTGCTGGTGGGCGGCCCGGACGGGCTGGCGCCGGAATGCCTGGCGCAGGCCGATCAGAAATGGTCTTTGTCAGGGCTGACATTACCGCACCCGCTGGTGCGTATATTGCTGGCAGAACAGATTTACCGGGCCTGGAGCATTATCCAGGGGCATCCATATCACAAATAGTGACACAACCGCCGGCCACAGGGTGGCCGGACGGTTTAACGCTGACGACATTACTGTATACACATGGCCGTACTTGAAAGCCTGAAGGATCACACAAAAGAAGGAAATACCTTCCTGTCCCGGGCGCTGATCGCCTTTGTGATCGTCTGCATCCTGCTTGGGGTGCTGATCGGCCGACTCTATTATCTGCAGGTGGTGGAATATGACCATCAGGCAGCCCTTTCCGATGATAACCGTATCCAGTTGCAGCCGGTGGCACCCACACGTGGGCTGATCTATGACCGTAACGGGATTCTGCTGGCGGATAACCGCCCCAGCTACAGCGTTACCATCATGAAAGAGGAAGTGGAGGATCTTGAAACGGTCCTCACTGAGTTGCAAAAGCTGATTCCGGTCACGGAACGGCAGCTGAAAACCTTCCGTAAACGTCTTAAGCAGCGCCGCCGCCCGTATGAAACCGTGCCGTTACGTTTCCGGCTGACCCCTGAAGAAATCGCCAAAATCGGTGTGAATTATTACCGTTTGCCCGGCGTGCAGGTGGAAGCGGATCTGATCCGCTACTATCCCTACGGGGCCAGTCTGGTGCATGCGCTGGGCTATGTGGGACGGATCAACGAGAAAGAACTGAAACGGGTAGATCCGACCAATTACAGCGCGACGCACTATATCGGCAAGCTGGGCATTGAGAAGTTTTACGAGCCATTACTGCACGGCACCGTTGGTCACCACAAGGTGGAAACCAATGCCCGCGGCCGGGTAATGCGGGTGCTGGAACGCACGGATCCGGTTCCGGGGAAAGACATTGTGCTTAACCTGGATATCCGTTTACAGCAGGCAACGGAGAAGCTGCTGGGTGAGCGCCGGGCGTCTGTGGTGGCGATTGATCCGCAAACCGGCGGCATTCTGGCACTGGTCAGTACGCCGGGGTATGACCCGAATATGTTTGTCACCGGGATCAGCCAGAAGAACTACACCGCGCTGCGTGAATCTGAAGATCTGCCACTGTTTAACCGCGCCTTGCGGGGCCAGTATCCGCCGGGCTCTACCATTAAACCTGTGGTGGCGATGAGTGTGATCGACAGCGGCGTTGTCAGCCCGGCCCATACGGTCTGGGACCCGGGTTTCATGACCCTGAGCAAGGGCGGACGGCGTTACCGTGACTGGAAACGGGGCGGCCATGGCCGGGTCGGGCTGAGCATGGCGCTGTATCAGTCATGTGACGTCTGGTTCTACGATGTGGCGAACCGGGCCGGCGTGGACGTGATGTCCGGCTATCTGGATAAGTTTGGCTTCGGGCAGGTGACCAGCCTTGATTTACCGGAGGCCCTGCCGGGAATCTTACCGTCCCGTGAATGGAAAAAACGTACCGGCCGGGGCTCTTGGTTCCCGGGGGATTCGCTTAATCTGAGTATCGGGCAGGGCTGGATGCTGGCGACACCGCTGCAGCTGGCGGCCTCTGCAATGGTGCTGGCAAACCGGGGTGAATGGAAGCAGCCGACCATGCTGAAGAACATCATTACCAAAGATAAAGGCATGCAGATCAGGCAGGATACGGACGGCCGTCTGGTGACTGTCAGCAGTCAGTCGGTGCAGCCGGGGCAACCGCTTGAAGAGAGTGTGATCAGTATTCCGAGTAAAGGTAAAAAAATGCCTGATGTGAAGCTGAACACGCCGGCTTACTGGAATGACATTATCGACGGCATGGTTGCGGTGGTACACGGCGAGCGGGGTACGGCCCGCCGTATCGGTACCGGCATTGATTTTCAGATTGCCGGTAAAACCGGTACCGCTCAGGTTGTCGGGATTAAACAGGATGAAACCTACGACGCCGAAAAACTGGCTGAGCGGCACCGTGACCATGCGCTGTTTGTTGCATTTGCGCCGGTGGACGACCCGAAAATTGCCGTGGCGGTGATTGTTGAAAACGGCGGAGGTGGTTCCAGTACTGCAGCACCGGTTGCCCGGGAAGTCATGGATGCGTTTTTTGAGTTTGAACAGAATGATCTGATTGCTGCGCAGGCGGCAGCGGCAGAGAAAGCGGCTTTACCGGCAACTCGGCCGGCTGACCGGATAACCGCAGCGGAGGCCCTGTAATGCGTGATTTTGAACGCACGATGCCAGAGGCGCAGCCGCATCTGGCCCGCCGTCGGGGGCTCTGGTCCTACACCCATCTGGACGCCTGGCTGTTAGTCCTGCTGCTGATGCTGTGCAGTTACGGATTACTGATTCTCTACAGTGCTTCCGGTGGGGATATGGACTACGTGACCCGGCAGGGTATCCGGCTCGGTGCTGGCTTTGCTGTGATGGTCCTTCTGGCACAGTTCCGGCCACGTTTCTTTGCGCACTGGGCGCCTATACTGTACGTACTGGGCATTGCCCTGCTGGTCGGTGTTCTGCTGTTTGGTGTCGGGGCAAAAGGTGCCCAGCGCTGGATAGCCTTGCCGGGTTTTCGTTTTCAGCCCTCTGAAATTATGAAGCTGGTGCTGCCCCTGATGGTGGCGGGTTACCTTGCCAAGCGGGCGTTACCGCCAAGCTTTAAGCACATATTCATCTCGCTGGGCCTAGTGTTTGTGCCGGTGGTGATGATCATGAAACAGCCGGACCTGGGGACATCGTTGCTGATTGCTGCATCCGGTATTTTTGTTCTCCTGCTGTCCGGTATTTACTGGCGGTATATCTTCGGTGCGCTGGCGGTTGCGGCAGCGGGTCTGCCCGGCTTATGGATGGTGATGAAGGATTACCAGAAACAGCGGGTACTGACGTTTCTTGATCCGGAAAGCGATCCTCTGGGGGCCGGCTGGAATATTATCCAGTCCAAGGCGGCCATCGGTTCCGGGGGCATTTCCGGTAAGGGCTGGTTTCAGGGAACCCAGTCACAGTTAGACTTCCTGCCTGAGAGCCATACCGACTTTATTATCGCGGTACTGGCAGAAGAGCAGGGCATGGTCGGTGTGCTGATACTCTTATCGCTGTATGTAATGATCATTGCCCGGGGGCTGATAATTGCCGTGCAGGCGCAGGACAGCTTTGGCCGTCTGGTTGCTGGCAGTGTCACCCTGACATTTTTTGTCTACGTGTTTGTGAATATAGGCATGGTGAGCGGCCTGCTTCCCGTTGTGGGGGTACCGTTACCGCTGGTGAGCTATGGTGGAACATCCATCGTAACGCTGATGGCCGGTTTCGGCTTGCTGATGTCTGTTCACACCCACCGGCAGATGATCAAACGCTAATAATTATACAGCCGGGAAGTGTCTTCCTCCCGGCAGATGCACACAGTTAAAGGGTATCAGGGTGAAACGGAATATATTACGCGCCTGTACAGGCATAGGGGTTAGCTGCTTACTGGCAGTGTCAGGCACTTCAGTAGCCAAAACGGCTGAGAATTATACACAGCGGCCGGAAGCGCAGGCCCTGATCAGTGAACTGGTTGAACAGGGGTTTTCCAAAGCGGAACTGGAACAGGTGCTGGATCAGGCTAAAAAGCAGAAGAGCATTCTTAAAGCGATGTCCCGTCCGGCGGAAAAACGCCTGACCTGGGGGGAATACCGCAAGCTCTTCCTGACCAAAAAACGTATCAGCCAGGGGCTGAAATTCTGGCAGGAAAACCGCCAGACGTTGCAAAAAGCTGAGCAGCAGTTTGGCGTACCGGCCGAAATCATTGTTGCGATCATCGGCATTGAAACCAGTTATGGCCGGATTACCGGTAACTACCGGGTGGTCGATGCGCTGGCTACGTTAGGCTTTGATTATCCCCGCCGGGCGGCTTTTTTCCGGGAGCAACTTAAAGAATATTTCCTGCTGACCCGGGCGGAAGGTGTTGATCCGTTATCCCTGAAAGGCTCTTATGCCGGTGCGATGGGGCTGGGTCAGTTTATTCCCAGCAGTTTTAACAGCTATGCGATCGATTTTGATGGCGACAACAAAAAGGACATCTGGAATAATCCTACAGATGCCATCGGCAGTGTGGCCAATTATTTTGCCGAACATGGCTGGAAAAATGGCGGCACGGTACGGATTAAAGCCATTGCGCCGGCAACTGCCGAGCAGGACTGGTTTAACGACGGTTTAAAGCCCAAGCTGAATATGGCGCAGTGGCGTGCCAGAGATTTCAGCAGTGCTGCGGAACTTGATGATGCTGAAATGGTCAGTCTAATGCGGCTTGAAAAGGACGGTAAGTATCAGGACTGGTTCGGGCTACATAATTTTTATGTAATAACCCGTTATAACCACAGCCGTCTGTATGCTTCGGCGGTGTTTGAGTTAAGTGCTGCGCTGAAGGCTAAGCGATAAGTTTAATTGCAACGGAAGAAGGCAAATACATGTTCAGAGCATTATTCGGTGGCATTTTGCTTATGCTGCTTGCAGGCTGTTCTTACCTGCCGGGCAGCGGTGGCAGTGACGGCGGTGGCCGTTACTCGATCAAACAGGACCGGCCGCCGGATGAAACCGATGTGGATGTGTCTAAAATTCCGAATGCTGTTCCTCGGGTAGAACCGAAAAGCCGTGGTGGCAACAAAAGCCGTTACGAAGTCTTTGGTAAAACCTATTATGTACTGCCTTCATCAGCAGGATATAAAGAACGGGGCATTGCTTCCTGGTACGGTAAAAAATTCCATGGTCATAAAACCTCAAATGGTGAGATTTATGACATGTTTGCCATGACGGCTGCCCATAAGTCATTACCTTTGCCGACCTATGTTCAGGTCACAAACCTGAAGAACAACCGTAAGATTATTGTGCGGGTGAATGACCGCGGGCCGTTCCATGAAGGGCGGATTATTGATCTTTCCTTTGTCGCAGCCAAAAAACTCGATATGCTGGGTGGCGGTGTTAGCCGGGTTGAAGTTGAAGCCATTGATCCGCGTACCTGGCAGAGTTCACGGGCGGTAGTGGCCGCGGGTCAGCCGGTGCAATCTCAGCAGGTAGGTAAAAAACGCTATCTGCAGGTGGGCGCGTTCAGCCTGCTGAGCAGTGCCGAACAGGCCACCCGGGAACTGAACGGGCTGTTTGGTAACATGCCGGTACGCATTGTGCCGCTGGCCAAAGGTGATCTGACCCTGTACCGGGTTCAGCTGGGCCCGGTGGATTCCGGTGCTAACCTGGCTGAAATTGTTTCCAAGGTAGAAGCTGCGGGCTATGCCCAGCCGCATCTGGTGGATTGAGTAGCAACACAGGCTGCATGATATGCAGCGAAGAAAAGACAACGATAAAGATAATGATGATTTCCAGACTGTTTAAACCGTTTCTATTGCTGTTTATCGCCATTGTGGCTGCGCCGTTGCAAGCCGCAACACTGGTGCCGGCACCACCTCAGATTGCTGCCCGTGCGTATATCGTGATGGATGCGGACACCGGTAAGGTGATACTGGCGTCCCGTGAAGATGAACGTTTCCCGCCTGCCAGCCTGACCAAGATGATGACCAGCTACATCGTCGAAGACGAGCTGACCAAGGGCAATATCAGCAAAACCGATCTGGTCCCTGTTTCTGTAAAAGCATGGCGTTCGCAGGGCTCGCGGATGTTTATCCAGGAAGGTACTCAGGTACTGCTCAGTGATCTGCTTAAAGGCATTATCATTCAATCGGGTAACGACGCCAGTGTCGCGGTAGCAGAATACATTGCCGGCAGTGAAGCGGCATTTGCTGACCTGATGAATCAGCACGCTGATTTGCTGGGGATGAGCAACAGTCAGTTTATGAACGCGACAGGCTTACCGGCAGATGACCATTATTCATCTGCCCGTGATATGGCGATTCTGGCCCGCGCGATCATTAAGGATTTCCCGGAGCATTATGGTATCTACTCCGAAAAGTACTTTACCTACAACAAAATCCGCCAGCCGAACCGTAACAAGTTGCTGTGGCGGGATAACAGCGTTGACGGTTTAAAGACCGGCCATACGGAAGCCGCTGGCTATTGTCTGGTAGCGTCTGCCAAGCGTGACGGTATGCGGCTTATTTCCGTCGTGATGGGGACGACAAGTGAAGAAGCCCGCGCCCAGGAAAGCCAGAAGTTGCTGGCTTATGCCTTCCGTTATTTCCGTACCCATCAGCTGTATAAAGAAGGTGAGCGGTTACAAACCACGCAAGTGTGGGGCGGTAAGGTTGATCAGGTTGCGTTAGGGCCGGCGGCTGATCTTGCCGTCACTGTCGCGCGGGGTAAGAGTGATCAGCTGCAGGCAACGCTGGATCTGGACAATGTAATCGAAGCACCATTGAGCAAAGGTGATGTTTTCGGCAAGGTTCAGGTGAAGCTGGGTGATGAGCTGGTAGCAGAGGTACCGGTTGTCGCGCTGCAGGATGTTGAAGAAGCCGGTTTACTGAAGCGTATTTGGGATAAAATTGCTCTGTTCTTCTACAATCTGATCAATTAATCCCTGACGGATATCAGTCTGATACAAAACGCCCGTGCTGATTTCAGCACGGGCGTTTATGTTTGGGGCGAAGGGCATTAAAATAGCCGCCATGGATATAGTGCATCTGAACGGGCAGTTGCTGCCCGCGGACCAGGCCCAGATCTCGGTGTTCGACCGCGGATTTCTGTTTGGCGACAGTATTTACGAAGTCATCCCTTTTTATCAGAGTAAGGGGTTTCGGCTGGAGGAACATATCCGGCGGCTGGAACACAGCCTGCGGGCTATTCAGATCCGTACAGACGTGGACTGGAGCAGCCTGTTAGACGCGCTGGTTGCTGCCAATGGTGGCGGTAATCTGTCAGTGTATCTGCAGGTTAGCCGTGGCGCGACGGAAGGGCGCAGCCATCAGTATGATGCCGACCTGACCCCGACAATATTCGCTTGCTGTAAACCCATTAATGATATTTATGCGGATGGCCCTGATTCCGTTCAGGGAATTGCTGCTATCGTGACTGCAGACCTGCGCTGGCACCGCTGTGATATTAAGGCGACCGGTTTACTGCCGAATATACTGGTGTTACAGCAAGCGCGGCAGGCCGATGCAGCAGAAGCTATCCTGATACGTGACGGCGTGCTGACAGAAGGTGCTTCCAGTAATCTTTTTATGGTGGAGAACGGGGTGCTGTATACACCGAAATCCAGTTCAGAGATTCTTGGCGGGGTGACCCGCGAACTGATTCTTCAGCTTGCTGATGAACAGGGGATACCCTGTCAGCAGGTTGATATTGAATATTCCCGCCTGCTGGCCGCCGATGAAGTGTGGATCAGCAGTTCAACCCGGGCGATTGTGCCGGTACTGAGTGTCGATGGACACACCATCGGCGATGGCAACAAGGGCCGCCTCTGGCAACAGATGTTTGAGCGTTTTATTCAGTTGCAACATCAGATGATGCATGGCTGAAAGTAACAGATTTATAACGAGAGACCTGACAATGAGTGAACAAGAAGCTCCCAAGATAGAATTCCCCTGCGCCGACTACCCGGTTAAAATTCTGGGTCGCAGTGCGCCGGACTATAAAGAGTTTGTACTGGACGTGGTACGTAAATATGACCCGGCGCTGGACGTTTCTAAAGTGGTTGAGCAGCCGAGCAAGAAGGGCAATTTCACGGCGATCCGTATTAAAATGACGGCAGCAAGCGCCGAAGCTCTGGAAGCCATGCATAAAGAATTTATGGCCAGTGGCCGTGTTCAGATGGTGATGTAAGGCATGGCTGAAACAACGGTTGCAGAGGCTGAGCAGCAGGACGCTTCGCCGCAGGCACTGATGATTCGGGAGCTGGGTCAGCAGGAGTATATGACCACCTGGCAAGCCATGCAGGATTTTACTGCCGGCAGAACAGCAGCAACTGTCGATGAAGTCTGGTTGCTGGAGCACAGTCCTGTTTACACCCAGGGGCATGCCGGTAAAGCAGAACACGTGCTGAACCCGGGAGATATCCCCGTGATTCCGGTTGACCGGGGTGGCCAGGTCACCTATCACGGTCCGGGTCAACTGGTGGTATACATGCTGCTGAATATCCGCCGGAAAAAATTCGGCGTCCGTGAGCTGGTCGCCCGGATGGAAGCGAGTGTCATTGAGTTGCTGGCACAACGTGGCATTGAAGCCTATGCCCGTAAAGATGCTCCCGGTGTTTATGTGGGTGATGCCAAAATTGCTGCACTGGGATTAAGAGTGCGCCGGGGCTGCTCGTTTCACGGGCTGGCATTCAACATTGATATGGACCTGGCACCTTTTGACCGGATAAACCCCTGCGGGTACGCCGGCATGGCTGTGACCAGTCTGGCCCGGTTACAGCCGGTTGCAGACCCGGCCGCTGTGCACCGTGAATTTCTTGATATTTTACTGGCGAAGCTGGACTACCAGCAGCTTAGCCATGCTACAACGATAAACTGAAGTGGATATATTGGCATGACCGAACAGAGCAGCAAGCCGCAGCGCGCGCAAGCCGGAGTAAAGTTACGGGGTGCTGAGAAAGTTGCCCGCATTCCGGTGAAAATTATTCCCACCGAGCGGGACAAGATACTGCGTAAGCCGGAATGGCTGCGTATTAAGCTGGGTTCGACACCCAAGGTGCAGGGCATCAAGGACAAGCTTCGCAAGCACAAACTGGCATCGGTATGCGAAGAAGCAAGTTGCCCGAATCTTGGGGAATGTTTCAGCCACGGCACGGCAACCTTCATGATCATGGGGGACATCTGTACCCGCCGCTGTCCGTTCTGTGATGTTGCCCATGGCCGTCCGAAAGCCTTGCCGGAGAATGAGCCGCAGGAACTGGCTGAAGCCATTGCCGATATGGGCCTGCGTTATGTGGTTATTACGTCTGTAGACCGTGATGACCTGCGCGACGGCGGTGCCGAACACTTTGTAAAGTGCATTCAGGAAACCCGTAAAAGCAGCCCCAATATTCAGGTAGAAACCCTGGTACCGGATTTCCGTGGCCGGATGGATGTTGCCCTGGATATTCTGAAAGACACTCCCCCGGATGTATTCAACCATAACCTGGAAACCGTGCCGCGTCTGTACCGTCAGGTACGCCCGGGGGCAGATTACGCCTGGTCATTAAAACTGTTACAGCGTTTTAAAGCCGCCCGGCCGGAAGTGCGTACTAAGTCCGGTCTGATGGTGGGGCTGGGTGAGACCAAAGAAGAAATTCTTGAAGTGCTGAAAGATCTGCGCGCCCATGATGTGGATATGCTGACCATTGGTCAGTATCTGCAGCCAAGCCGTAACCACCTGCCGGTTGACCGCTATGTGACACCGGAAGAGTTTGACGACTATGCCGCGGAAGCCAAAGCCCTGGGCTTCAGCCATGTTGCCAGTGGTCCGCTGGTGCGTTCGTCTTATCATGCGGATCTTCAGGCGAAAGGCGAAAGCGTTTCCTGATTCCGCTGCTTTCATAAGCATATAAATGCCGGCAATGTTTTAGCCGGCATTTTTGTATCAGCAGCCTATCCATTTTGTTTCGGTTCTGTCAGCGGAGAGGCTGACTTTGAGCAGTTATACACAGAATCATTAGACAACCCTGTTAATAACCTTGTGGTAACTCGTCTGCGGCCCATCACTGCGCTTATCCACCGGGATGCTTAAATTTCAGTCATATTTCTGATCCTGGAATTTTTTCTCTTCTTTCGATAATTCAGGCGCTTAACCGTGATTATTAGTTATCTCATGAGACTGTGATCTCAATGCGGAGTGTCTAGCTTCAATTGTGCTGCTGTATGTGGAAAGTAATCAAGCTTCAAGTTGTTTGAGGTCAAAGGTTGATGGGCAGCATTTCGCTAGACTGGAGATCAGTTAACTGATAAATAAGGTCTTATAGACAAAGAATTGGCAAAGGAGTAACTGCCAGTTTAATTTACATGGAAAAGGTATGAATAAGGTCCCATTTGCATTACAAAAAGAAACCAATAAGTACGTTGGTGTTCATGAAGTTGAACGAGGTCTGAAATGCGAATGTATCTGCCCCTCTTGTAAAACCCCCCTCAGTGCTCGAAAAGGTAATGTAAATACTTGGCACTTCTCTCACGCTACACGTGGTACATCTGATCAAACAGATAAGGACTGTGAGTTTTCCTTTTTTGTTTCTGTTACTCAGATGGCGAAGCAAATCTTTGCCGAGTCTAAGACTGAAAAGCTTCACGTACCATCATATCTCTATGACGTTGAAGATCGTCATCCAATTCATCAGTGCCGAATAAGCCGTGAAATACTAATTACACCTGCTTCCGATATAGAGATTGGTGAATGTGTGATTGAAGGCAGAGTTGGTAGGCATCAAGCAGATGTTGTTATCCATGTTGGTACTTACCAATTGGTTGTTGGTTTGTCTCATAAGCATAAAGCTTTTCTTATAGATCCAGAGTTACTGGATGGAATTGAAACAGGAGTGATCAACATAGATCTGACTGGAACATTGAAGATTTTTTCAGAGATGAATGGTCAGACTGAGAAAAGTTTTAAGAGTCTTCTTCGTGAGTATTTATTGATAGAGCTTGATAGTAAGGAATGGCTTTACCATTCACGTCAAGATGCAATGATTACCAGGGCTCGAGAGTTGTTACTCAAAGAGCCTATCTATATTTCTGCGGCAGCTGCATTAAAAAGTAAGAGTGCAGAAAAGAGAGGTGACTTTATAGATAGAGCTTTGGATGGTTTTGAACTTAATCGTAAATTTTAATTAATATTTGGAGATTTGCATGGATGTGCTGGTTTATATTTTTATCGGGTATCTTGTGTACAGATTTTTATTCAAGAAAAAAGACGATAAAAATAGCCAAAGAACAGTGGCTACTAGTAAGCCAAAATCTCAAAGTGTTAGGCAAGGCTTGTCTGTGAATGTTAAAACTAGTTCGATATCCTCCAGTAGTAGTGACGATGATGAATTAGCTACGTTTACTATTTCATATGGTTATGAGGAAGAAGAAAGCAATAATAAAACACCAGCGCGCTGGATAAAATCAGGCGATAAAATAGTGATAGCTGGAGTGGAGATTACAGGAGGTAATTTTTACTTTGGTGGTAAGTTGAAGGCCTTTTCTCAGGAAGATAGTTATTACATGAGAAATAGCACAGAAGCATCGCTCATCGACAACAGCCTAAAGATTCAACTGGAAGACCATTCTTTTACTGATGAGTCACTTAACTACTGGCCAAAATTCATCTCTATCTCTCCTCGCTGCAGGGGAGCGTATATTAATTGGTTAGCAAGTGAGAGAAATACTCCAGAAACTCCTCTGGGCTATGTGTTCATTTATTTTTATGGGTTAGAAAGAAGAATCGTAGTCGAAGCAGTCAAAGGTAATGTTTCTAAGACCGAGTATCAGGATATTTTTGCTGAAGTGACAAGGTTGAGAAGTATCTATGGAAGTAGTAGATCTTTTCGAAATTATTCATATCGATTACTTGAGTTTATGTGTATTCATGAACCTGATTTGGTCTCAATGGATAGTGAGTTACAAGCTTCACCTGACTCGTTGTTGTTTAGAGTGAATCTTGCGAGAACAGTACTAGAGGGTTCTGAAATACCTGCGGAATTAGCATTGGAGTGGATTAGAAATACTCAGGAATACTCACTTAGAACTCCTGCTCGTCGTTGCTCTCTAGAGTTCGCAGAGCTTTTTAAAGCTAAGTATATAGAGAAATTTGGAGAGGGGATTTTAGTAAAGCCTAATAAGACTAAGCTGCGTATAGGTTACCATTCTGCTAGTAGTACGTTGAGCGGTATTAGTTTAGATAAAGAAGACTTACCTGATCCTAGTATTTTGAAAGGGCCAGTTAAAAAACTAATCGTGATTGCTGATCAGTGTACAGATGCTCTAGAAGGCTATAGTCGATATCTTGGTAAAAAAGACACAGATAAAAATGATATAGCTGCGATTTTATTACTGCCTGACGAGTTAATCAATGATGTGAATTGTCCACAGCTCATTGGATTAAGGGAGTGGGCGGAAGATGTTATACAGAATCACAAGGGCATAGTTGAGTTTAAAGATTTTTGGAAGCACACAGAAAATAGTCTGCCAGAAAAAATTAATAAAAAGGAAGTTGAGCTAATCCAAAGTCTTACTGACAAAGCTGGTTTTGGGATGGCCCCTGACAATCGCTATCATCATGCGAAGCCATCTGTTGATGGAAAAATAGTCTTGTTTCATGATGGCCATGGTGAATACTTTCAACCTTCATCAATGTTTAATGAAACAGGAATGGTATTGCGTTTAGGGAGTATGGTTGCAGCAATTGACTCTAATATTGATGACAGAGAAGTAGAAATTCTGCATAACCTTATTGACCACGATACAAAATTATCTCCTGTCGAAAAACGATCACTTCACGCTTATCTTAATTGGCGGTTGAACTCGCCATCTAATATGACTGGACTGAAAGCTCGTTTAGAGAAGTTGGCTTCTAATGAAAAGGCATCGATAAGTCGTATCTTGGTTAGTGTTGCTCTTGCCGACGGAACGATTGATCCGAGAGAGATTAAACAGCTTGAGAAATTGTATACAGTATTGGGTTTGAATAAGGCAATGGTTACTAGTGATATCCATAGCATCACTTCAGCTCCAGTCCAACAACCTAAGTCACCAGCAGATAAGGTTGAAAAATACGAAACAGCAGGTTTTAAACTCGACGATGAGATTTTATCGATACATCAGGCAGCTACTAACGATGTTCAAAATATGCTTGGAGCTATCTTCTCGGAAGATGAAGAAAGTGAGCATGAGCCGCTGGAAGTGGCGGTGCAGAGTAATGCTATTGAAGGGCTGGATGATAAACATCTTGAGTTGTTCGCTTATCTTAAAGTTAAGGAAAAGTGGCCTCGTTCAGAAGTTGCAGAGTTTTGCCAAAGCCTTGGTTTAATGGTCGATGGGGCTTTAGAAGCAATTAATGATTGGTCATTCGATAAAGTAGATGCTCCCGTATTTGATGACGATGATGATATTTATGTAGATCAAGAAATCGTATTGGAATTAGAAGGTTAGATTAATGGCTGACAAAAGAATTAGGTTGAAGGAAAGGGATGCGATCATTCAGTCGTTGAAGTCTGGTGTGACTCCCAAAATAGGTATTCAGCATATACAAGTGGGTCGAGTGAATGAACTTAAGGCTCTGTACCAGGATATTGAAAGAATTGCAGAAGGCGGTTCAGGATTTCGATTAATAATTGGTGAGTATGGTTCAGGAAAGACTTTTTTCTTGAGTGTGGTCAGGTCGATTGCTTTAGAGAAAAAACTGGTAACTATCAATGCTGATTTATCGCCAGATAGAAGGATTCATGCATCAGGTGGACAGGCCAGGAATTTATATTCTGAACTAATGCGAAATCTCTCTACACGGAATAAGCCTGATGGGAATGCATTAACAAGCGTAGTTGAGCGGTTTATAACTGAAGCACGTAAGGATGCCGAAAAATCACGAGAAGATGTCTCAGATGTCATTCACAAAAAGCTATCAGCTCTTTCTGAGTTAGTAGGTGGTTATGATTTTGCTAAGGTTATTGAGTGTTATTGGTTGGGCCATGAGGAAGATAATGAGTCGTTGAAAGTAGCTGCAATACGTTGGCTAAGAGCAGAGTACTCTACAAAAACTGATGCGAAACGTGATTTAGGTGTCAGAACAATTATATCTGATGCATCGTTTTATGATGCTTTAAAGTTAATGAGTCTATTTGTTCGACAGGCAGGATATGCTGGATTACTCGTAAACCTTGATGAGTTGGTTAACCTCTATAAATTAAGTAGTACTCAAGCTCGCACTTCGAATTATGAGCAAGTTTTGAGAATACTGAATGATTGCCTTCAGGGATCTGCCGAACATTTAGGTTTCTTGCTGGGTGGAACCCCAGAGTTCCTTCTTGATCCTAGAAAAGGGCTCTATAGCTATGAAGCCCTGCAGTCTCGTTTAGCAGAGAACAGCTTTGCAAAAAATGCGGGTGTTATTGATTACTCATCACCAGCATTGCACTTGGCAAGCTTAACACCAGAAGAGCTTTACATTTTGTTGATGAATCTACGCCATGTATATGCGGGTGGAGATAAAGAGCAATATTTAATACCAGATGAAGCTCTAAAGGCATTCTTACAACATTGTAGTCGCACAATCGGCGATGCTTATTTTCGTACGCCTAGAAATACAATCAAATCATTTTTAGACATGCTGGCAGTGCTTGACCAGAACCCAAGTCTTAAATGGTCTGACTTAATTGCTGAACTGGTTATCGAGGAAGAGCAGCCCAGTGATATAGAACTAACGGAAGATGACTCAGAGTCTGATGAACTGATTAGTTTTAAGCTATGAAGGCGTCTTACGAACAGTTGGATGTGAGTGTTCAGAAGTGGCTCTTTAAACAAGGCTGGTCTGATCTCCGAGAGATACAAAAACTAGCTATAGAGCCTATTTTATCAGGATGCCAAGATGTTTTGATTAGTGCTTCTACAGCAGCGGGTAAGACAGAAGCTTTTTTTTTACCAGCATCTTCTGCTGTAGCTAATGTTAAAGACGGCTTTTCAATACTATATATAAGCCCTCTTAAAGCACTGATCAATGATCAGTATCGGCGGTTAGATAGCTTAGCAGAAATGTTGGAAATGGATGTCACGCCTTGGCACGGTGATAGTTCCCAAGCGAAGAAAAAGAAAGCTAGAAGCACGCCCTCTGGAATTCTATTGATTACTCCAGAGTCCCTTGAATCACTGCTTGTAAGAGAGTCAGGATGGGTAAACTCAGCATTTAACAGCTTATCGTATGTAGTAATTGATGAATTTCACGCTTTTATCGGTACTGAACGTGGCATGCAGTTATTGTCATTATTGAATCGTTTAGAGCATCTACTGGATCGATATGACAAACCGATTCCACGAGTTGCTTTGAGCGCTACTCTTGGTGACTTAGAGCAAGTGCCAAAGTCACTTAGACCAGATCAAAGCTTACCTTGTGAAATCATCACAAATTCGAAAAGTACAGCGACTATAAAATGCCAGGTTCGGGGATTTGTCGAGCCAGCAAGCCAGGAAGGTAATGCTGAATCAGCAGATACTCTTGTTTGCAGTGAGCTGTATCAATTGTGTCGTGGTGATTCTCACCTAGTTTTTGCAAATAGTAGAAATAACACCGAAAACTTGGCGGCTCGATTAGTCGAGATGTGCGAAGAGAATATTGTACCGAACGAATTTTTTCCCCATCACGGTTCACTATCCAAAGAACTTCGCGAGGATTTGGAACAACGGTTACAAAAGGGGAATTTGCCTACAACGGCTCTTTGCACAATGACCTTAGAGCTGGGCATTGATATTGGTAAGGTGAAGTCAGTAATACAGGTAAATGCTCCACATTCTGTATCCAGTTTGAGGCAGCGTCTCGGGCGTTCTGGCAGGCGGGGGAATCCTTCTATTCTCAGAATGTTCATAACTGAAGATGACGTTACGATACGTTCGGGGATTGTTGATAAGTTAAGGCTTGAGTTAGTTCAGTCACTGGCAATGATTCGATTACTGTTAGATAGCAAGTGGTTTGAGCCAGCAGATACGAGCCAGTATCATTTTTCGACTTTATTACATCAAGTTTTAGCTGTTACAGCTCAGTGGGGGGGAGTGAGAGCTGACCAATTATTCACTCTCCTTTGTAAGAAGGGCCCCTTTCAAAATGTTACTACTGAGCACTTTGTCTCCCTATTGAAGCATATGGGAAATACTAGACTCCTTACTCAACTTGGTAGTGGTGAGCTAGTACTCGGCATTGAAGGCGAGAAAATTGTTAACCATTACACATTTTATGCAGTATTTCAGACTCCTGAAGAATATCGTGTTGTAGTTGGAGCTAAGACTCTTGGCACATTGCCTGTTGATTCACTTGTTTTGCCTAGCCAACATATAGTTTTTGCTGGAAGAAGGTGGAAGGTACTTGATGTCGATTCTGACAAAAAGGTTATTAATGTAGAAGCCACTAAGGGAGGAAAACCACCTAAGTTTGGCGGTAGTGGTATGTTTACACACGGTAAAATTCGCCAGGAAATGTATAAAATATATTCTCAGGGTGATTATAGAATTGATCTTGGTAGTCAGAAAGTCGATTTTGCTGACGCAGTAGCTAGAGAATTGTTTAATGAAGGGGCTAAGTACTTTAAAGAAGCCAATTTGACTGAAGAATCAGTAATACAGTCAGGTAAGTCAGTTTGTATTCTAACTTGGAGTGGAGATCGAGTAGCAAATACTTTAGTTGCGATTTTACTCTCCAAAGGTGTTCAGGCAGGAAGTTATGCTGGAGTTGTTGAGGTTGAAAACTCTACAGTCACAAATGTTAAAAGAATGCTGAAGGATATAGTGGTAACAGGTTTACCAACTGAGACTGAACTTGCAGAAATGGCATCTGATAAAATAATAGATAAATTCGATGAATTAGTATCGCCAGAAATTCTTTCGATTGGTTTTGGTCACAGAGTTTTTGATGTGAAAAAATTACATAGTTATTTAGTAAGTATGTTTTGATTTTTTGGTAAATGTATGTCATTTGTTTTTAATAAGTTTTTTATTTTCATTGCGTTTGTTTTGATTATAATTGGCTGTGTTATCTTTAAATTTTTAGTGAATAGTACTGTTACCTTGTATTTCAATTCTACAGATACAGTATATTCAATATCAGATGTTCAGTTAGCCAGTGTCAGAACATTTTTATTTATAAGAAACATGGATAGCGATAGCCAAACAGGTTGTTATTTAATAGATAGGAATAGCTCTATCGATTTTCAGTTTAAGAGTTGTGTAGCGATTGAAATAAATGATAATGTTAAAAACTATCACGTAAGAACTGACTTAGATGTTGAAGATAATGATAGAGTTCATTTTGACTTAGTTAGGGAGTCCTTAGTAGATAAGACTGTTGAGAAATTTGGATCTGTAGCGTCTAGTGTAGTTTCTGCTTCGGTAAAGCATAAGGGTGTAAAATTTGCGTCTGGTTTAGTAAATTCGCTAGTTGGTGGTGATGCTTATAACGTTGACAGCTCTTTGTTAAATAAAATGAAAGTATCAAAGCTTATTTTCTTAGAGAGGTTTAGCTATAAGAGCCCTAACGATATTACTTTAGTGTTTCAAGGGGATAATTTTAATTCAAAGGGACGTAATATAAATATTAAAGGGCGCTTTGGCATGGGGCTTGAGTACATTTCATTATTCAGTGATTGATATTTTGGTTATTGGGTCGACAAACTTCTATAGAGTTGAGTGCAAATGTCTACTTGAGTAGCAGCTGATAAAATAACTGGATAAATCTATTAATTTGTTGTCGCTTAAAACGGGAGATGCACTGTTAATGGATGATGCATCTATATTGCCCTTTGTCGTTCGAGTTAACACAACAGATATGCCACCATCTTTCTCAGACATGCCATATCTAAATTTATGGAAGAACGGATGGAGCTCGTTAGATTTGGATCAGTTTTCTCAGCAGTGGAAGTCTTAAGTAGATTTTAACGGTTGGAGTCACAGGTACGTGAAAACAGCACATAGGATTGAAGGCCGTAAGATGCTTATCCTGCTGCTTTTGGTACTATCTATACTGTGATGGCATATCTTGACTGTCTTCTGTAGATATATTTTTATGGGTGAATGCGGAAAAGTTTGGATTTCCGAGATTTCTGCCACCCTGTCTTTAGCCACTAATCTCCTTACTCTGTAAGCCTTTCAGCTCATTTCTATTCGTCCAAATTTTTCCAAACTCAGTTTGGATGTGGATTGGATTTCACACTTGTTTAAGGCCTGCCTGGCCATTTTAAGACTGTGTGAAAAATACTCAGCAATCTGTTTATTGTGTTTTGTGACCGGCGGTCATAAAATGACGGCCGGTTTTAATAAGTATGTCTGAATCTATGAATGAACGTAAAGCGAGAGAGTTCAGCCGCCGGGAACGGGACATTCTCGACAGCACTCTGGAATTACTGGCGGGAGAGCACTGGGAGACCCTCAGTGTCGACAAAATTGCCCGCCACACCGGTATAGGGAAAGGCACGGTATATAAGCATTTCAGCTGTAAAGATGACATTTACGCCTGCCTGCTGTTTGAAGATTGTCAGCAGATGCATGAAGCATTCCTGACGCTGGCCCAGGACAGGTCACTCAGCGGGCTGGAGCAGATGCGCGGCATGTTGCTGTACGCCTTTGAGTTCCACCGGGATAACGTGGCACATCAGCATATGCATGTGCACTGCAAGCAGCGCTCTTTCCGGGAGCGGATCAGTCCCGAGTATCTGGAAAAGCTGGATGTCATTGACGGGCAGCTCACTGAAGCCTTTGGCCTGGCGGTACGCAACGGCATTGAAGAAGGCGATGTGAACCCGGCGATGTCGCAGGAAATGATGATCGCCGGTATGAGCGCTACCTTTGAAGGGGCGATGATCACTCTGCAGGAAGGTGGTAGCTGTAAACATCAGATGTTAGAAACCTACGAACAGAAAACCGAATACATTAATCAGGTGGTGGACTATATGCTCGCCGCAATTACCGGCCGTCTGACCCGGCCTGTGGAACAGGGAAAACCATGAATAAATCAGTATTGCTGGCAATTGCCGTTGTTATCGGACTGGGTGCCTGGATGGCGTCCGGGATGCAGGAAGAGGCACCTGATCAGGTTGCTGCTGAGCCGGTAGTGGAAGAAAAGCCGCTGATGAAGGTAAAGGTACAGGATTCGGATGCTACCAAGGTTCAGCAATTGGTAAAAGTACAGGGGCAGGTTGAGGCAAACCGTACCCTGGAAGTGAAGGTTGAAATCGATGGCCGGGTGTCCGGCTTACCGGTGGATGAAGGTCAGCGGCTGGCAGCAGGGGATAATCTGATCGAGATTTCCGCTGACTACCGCTCTGCGCAACTGGCTGAGGCAAAGGCTCTGCTGAAGCAGCGTCGCAGTGATCTGGCAGCCAGCATTAAACTGAAGAAGCGTGGTCTGCAGTCCCAGAACCGGGTTATTGCCGATCAGGCGGCGGTGCAGGCTGCGCAGGCGCAGCTGGCACGCATTGAGCATGAAATAAAAGAGACCCGGGTGGTCGCTCCTTTTGATGGGGTTCTGAATACACGGGTGGTTGAGTTAGGGGACTTTTTACAGACCGGTGATGTGATCGGTGAGCTGGTGGACGACGGTACCGTTAAGATTACCGGGCAGGTGCCGCAGCACAGTGTGGGCCGTCTGCAGGAAAATCAGAATGTAGAGGCTGAGCTGAATAACGGTCTGCAACTGACCGGCAAGTTGAGCTATATCTCGCCGGTAGCTGATGCGGTCACCCGCAGTTACCGGGTTGAGGTACAGATCCCTAATCCTGATCATCTGCGGATTATCGGCCTGTCGGCAACTCTGCTGTTACCGGCCGGTGAGCAGATGGGGCATCTGTTGCCTGGGTCGGTTCTGGGGCTGGATGAAGCCGGCAACCTGCGGGTGAAGCTGGTAGACAGAGATAACCGGGTCAGTAATGCCCGGGTGGAAATCATCCGTACTGATCAGCGCGGTTTCTGGCTCAGCGGTCTGGATGAAAATGTGCGTGTCATCATGGTGGGTCAGGAGTTTGTTGCCAGCGGTGAAGAGATTGATCCGGTGACGGACGTTGACCTGGCAGTGTCTGCCAGCGACAGCACACAGGGAGGCTAAGGGATGATTGCAGCACTTGTTGCCGCGGCAATTGACCGTAGCCGCACCAGTATTCTGATTTTACTGTTTTTTCTGGTAGGCGGTTTTGCCGCGTTTCAGAGTATTCCCAAAGAAGCGGACCCGGATGTTGCCATTCCGATCATGTATGTGTCGATCGCCTTTGACGGTATATCACCGGACGATGCGGTGCGCCTGCTGGTACGGCCAATGGAGAAGGAACTCAAATCCATTGAAGGGGTAAAAGAAATGCGTTCGGTCGGCTCCGAAGGACATGCCTCTGTTACCCTGGAATTTGATGCCGGCTTTGACAGTGACAAAGCCCTGCAGGACGTTCGGGAAAAGGTCGATATTGCCAAGAGTAAGTTACCGGAAGATGCCGAAGAGCCACAGATTCATGAGGTCAACGTAGCCCTGTTTCCGGTGCTTAACATTGCCCTTGCCGGGCCGTTGTCTGAGCGGGTAAAGCTCAAGGTGGCGAAAGATCTGAAAGATGAAATTGAAGGTGTTGCCGGGGTGCTTGAGGTGGACATCGGCGGTGAACGTGAAGAGCTGATGGAAATCGTCATCGAGCCACAACTGCTGGAAAGCTATGAGCTGGATTTCCAGACCGTGCTGGACAGCGTGGCCCGGAATAACCAGCTGGTGGCCGCCGGGGCAGTGGATACCGGCAGCGGCCGGCAGGTGCTGAAAGTACCGGGAGTGGTGTCCGAGCTGGAAGATATGCTCAATATGCCGGTGAAATCCTCAGCGGGAACCGTGGTGACTGTCGGCGATATTGCGACTATCCGTAAAACCTATAAAGATCCGCAGGGGTTTGCCCGGGTCGGTGGCGGCGACGCCATGGTGCTGGAGGTGAAGAAAAAGGTCGGCGCCAATATTATCGATACCATTCAGGAAGTTCAGAGTATCGTTGCTGAGCACAGCACCCTCTGGCCTCAGGGCCTTGAATACAGCTATATTCTGGATCAGTCCACCCAGATCAAATCGATGCTGCGGGACCTGATGAACAACGTACTGAGCGGCATCATTCTGGTCATGGTGGTGGTTCTGGCTGCCATGGGGTTACGTACCTCATTGCTGGTGGGGCTGGCTATTCCGGGCTCTTTCCTGGCCAGTATGATGGTGCTGAACCTGATGGGCTTCACCCTTAACATAGTTGTGCTATTCAGTCTTATTCTGGTGGTGGGCATGCTGGTGGACGGTGCGATTGTGGTGACCGAGCTGGCGGAGCGCCGCATGAGTCAGGGCCTCAGTGCCCGTGATTCATTCCGTTATGCCGCATCCAGAATGGCCTGGCCGGTGATTGCCGGTACTGCCACGACGCTGGTGGTATTTATGCCGCTGATGTTCTGGCCCGGCGTTATCGGTGAATTTATGAAGTATCTGCCGGCAACCGTGGTGGTCTGTCTGACAGCTTCGCTGTTTATGGCGCTGATCTTTCTCCCGGTGCTGGGGGCTGTGAGTGCCCGGCGTAAGCAAAATACAGCGCAGGCAAGTGATGAATATGCGTTACCGGAAACGGCCGTTAACAAAGCCTATGTAAAGATAATGACGCGGTTACTGCGCTACCCGCTGGTGACACTGTTTGTGGCGCTGATTGCCATCAGCAGCAGCTACGTTGCCTACGGTGTATTTGGCAAGGGCGTTGAGTTCTTTCCGGATGTCGAGCCGGAAATGGTGCTGCTGAATATCCATGCCCGGGGTGATCTTTCTGTCTATGAGAAGGACGCCATACTCCGGGATGTGGAACAGCGGGTGATGCCGGTGGAAGGCTATAAGTCAGTCTACGCCCGCAGCTACAATGCGCCGCCGAATGATGTGGCTGAAGATGTCATTGGTATCATTCAGTTTCAGCTGGATGACTGGGATAAACGGGCCACCGCCACTGAAATACTGGCTGAAATGAAAGCCCGCACTGCAGACGTTCCCGGGATCATTCTGGAAACCCGTAAAGGGGAAAACGGCCCGAGTTCCGGTAAGCCGATTAAATTACTCGTCAGCGGTTATGACAATGAAATTCTCTACCGCACGGTGGCGGATATCCGCGAAATGATGAAGGGGATCGGCGGCTTTAAAGGTGCGGAAGATGATCGGCCGCTGCCGGGGATCGACTGGGAGATTGATGTCGACCGTGAAGAAGCGGGCCGTTACGGTGCCAGTATTGCGCTGGTAGGGCAGGCGGTACAGCTGATTACCAACGGGGTGAAAGTGACCGACTACCGGCCGGAAACCTCCGACGATGAAGTGGATATCATGATTCGTTTCCCGGCGGACAAACGCAACCTGGATCAGCTCATGCAATTACAGCTGAGTACCAGCGTGGGCATGGTGCCAATGTCTAATTTTGTGACGCTGAAACCGTCCCCTAAAACCGGTTCCCTGAAGCGGGTGGACAGCCGCCGTACGATTACCATTCAGGCGGATGTGCAGGAAGGCGTGCTGGCCAATGATCAGGTGCTGGCCATGCAGGCGGCGCTGGCGAAATATGCTTTTGATCCGCAGATCAAGCTGACCTTTAAAGGTGAAGATGAGCAGCAGAAAGAAACCGGCGAGTTTCTGGTCAGTGCCTTCAGTACGGCACTGTTCCTGATGGCACTGATTCTGGTCACCCAGTTTAACAGCCTGTATCAGGCCGGGCTGGTGCTGTCCGCAATCGTGTTTTCCACGGCAGGTGTGTTGATCGGCCTGATGGTGACCGGCCAGCCGTTCGGCATCGTCATGGTGGGGGTGGGGATCATCGCGCTGGCAGGCATTGTTGTGAATAACAACATTGTCCTGATTGACTGTTATAACGATCTGCGCCGCAACGGGTATTCGCCCTTTGATGCGGCACTGCATACCGGCAGTCTGCGTCTGCGTCCGGTGGTGCTGACTGCAGTGACCACTGTACTGGGCCTGATGCCGATGGTACTGGCGATGAACATTGATCTGATTAACCGGGATATCAGCTTCGGGGCACCTTCCACCCAGTGGTGGACGCAGTTATCCAGTGCCATTGCCGGCGGGTTATCCTTTGCAACCATTCTGACATTGTTCCTGACACCCTGCCTGCTGGTGCTGGGAGACAGAAAACTGTTCCGCCGTAAGGCAGATAAGGTAGCTGAAGAAGTTGCGGAGCCTGTTGATTCTCCCGCCGTCTGAGTCTGTTTAAGGTTATACACAGAAACATAGCGATAACTCTGTGTATAACCTTTTGGTAACTCCTTATAGCGGCCATTCTGTGACTGTTTAAGACTTAAGGTTAATTTTCAAACAACTTTTTAACAAACGGCTTTAACCGGTTGTTTACCCGGTATTTTTATCATTTTTTTCTGTTGCCTGAAGGCGTAACCAGTCCCTGAGCGTTGCGCCATTCTGATGGCTGCTGTGTGCCTCCATCGCCGGTGCCGAAAGGTAATAACTGCAGTTAGACTGTATGGTCTCAAACGGTGCGATTAATTGGCCGTTCTGCAGTTCAGTGCCGACCAGCGCTTTGCGTGCCATGGCGATTCCAAGCCCTGCAGTCGCCGCCGCAATGGCCATATCTGAACGGTTAAAGAAATGGCCAGTGTTACTGGCAATGTGCTGACGTTCGGTACGGTCCAGCCAGTAGCGCCATTCGTCATCCCTCTGTGCATTCCGCCACGGTTTATCGTCATGTAGCAGGGTAACCTGCTCCCAGAAATCATTCGCGGTGATATTAAACGCCTGCAGGTAAGCGGGGCTGGCCACCGGGAAGATATGTTCATCCATCAGCCGTTCAGTGTCTGGTCCGGCATTTTCACTGTCCAGGGAATAGTCGATGAGCAGATCAAAGCCGGTGTGTTTATCAGGATCGACCAGCGAGGTTTCAGCAAAGGCGGAAACCTTGATCTGTGGATATTCCAGACTGAAATGCCTGAGTTTGGGGATCAGCCATTTAAAGACCAGTGACGGGGTGGAATACAGCCGCAGTTCGGAATGTTCAGATTGCTGCAATTCGTGAATGGCTCCACTGATCCGGCTGACTGCCTGATCAGTGACCTGTTGCAGCATTGCACCGGCAGACGTTAGCCGGATACCGTCCGGCTGACGGGTAAACAGTTGTAACCCCAACTGGGTTTCCAGCTTGCGGATTTGCTGACTGACGGCTCCGGTGGTGATGTGCAGTTCCCGGGCGGCGGCGGTAAAACTCAGATGGCGGGCACAGGCGGAAAAGTACACCAGGGTGGTAAATATCCGGGGATGTAAGTCTGTCATAGATTGCCTGTAGTTTTTCTAAAGGGGTATTTAAAAGGTATCGTTTGTTTATAGCGCGCTTTGTATTCAGGATACAGCCTGTTGATGAGTATTACTAAAGCCATTCACCTGAATGGGAATACGGGAGAGAGATTGTGTCATCACTGAATCTGACCGCTGAACAGCAGGATCACTTACGTGCAGCTACACCACAGTTATGGTTAAACCCGCAGTATCTGCAGGATCGGGCGATTCTGGCAGCGCCTGAGGTTGATGCACTTTATGAGGCAGAAGCTAGGCTACAGCGCTTTGCCCCCTTGCTGGCAATCCTGTTTCCTGAGTTACAGGCCAGTGGCGGTCTGATCGAGTCAGGCCTGACGGATACACAGCCGTTTGGCACTGAATTTACAAAGGGCTGCGAAGGCCGGTTATTCCTGAAAGCGGATCATCAGTTGCCGGTGGCCGGTTCGATTAAAGCCCGGGGCGGCATTCATGAAGTACTGTGCTTCGCGGAAGCGCTGGCCCGGCAGGAAGGGTTGCTGGATGCTGAAGGGGATTACAGGGCCCTGAACAATGCCGCTGCTAAGGAGGTCTTTTCCCGCTACAGGGTTTCAGTGGGCAGTACCGGCAATCTGGGGCTGAGCATTGGCATCATGAGTGCGGCGCTGGGTTTCAAAGCCGAAGTGCATATGTCTGCGGATGCCAAAGACTGGAAGAAGCAGCGCCTGACTGACCGGGGCGTGAAAGTGATTGAGCATCAGGCGGATTACGGTGCCGCAGTGGCCGCCGGCCGTGCCGCTGCTGAAGCCGACCCTTACGGATACTTTGTTGATGATGAACGTTCGCCTCATCTGTTTATGGGTTATGCCGTCGCCGCGCTGCGGCTGGAATCCCAGTTACAGGCCGCCGGGGTCAGGGTGGATGCTGAGCACCCTCTGTTTGTATATTTGCCAGCGGGAGTTGGCGGTGCGCCGGGTGGTATAGCTTTTGGCCTGAAGATGCTGTTTGGCCGCTATGTGCACTGTTTTTTTGCTGAGCCGGTACAGGCGCCCTGCATGTTACTGGGTATGGCTGGAAATGCAGGTGATGCGCCTGTCAGCGTGAGCGAATTTGGGCTGAGCATTGATACCGAGGCCGACGGACTGGCGGTAGGGACCGCTTCCCAGTGGGTGTGTGACGCGACCCGTAATCTGATTTCCGGAGTGTATACGGCACCGGACGCGTCTTTATACCGGCAGCTTTACCGGCTAAAGCAGTTCGCGGATACCGAGGTAGAGCCGTCTGCCGCGATTGGTTGCCTGGGACCGGAAGTGCTGACAGGGGAGGCTGGCAGGGCGTATCTGCAGGCGCATAAGTTGGAAGGGCTGATGAAAAATGCCACCCATATCGCCTGGCTGACCGGGGGGAGTTTTGTACCTGAGCAAGAGTACGGGCGTTATCTGGATAAAGCCCGGGTGATTGCCGGCGTATAGCAGATCAGTGGATCTCAGCCAGCCCCAGCTCGATGCCGCTGAGGCGCAGCACAATGCTGTTAAGGGTTAACCAGGCATCACCCGGTGCGCCCTTGATTTGCTGGTCAACCGTCATGCACTGGCTGAGCATCTGCTGCAGTGCCTGCGGAGCAATGCGGCGGGCAGCAGCCTGCAGCTGGCCTTTGCGCTTACCCCAGATACGTTCTTTCTGGCAGATAGCCTCGTATTGCTGGCCCTGAGCCAGGCCCTGCTGAACGGTCAGCAGGGTGCGCACTTCACGGCTGATGGCCCACAGGGCGACCGGCGCTTCGGTGCCTTCCTGACGCAGTACCTGAATGATCTTGTTACAGCGGGCGGTCTGTTGCAGCAGGGCGGCGTCTACCAGACCATAGATATCGTAGCGGGAGCTGTCGGACACGCTGTCGATCACCTGATCGGCGTCCAGTGTTTGTCCGGGGTAGAGCAGGTTAAGCTTATCCAGTTCCTGCTTAGCTGCCAGCAAGTTGCCTTCCACCCGCTCGCACAGCAGCTGGACGGCATCCCGGTCGAGGGTCAGGCCAATCTGCTTTGCCCGGTTATTCAGCCAGCCGGGTAACTGCTGCGCTTCTACCGGCCAGATCTGAACGATCATGCCGGTTTTGTCGATGGCTTTAAACCAGGCGCTTTTCTGCGCCGCACCGTCGAGCTTATCAGCGATGATCAGCAGGACGTTGTCCGGTGCCGGGTTGGCGAGATATTCACGGAGAATTTCACTGGCTTGCTTATTGGGCTTGCTGCCCCCTAAGCGCAGTTCGATAATTTTCTTTTCAGCGAAAAGTGACAGGGCGTTGGCGCATTCCAGCAGGTAGGTCCATTTGAAATTAGCTTCGGCGTGCAGGGTTTCCCGTTCCGAGAAACCCTGATCAACCAGATACTGACGCAGGAGGTCACAACTTTCTTCAATCAGCAGTGGTTCGTCACCGGTCACCAGATAAACCGGTAGCGGTGCGCCCTTAAGCTGGCTGGCAAGTTGTTCCGGCTTGGCCTTCATGGCGAATTACTGCGCTGGTTTGATGGCGCTGTAAATCCGAACGATCTGGTCAGCCAGACGTTCAGACATTTCAGTGCGCAGCTGGGATTCTTCTGCGTCACTGGCGGTTTGCGCGTTCGCATCGTAATCGTAAGTACGGTCAAGGCGCAGGGTTTGCGGCGCCACCACGATTTCGTTATTCCGGTCGAGAATTTCGAAGGTGATGGTGGTGCGCAGTTCATACTCATCAACACTGTTGCTGGAGCTGATGGTTGAAGTTCTGCGTTCCTGACGTTCTTCCAGCAGGTTAATCCGGTAGTTGGCTTCAATATTGCCCACCAGTTTCACGTCGTTCGCCTTCAGGTTACGTTCCAGCGGACGAAACACCGAATAGTTTTCCCTGCCGGTTTTATTGATAACCGCCAGCTTAAGGCTTTCATCAAGGCTGATGATGCCCTTCAGCTGAAAACCACAGGCACTCAGAAAGAGTGCCATAACGGTGATCGCAAAAAACCTGTGCAGCGAAAATGTCCGTGGGCTCTGGTGGGTCATGCTTAATTCCTTTTGGGCCGGTTTAACCAACGACAATGTTGACCAGTTTGTTAGGTACAACGATCTGCTTACGGATTGTCTTATCTGCCATGTGCTTCTGAACAGAGTCATCTGCCAGTGCCGTGTGCAGGACAATGCTTTCATCCGCGTCAGCCGGAACCTGAATTTTGGCACGTACCTTACCGTTCACCTGAACAACCATCTGGATGCTGCTGCGAACCATGGCCGATTCGTCGAATTCAGGCCATGGAGAGTCCAGCAGATTTTCGGCATAACCCAGCTTGTTCCACAGCTCATGGGTAATGTGCGGCGTGATCGGCGACAGCAGTTTAACCGCTGCAGACAGCGCTTCATGGCTGACCGCACGGCCCTGATCGCTGGCATCAACAAACTTGCTGATGGCGTTGCACAGTTCCATAACCGCGGCAATGGCGGTATTGAAGGTCTGACGACGCTCAATATCATCACCGACTTTCTTAATGGTTTCATGGGTTTTCAGACGCAGGGCTTTCTGCGCATCATTCAGTGCTTCAGGGTCCAGGGCAACCGCTTCACCCGGCATTTGCAGGTGGTCGAAGACCAGTTTCCACAGGCGGCGCATGAAGCGGTGTGCACCTTCCACACCTGAATCAGACCATTCCAGCGACTGTTCCGGCGGTGCTGCAAACATCATGAACAGGCGGACGGTATCGGCACCGTACTTATCGATCATCATTTGCGGATCGATACCGTTGTTCTTGGACTTGGACATCTTACCCATGCCTGCGGATTCAACCGGCAGGCCGTCTTCTGTGTGGATCGCCTGAGTAATGCGGCCTTTCTCGTCACGTTCGACAGTCACATCCTGCGGGGAGATCCAGTCTTTGGCACCTTTTTCGTCTTCACGGAAGTAGGTCTCAGCCAGAACCATGCCCTGACACAGCAGGCGCTCGAACGGCTCGTCGGAGTTGACCAGGCCTTCATCACGCATCAGCTTGTGGAAGAAACGTGAGTACAGCAGGTGCAGAATGGCGTGTTCGATACCGCCAATGTACTGGTTAACCGGCAGCCAGTAGTTGGCCTGTTCCGGGTTCAGCATGGTGTCGGCGTTACGGCAGGCGTAACGGGCGTAGTACCAGGACGATTCCATAAAGGTATCGAAAGTATCCGTTTCACGTTCAGCATCGCCGCCACATTTAGGGCAGGTTGTCTGAATGAAGCTGTCCATCTTCTTGATCGGCGAGCCGACACCGTCGAACTCAACGTCAGTTGGCAGTACAACCGGTAACTGATCTTCCGGAACCGGTACAGGACCACAGCTGTTGCAGTTGATGATTGGGATCGGTGTACCCCAGTAGCGCTGACGGGAAACACCCCAGTCGCGCAGACGGTAGTTGATCGTAACCTTGCCCTTGCCTTTGGATTGCAGCTCAGATGAGATCGCTTTGAATGCCATGTCAAAGTCCAGATCATCGAAGTCGCCGGAATTCACCAGAATACCTTTTTCGGTATAGGCTTCGCTGCTCAGGTCGTATTCGGCGCTGTCATCTGCCGGGCGAATAACCTGCTGGATATTCAGACCGTATTTGGTGGCGAATTCGTAATCACGCTGATCGTGCGCAGGTACGGCCATAACAGCACCTGAGCCGTAATCCATCAGGACGAAGTTGGCCGTCCAGACGGGGACTTTCTTGCCTGTCAGTGGGTGAACCGCGTCAATGCCAAGTGCGAAGCCTTTCTTCTCCATGGTCGCCATGTCGGCTTCGGCCACTTTCATGTTTTTGCATTCGTCGATGAATGCCGCCAGTTCCGGGTTGTTCTCAGCGGCCTGCTGTGCCAGCGGGTGTGCCGGAGCGACTGCCACATAGGTTACACCCATCAGGGTATCCGGACGGGTGGTGAACACTTCCATCGGGCCAAAGCCGTCAACATCAAAGCTCAGCTCAACACCCTGAGAGCGGCCGATCCAGTTACGCTGCATGGTGCGTACCTGTTCAGGCCATTCTTCCAGCTGGTCCAGATCATCCAGCAGTTCATCAGCGTAGTCAGTGATTTTCAGGAACCACTGAGGAATCTTCTTGCGCTCAACCAGTGCGCCTGAGCGCCAGCCGCGGCCGTCGATAACCTGTTCGTTTGCCAGTACTGTCTGGTCAATGGGGTCCCAGTTAACTTCGGCTTCTTTTTTGTATACCACACCCTTTTCCATCAGACGGGTAAAGAACCACTGTTCCCAGCGGTAGTATTCCGGATGGCAGGTGGCAACTTCGCGGTTCCAGTCGTAACCGAAACCCATCTGGTTCAGCTGGTTACGCATGTAGTCGATGTTTTCATACGTCCAGCCAGCAGGCGCGACGTTGTTTTTCAGAGCAGCATTTTCCGCCGGCAGACCGAAAGCGTCCCAGCCCATTGGCTGCAGTACGTTTTTACCCTGCATACGCTGGTAACGGGAAACTACATCACCGATGGTGTAGTTGCGCACGTGACCCATGTGCAGGCGACCGCTTGGGTAAGGGAACATAGACAGGCAGTAAAATTTTTCTTTGCTTGTGTCTTCGGTGGCTTTGAAACTGTCGTTTTTCACCCAGTATTGCTGAACTTCGGGCTCGATCTGCTGTGGGATATATTGTTCGTTCATCTTTGCTCAGTAATAAGAAAACCGACTTTTTAGCGAAGCCGGTTTTTATCTCAATTGGAAAGTTTCTGCATTGGCGCATAGCATACAATATAAGGCAACTGACAGATAGAGAGCGTGGGCAGATATCCCGTTGATGGGAAAACAAATATGCGATTTATATTGACTGTCCGCTGACACCCTGTAAACCGGGGGGCAAGAGGAGGATGTATGAGCGATAAACCTAAGGGAAAAACTGATTTTTCGGATCAGTATGACCGGGTAATGGCACGTTTACGTGACCAGCTCGAGGCTGCTGAATATCAGTCATGGGATTTTCTTCAGGCACGCATCGAAGAGGCGGTGGAGCTTGAGCTCACGGCAGAGGAAATGACCCGGGATGAAATGGACTTGCTAGCTGCCTATATCAAGCGGGACCTGAAAAAACTGGGTTTTTATGCCCATGAAACCGGCGAAGGGATTGCCGCCTGGCTGAATTTTGATCTGAATATTCTGGAACATCAGATCGGTGCCCAACTGATGGATCTGGCGGACCGCACACGGATCGGTCTGACAGAGCTGGAGCAGCGTTCATTGCAGGAAGAAATGTATCTGGCCGGTGAAATTGCCGGCGCGGGTACCTTCCGTTGTCTGGCCTGCGGCACAGATAACCGCCTTACCCGGCCCAGCAGTCTGACACCTTGCCTGGTATGCGGCGGTGAGCGTTTTTCCCGGCAGTCAGGCCCCTGGGAAGGTACGTCTGAAGGCTAGCGGTATTTGCGGCGGCCGCTGAACAGCAGGCTCAGCAGCAGTAAAATGCCCATCATAACCTGTAATGGCTGATCGCCATATTGCTGGTAAGGGGTGGAACCCTGCATCAGGGGCACCTCGGCATAGAGTGCGCCGGTTTCAAACTGGGGCAGTTCTGCATCAATTTTGCCGTCCGGCCGCATAATGGCGGTCAGGCCGTTGTTGGTTGAACGGATCAGCCAGCGGCCATTTTCCAGCGCCCGCATCCGGGCTATCTGCAGGTGCTGCTGGGGGGCGATGGAATCACCAAACCAGGCATCGTTACTGACGGTCAGCATCACATTACTGCGGACTCCGTAACGGCGCACCAGTTCCGGGTAGGCGATTTCATAGCAGATAAACGGCGCCATGGCGGCATCATTTACCTGCAGTAAGGACTGCTCATCCGGTCCGAGGCTGAACTGCGACATTGGCAGGTTGAAGAAATCAATGGTGCCGCGCAGCCAGTTTTCAAGGGGCACGTATTCCCCAAAAGGCACCAGACGTTGCTTATGGTAGCTGCCTTCGCCGCCGGCAAGGATGGTAATGCTGTTGTAGTACCCCAGATTATTAGTGCGGGACGGATTATTGAATACTGAAGGCATACCGCTGATCAGTGTCCGCTCCTGGTCTTCCAGCTGTTCAAGATACGGTGCGAGAATTTTGACCGCATCAGGGTAGAAGGTTGGGATGGCGGTTTCCGGCCAGATCACCATATCAATGTCTTGGTCGGTCTGGCTCAGATCCACATAGCGTTGCAGGATCTCCGGCATCTGGCTGCGCTGCCATTTCAGCTGCTGAGGGATGCTGGCCTGGGCCAGATAGACTTTGGTTACCCCGGTCTGGGTGGTCCAGTTTTGCGGGATCTTGTCCAGTAACAGCCAGGGGGCGCTGAACATTACGATTAATGCCAGTGCCGGCAGCGGGCGGCGGTAACAACTGATGAGACCGACCACAGCGATGCCCAGCGCAACTGTGTAAAGGCTGAGGAGCCAGACGCCGCCAAAGGGGGCGTAGACCGACAGGGGCGTGTCGGTGAGGGCATAGCCCATATACAGCCAGGGGAAGCCGGTAAACAGCCAGCTGCGCAACCATTCAAACGCTACCCAGATGGCAATAAAACCGATGCCGTTATACAAAAAGCGCCGGTACAGCCAGGTTTGCACCAGGACAAACAGCGCCATGGCTGCGACGAAAACAGCGGTCAGCAGGGTGGCCAGCCAGACGGGGGCGTTACCGTGTTCGTGAATGCTGACGAATACCCAGGAAACCCCGACGCCATAGAGCCCCAACCCGTAGCACCAGCCAATCAGTGCCGCCCCGCGGAAGCTGCTTTCGTGTAGCAGAATAAATAACAGAGCAGCGGAAACCGGTGCCAGATACCAGTAATCGAAAGGGGCGAGTGCCAGCGGTGCCAGTCCGCCGGCGATAACTGCCAGGATGATCCGAAGCCAGATGTACGCAGTTTTTTGTGGCATAGCTAAGGTATCCGTCAGGTTATTAAAATGGGCTAAATACTGGCCCGGGTTACCTGTAGCAAGCGGATGCGACGGTTTTCAGCGCTGAGTACCTTAAAGGTAAATTCATCGATACTGACCACTTCATCCTTGTGCGGCAGGTGTCCGAACTTCTGTGTCACCAGGCCTCCGACAGTATCAAAATCATCATCAGGCAGGCCAATATCGAAGTATTCGTTGAAGTCTTCGATCGGGGTGAGGGCTTTTACTATATAGCCATTTTCATCAAATGGCTTGATGTTGCTTTCATCATCTTCACTGTCGTGTTCGTCTTCGATTTCTCCGACGATCTGTTCCAGCACGTCTTCGATGGTGATCAGTCCGGCAACGCCGGCGTACTCATCAACCACCATGGCCATGTGATTACGGTTGGCACGGAATTCTTTCAGCAGGATGTTCAGGCGCTTACTTTCCGGAATGATGGTCGGTTTGCGCAGGTGCTGGGTGATATCGAAGTTTTCCAGACCAGCGTCATCAAGAATCAGGGGCAGGAGGTCTTTTGCCAGCAGGATACCCAGCAGGTCGTCCGGGTTTTCACCGATGACCGGGAACCGGGAGTGGGCGCTGGAAATGATGATGGGTAAAAATTCTTTGGGTGTCTGGTCGGCTTCGACCACCACCATTTGTGAGCGGGGGATCATAACATCCCGGACTTGCTGGTCAGAAACCTGCATGGCGCCTTCAATGATGCTGTAGGCTTCCTGGTCCAGAATATTATCGTCGGCAGCGTCTTTCAGGTCTGCTAACAGGTCTTCGCGGGTTTTCGGCTCATCAGAAAAGGCCTGGGTGATTTTGCCCAGCCAGTTTTTCTGTGTGCCATGTTCCGTTCGGTCTTCGCTCATATTGTCCTTAAGGGTCCTGATTATCGTATGGGTTACTGATATCTAACTGTGACAGCAGTTTAACCTCTAATGCTTCCATTTCTTCAGCATCAGCGTCATTTATATGGTCGAATCCTAACAGATGCAAGCATCCGTGGATGACCATATGCGCCCAGTGGTGCATCAGCGGCTTGTTTTGCTCGTCGGCTTCACGGCTGACGACCGGCGCGCAGATCACCAGATCCCCCAGTAAATCCAGCTCGATGCCTTCCGGCACTTCAAAAGGGAAGGACAACACATTGGTGGGTTTGTCCTTGCCGCGGTAGTCGTTATTCAGCTGCTGGCTTTCTGCTTCATCAACGATCCGTACGGACAGTTCAGCAGTGTCGCGAAAATCGGCGATTGCCAGGCTGGCCCAGCGGGTCAGTTCAGCTTCGTCCGGCAGGTTGATGTCTTCGATCTGACACTGGCGGTCAACGTAATAGCTCATGCGTTAGTTTCCGGAGTTATGTTGCAGGTCGAATTCGTCGTAGGCTTCAACAATGTGCTGCACCAGCGGGTGACGCACCACATCTTTGGCCAGAAAACGGGTGAAGCCGATGCCTTCCACATCACGCAGTACCTGCTGGGCGTGGATCAGGCCGGAACGGACGCCTTTGGGCAGGTCGATCTGGGTAGTATCGCCGGTAATGACTGCGGTGGAGCCGAAACCGATCCGGGTCAGGAACATCTTCATCTGCTCCCGGGTGGTGTTCTGGCTTTCATCCAGAATCACGAATGATCCGTTCAGGGTCCGGCCACGCATATAGGCCAGCGGGGCAACTTCAATGACGTTGCGCTCGATCAGCTTGGTCACCCGTTCAATGCCGAGCATTTCGTACAGGGCGTCATACAGCGGACGCAGGTACGGGTCGACTTTCTGGCTCAGGTCACCGGGCAGGAAACCGAGTTTTTCACCGGCTTCAACCGCCGGGCGGACCAGCAGAATCCGGCTGACTTCATCCCGTTCCAGGGCTTCGCAGGCACAGGCGACCGCCAGGTACGTTTTGCCGGTACCGGCCGGGCCGATACCAAAGTTAATGTCGTGGCGCAGAATGGAACGCAGATATTCCTGCTGATTAGGCCCACGTGGGCGGATCAGCGCTTTACGGGTGCGGATGGAAATATCCGGCTGGTAAATGTCTGCCGGTTCCGGGCGGGCTTTGATCTGTTCCACGCCGGATTGCTGTAACAGCAGGTGCACCTGTTCGGCGGTAATTTCTTCGCCGTCCTGAGATTCCTGATACAGCTGGGTAATGACCTGCTCGCCGGCTTTGATGGAGCTGGCGTCACCGGCCAGCTTGAAAATGTTGCCGCGATTGCTGATTTCAATACCCAGCCGTTCGGCCATCAGTTTCAGATGTTCATCCAGCTGGCCACACAGGTTGGCCAGGTGATGCGGATCGTTTGGGTGAAGGCTGAAGCTTAGGGAGTCAGCGGTGTTCAATGAGGATACCTCAGGCATCTTTAGCAAAGTTATTCAGTTCGGAGCTGACCAACTGACCCAGCAGGGAGTTGGCATAGGCTTCGACAATTTCTACGTCAGCAAAGTGACCGATCAGGTCCGGATTATCGCAGCGGAAGTTCACCACCCGGTTGTTCTCAGTCCGGCCAGACAGCATACCCGGATCGCGCTTGGAATAATCGTTGACCAGAATGCGCTCTACAGTACCCACCATGCGGCGGCTGATCTGCATTGCCTGCTGAGTAATCCGTTCCTGCAGAATGTTCAGACGCTGCTTTTTGGTGTCATCGCTGACGTCATCCGGCAGGTCCGATGCCGGTGTACCCGGACGGCGGCTGTAGATAAAGCTGAACGAGTGGTCAAAGCCGATCTGGGCAATCAGATTCATGGTGGCTTCAAAGTCAGCGTCGGTTTCACCCGGGAAGCCAATGATAAAGTCCGAAGAGAACGAGATGTTCGGGCGCAGGGCTTTTATCCGGCGCAGCTTGGACTTGTATTCAATCGCCGTGTGGCCACGTTTCATTGCCATCAGGATACGGTCTGAGCCGCTCTGTACCGGCAAATGCAGATGGCTGACCAGTTCCGGCACTTCGGCGTAAACATCGATCAGACTTTCAGTGAACTCAACCGGATGCGAGGTGGTGAAGCGGATGCGGTCAATGCCGTCGACCGCCGCAACACAGCGGATCAGTTCAGCCAGATCAGCCACGTCGCCGTCGTGGGTGTTACCCCGGTACGCGTTAACGTTCTGGCCCAACAGGTTAACTTCGCGGACACCCTGTTCCGCCAGTTCAACCACTTCGGTCAGTACATCGTCCAGCGGGCGGCTGACTTCTTCGCCACGGGTGTAAGGCACAACACAGAAGGTACAATACTTGCTGCAACCTTCCATGACGGAAACAAAGGCTTCGGCACCGTCGACTTTCGGGGCCGGCAGGTGGTCGAACTTCTCGATTTCCGGGAAGCTGATATCCACAATGCCTTTTTTGTTTTCATGGGTAAGATCAATCATTTCCGGCAGACGGTGCAGGGTTTGCGGGCCGAAAATCATATCTACATAAGGCGCACGCTTGAGAATCGCTTCGCCTTCCTGGCTGGCGACGCAGCCGCCAACACCGATTTTCAGCTCTGGGTTACCGGCCTTAAGTTTGCGCCAGCGTCCCAGTTGGTGGAATACTTTTTCCTGCGCCTTTTCCCGGATAGAACAGGTGTTAAGCAGCAAAACGTCTGCCTCTTCCTGGTTGTCGGTCAGTTCCAGCTCGTGGCTTTCGCCCAGAAGGTCGGCCATACGCGCTGAATCGTATTCGTTCATCTGACAGCCATGGGTTTTAATGAATAGCTTCTTCGCCATTACACACCTGTTGTAACGTTGGGATTGATCAAAGGGGCAGGAATTATACGCTAAGGTCGAAAGGGTGCCTAGTTATTAATCAGCAAGATCCTGTCTGTGCTCATATTTATATCTGAGGAATTATCCCGCCGCTTACTCTTGAATTTTAGTGTGCTGCCCGTATATTTGCTGCCTGAAATTTTTACGATCACATTCTGATCATCCAGCAGTAAATGCCCGGTAGAGGGCTGGCAGAGTTAAATCATGGAAAAAGACGCGATTTACCGGATTAAGTTTCTCAATCAGGATGAAGTCTACGAGGTGTATGCCAAGCATCTCTACCAAAGCGATTTATGGGGATTTCTGGAAGTGGAAGAGTTTGTCTTTGGCAGTCAGACCCAGATGGTGGTCGACCCGTCGGAAGAAAAGCTCAAGCAACAGTTTGAAGATGTGGAGCGAAGCTATATTCCGATGCAGTCTGTTATCCGTATCGATGAAGTAAAACATCATGGCGTGGCTAAAATCACGCCGGCCCGGGGAACAAATGTAGCGGCTTTCCCCGGAATGCCGCCAAAGCACAAGTAGAACAAATATATAGCTTTAATAATTTCACTGACTTAGGGCAGGTTTTACGTGCTTCAAACATCGACCATAACCTATGTTTGAATTAATCTGTCGGGATGGGTAGTCCCGGATTGAGCTGGCTCTGTCCGTTGTCTATGATGAGCTAAACAGTTGTGGAACGTTTGAATCGGGTTATAAATTAACGCTGCCCGGCACAGCTGACCGACTAATTTCAGGCATATTTGCAGATGGACAGTTTGCGGAGAATTGCAGTTATCTCTAAGGATAAACTGTTGCAGATGTGCGCTTCGGGCGGGGAAAGGATTGAATACTCCAGATAACAGTCGTCCCAATTTACTGACTTGCCTTCAGGTATATCTGATGCCTGGGGCTATGTATTTCCTGTTAGCCCGGTTAACGGTGCTGCTGACGGCACCTCCCGGTGAACCCTCCATCATCTGGCCACCGGCCGGCTTTGCCATTGTCATTCTTATGCTGCTGGGGAAACGTGCTCTGCCGAGCCTGTTTGCCGGCATGCTGGCCCATCAGTTGTATTTCTGGTTCACAGGGGCCCCCGAAACAGCACTTCATCTTCAGGTTATATTAGGCGGCATCATCAGTGTTGGTGCAATGCTGCAGGCGGTGATAGCGGTCCGTCTGATTAACCGTTATGTGGGACCAGATGATCCGCTGATTGATGACCGGGCGATTCTGCGTTTTCTGCTGATTGTCGGGCCGCTCAGTTCGCTGGTGGCCTGTACCACGGCGATTATCTGTTTTGCCGTTTTCAATACCATGCCGGTTGCTGAGCTGGGAGCCGTGTGGCTGACCTGGTGGCTGGGTGACAGCATCGGCGCCATGATTATAACGCCGCTGTTGCTGTCGCTGATAAAGTCCAGCCCGGTAGGCCGCTTCAATCGCCGGGTGAGTGTGGGGATGCCCATTCTGGGTCTGTTGCTGGTCATCGGCCTGTTGTTTGTGGTGACCGGCGAACGGGAAAAAGATGAGCGTAACCAGTTATTCGTTCGTCAGGCAGGAACCCTGCATTTACAAGTGGTCGGGGCGTTTCAGGAAAGTTTTCAGCTGCTGAATATGACCCGGTCTTTCCTGGAAAGTGGCGGCTATGTATCCAAAGACGAGTTTTCCATTTTCGGGCAGGGGTTGCTGGATCAGAGTAAAGGTATTCAGGCGCTGGAGTGGATTCCCCGGGTGGCCAGTTTCAACCGGACATCTTTTGAAAATGCCAATGATGGCCCCGGTGATATCAAGGTATTCGACGGTGACAAGATTAAACGTGCCCCGGATAAAGCGGTGTATTACCCCGTTAAGTATGTCCAGCCGTTAACCGGTAACGAGCGGGCGTATGGGTACGATGTGTCTTCCAACCCGATGGCTAAAGAGGCGCAGGATTACGCCTTTCTGTATAACAGCATCGGTGCGACAGCCCCGATCCGGCTGATTCAGGAATCCGGCCAGCAGGCCGGTGTGGTGGTCTATCTGTCGATGAGTCAGAAGGGTAAGGAGCATGTCTGGGATAATCATCTGGGCTTTGTGGCGATGGTATACCGGGCGGATGACTTTATTACCAGCCATTTACTCGGGCCGAATACATCCCTGACACGGCAGATATACATCCGGATTACGGATGTAACCGATGACACGCCTAAGGAACTGTACCGGTCTCCCAGGTTTGAAGAGCGTCTGATGGACCCGGCTGATGACCGGCACATCCGGCGTTTATTCCTGCTGGGTGGCCGTCAGTGGGAGTTCGAATATTTACCGGCCAGTGAATCCCTGTACAAAGATGGAATCTCTTCCAGCTGGCTGATTTTGTCGGCGGGCATGCTGTTTGCGTCTCTGATCTGCGGCTGGTTGCTGACCCTGACCGGCCGGACCGTTCGGGTCGGGGAGCTGGTGAATGAAAAAACCGCTAACCTGCAACATGAAATTGAGGAGCGTCGTTCCGCGGAGCTGGCGCTGCGTAAACTGTCTAAAGCGGTTGAGTACAGCCCCTACATGGTGGTGATCTCACGGCTTGACGGCACGGTTGAATACGCCAGCCCTAAAGTATTGGAGGTAACCGGTTTTTCAGAGGATGAGGTGGTTGGTCAGCCAATTAACATGCTGCATTACGATCAGGGACAGGAAACATCCTATGACACCATCTGGGAAATGTTGCGCAGCACCCGGGAGTGGCAGGGTGAGCTACTGAACCTGCGTAAGAATGGCCAGGCTTACTGGGCCAATGTACACATTGCGCCAATCTATGATGAAGAAGATCAGGTTACCCACTATGTATCAATCCATCAGGACATCACCGAAGCCCGGGAAATTTCTGAACAGCTTAATTATCAGGCCAGTCATGATCAGCTGACGGATCTGGTGAACCGGCGGGCGTTTGAACAATTGCTTGAACAGACGTTGGAACACAGCCAGGTTACCGGTGAAGAACACGTATTCTGCTTTCTCGATCTGGATCAGTTCAAGGTGGTTAACGATACCTGCGGACACATTGCCGGTGACGAATTACTGCGCCAGTTAGCGCATTTGCTGCAGGAAAGAATTCGCAGTGGTGATACGCTGGCCCGTCTGGGGGGCGACGAGTTCGGTATTCTGATGCGTAACTGCAATTTGCAGCAGGCGGAACGGGTTGCCAATGATCTGCGGGAAAAAATTGCCTCCTTCAAGTTCAGCTGGGAAAAACAGATTTTCAGCGTGGGTGTCAGTATCGGTGTGGTTGAAATCGATCAGCACAGTGTGAATAAGATTGAGCTGATGAAACAGGCAGATTCAGCCTGTTATACCGCCAAGGAAAACGGCCGGAACCGGGTGCATCTGTACCAGCAGGATGATGCCATGCTGCTGAAGCGGGAAGGGGAAATGCAGTGGGTATCGGAAATCAATGCCGCCCTGGATGAAGACCGTTTTGTACTCTTCGGGCAGATTATTCTGCCGCTGCAGGATCAGGGCCTGAAACCGGATATCGAAGTGTTACTGCGTTTGCGGGATAAAGATGGCAATCTTGTGCCTCCCGGAGCTTTTCTGCCGGCGGTGGAGCGTTACCATCTGAGCAGCCGGGTTGACCGCTGGGTGGTGGAACATACTCTTGACTGGCTGGAACAGAATGCCATGGTCTTCTCCCGCACGATTGGTCGCTGTGCCATTAATCTGTCTGGCGGATCCCTCGGTGACAGCACCATTCAGGATGCCATTCTGCAGCGCCTGAAAGCATCCACAATACCGGCATCGACCCTGAAATTTGAAATTACAGAAACCTCTGCGATCGCCAATCTTTCAGACGCCAAGGATTTCATTAACGCCCTGAAAGCATTTGGCTGTCATTTCTCACTGGATGACTTTGGCAGCGGTTTGTCGTCTTTCGCCTATCTGAAAAACCTGCCGGTGGATACCCTCAAGATTGACGGCATTTTCATCCGGGAAATCGTTGAAAACAAACTTGATCTGGCGATGGTGAAATCCATCAATGAAATCGGCCATGTAATGGGTATGCAAACCGTTGCAGAGTTTGTGGAAAACGATGAGATTCTTGAACTGCTACGGGAAATCGGCATTGATTACGGGCAGGGTTACGGCCTTGGCCGCCCTAAACCCCTGGTTGAACTGCTGCTGGAACAACAGCAGTTACGGGCGCTGGAAATCTCGTAGTTGTTATTCTGCCGGGGCTGGCGTGCTGGCAACCGGCAGCAGGGTTTTAGAGGCTCTGCCGGGTATTTCCCGGGCCAGCTTCGGTACCAGATAGCCGGGTAAACGGCTCTGTAACTCACTGACCAGCTGTTGCGCTTCCCGGTCGGCAATGTCGAAGTGCGCAGCACCGGCGACCGGGTCAAAGGTAAACAGGTAATAAGGCAGAATTCCCGCCCGGAACAAGGTTTCACTGAGCGCTTCCAGTGTGTCCACCGAATCATTGACCCCCCGCAACAGCACCGCCTGGTTCAGCACGGTCACGCCAGCCTGTTTCAGTTGCGTGACCGCCGCAGTCACGGCGTCGTCTATCTCGTTGGCATGGTTGATGTGTAATACCATTACGGTTTGCAAACGGCTGCCGGCCAGCCGGTCGCTTAACTCTGGCGTTATCCGCTGGGGAATCACCACCGGCAGCCGGGAATGGATACGTAAACGCTGCAGATGCGGAATGGCTTCCAGTGAGCTGATCAGTTTATCGAGGCGTTTATCATTGGTTGCCAGCGGGTCGCCACCGGAGAATATCACTTCTCTGATACTGCAGTCGGCGGCGATGTAATCCACCACCTGCTGCCACTGATCCGGCCCCAGACGGTTGTCTTCGTAGGGGAAGTGTCTGCGGAAGCAGTAACGGCAGTTGATCGCGCAGGCCCCGGTCAGAATGATCAGCACCCGGCCTTTGTATTTATGTATCAGGCCGTCACGGGGGTTACTGTCTGCTTCCGCCAGCGGGTCGGTGACATAGCCGGGGATATTATCGGCTTCTGCACTGACGGGCAGTACCTGCCGCAACAGAGGGTCATTCAGGTCACCGGGTCTGATCCGTCGCAGATACGGAGCCGGTACTCTCACAGGAAAATCTTTGTGCCCCTGTCGCGCCCCGTCTGCTGTTTCCGGGGGCAAATCCAGTGCTCTGACAAGTTCAGCCGGGTCGGTGATGGCCTGGCTGAGCAGTTGTTGCCAGCTGTTTGCTGATTCAGAAGGGTGATTCAGATCAGCAAGTTTAAGAGGTTTCATGTCGGGGCTACTTTAATTCGCATGGAAAATTGGCTCGCATTCTCCTTTCAAGTAGAATGGCTGTCAATTTTGTATACGCCGGAAAAGTTGCAGCGGGTCTGAGCCCTGTGCAGACTGATTTCCCGGCCGCTCAGTTTTAGCATATTCCCTTAGGTATCGAGACAATTATGGCAAACTATTCTACTAACCAGTTTAAAAATGGCCTGAAGGTCATGATCGACGGCGACCCTTGTTCAATGGTTGATGTTGAATTCGTAAAGCCAGGTAAAGGCCAGGCATTTACCCGCGTTAAAATGAAAAACCTGATGTCCGGCCGTACCTGGGAGCGTACCTTCAAGTCTGGCGAAAGCGTTGAAGGTGCAGACGTAATGGATACCGATATGGAGTATCTGTACAACGACGGTGAAATGTGGCACTTCATGGACCCTAAAAGCTATGAGCAGGTTGCTGCGGATAAAACTGCAATCGGTGATGCGCACCTGTGGCTGAAAGAACAGGATGCCTGCCAGGTAACCCTGTTCAACGGTAACCCTATTTCTGTTACGCCGCCGAACTTTGTTGAACTGGAAGTGGTAGAAACTGATCCGGGCCTGAAAGGTGATACTGCCCAGGGCGGTTCCAAGCCTGCTACGCTGCAGTCCGGTGCTGTTGTCCGTGTACCACTGTTCATCGAGCGCGGTGAAGTGCTGAAGATCGATACCCGTACCGGTGAGTACGTGTCCCGCGCATAATTGCCCGGTGATATCCTGAAAATGGCAGCCCGGGCTGCCATTTTTTATGTCTGTCATCCGGCGTGGCATGTCGGATACGCTCTGTAATTGTAAATTTTCAGGAATTTTCCCGTGACTGATCAATCACTTTGGAGCAGCGCTGCTCCAATTGAAAATCTGCGCCGCCGGGCGGCAATCATTGCCGCTATCCGGGGGTTTTTCGCCGGTAAAGATGTTCTGGAGGTGGATACTCCGGTGATGTCTAACGCAGCGGTAAGTGATCCGTATATCAATACGGTTGAATGCCGGTATCAACCGCTGGTGGGCGGTGATGTGGAAATGAAATACCTGCAGAGCTCACCGGAATATGCCATGAAGCGGTTGCTGGCCAGCGGCAGTGGCGCGATCTACCAGATCAGTAAGGCATTCCGTAACGGTGAAGTGGGCCGTCGGCATAACCCTGAGTTCAGCATGCTGGAATGGTACCGGCCAGAATATGATCACCGCCGGCTGATGACCGAAGTGGCTGAGTTACTGTTACCGCTGCTGGGGCTTTCGCAAGCAACAGAATACAGTTATGCACAGGTGTTTGAGACTCATCTGGGCATCGACCCGCACAGCGCCAGTGTGGATCAGTTACGGACAATTGCTGCTGAACACATCGACAGTAATTATGAAGATGATAACCGGGATAACTGGCTGAATTTACTGATGTCCCATGTGATTGAGCCACGGCTGGCCGGTGAAGGGGCGGTGTTTGTTTATGATTATCCGGCCAGTCAGGCAGCCCTGGCGAAGGTCTCTGAAGACGCTCAGGGGCGGGCGGTAGCTGAACGCTTTGAGTTATTTGTGCACGGTGTTGAGCTGGCCAACGGTTACCATGAACTGACCGATGCAACAGAGCAAGCCCGCCGGTTTGCGGCGGACAACCGCCAGCGCCGGGCAGAAAATCTGCCGGAGCGTCCGGTGGACGATCTGCTGATTGCAGCGTTGGAGCATGGCATGCCGGACTGCGCCGGTGTCGCCGTGGGCATCGACCGGCTGGTGATGCAGGCAATCGGTACCGATAACATTGCCGATGTCATTGCCTTCCCTCTGCCCCGGGCCTGAGCCCTGAGTGCTGGCCCATTAACCGGCCAGTGCCCGTGTTAAGCGTCTGACGGCTTCCTCCAGTGTACTGCGGGGGCAGCCAAAATTAAGCCGCATAAAGTGGCCGTCACCAAAATCCTTACCGGGGGACATCCCCACGCCGGCGGCTTCAAAGAAGGTTGTCGGGTCATCCAGTTGCGCGTCGCGGATATCAATCCAGGCCAGATAAGTGGCATCAAAATGCGCCAGCTGCAGGCCGGGAACCCGGTTGATTTCCTGTAGAAGATAATTCCGGTTGTTGCGTAAATAACTCAGCTGTTGCTGATGCCAGTCATCGCCATCCTGATACGCGGCAAGTGCCGCAGTATAGCCCAGCAGATTGACGTCCGGCACTATGCCCCGGCGCACTTTCCGGAAGCGGTTCCGTAATGTCTGATCCGGAATGATGGCGACTGAACAGCCCAGCCCGGCGATATTGAAGGTTTTACTGGGGGCCATCAGGGTAATTGTCCGGGCGGCAATGTCCGGACTCAGTGATGCCAGCGGGATGTGTTCAACACCCGGCTCGAGGATTATGTCGCAGTGGATTTCATCCGAACAGATCAGTAAATCATGGCGTACGCAGATCTCAGCCAGCTGTTGCAGTTCTGTCCGCCGGTAGACGGTGCCTCCCGGGTTGTGCGGATTACAGAACAGCAGCAGGCGGGTCTCCGCTGTGATGGCTGCTTCCAGGGCGCTGAAGTCGATCAGCCAGCGACCCTGCTGCTGAATCATCGGAATGCCCAGATGTTGTCCGCCGGACAGTGTTGGTGCAGAACGGAAGGGAGGATAGATTGTACCGGGGGTGAGGGTCACCGGTGAGGCGACTGTCCGGCAGCTCAGGTGTAAGCCGCTGACCAGTCCGGGTAGCCATACCAGCCACTGTTCGTCGGTTTCCCAGCCATACAGGCGGCGCAGGCGTTCAGTGATGACGCCGTTGAGTTCCGCCGGGCGCTGGGTATAGCCGAATACCCCGTGGGCAACCCGGGCCTGCAGTGCTTCAGTAATCACCGGCGCGGTGGTGAAATCGGTATCGGCCACCCACATCGGGAGAATGTCACGGTCTTTATAGCGCTCCCATTTCATGCTGGACGTTTCACGGCGGTCAACCGGTACATCAAAGTGGTCTTTTTTCACAGCGGGTTTTACTCCTGATCCCAGTAACGGTGCCTGATCTGACCTGCCCGGCTGGCAGGTTATTACCTTGCAAATACACCCTGTCGGGTTATATTAGACGGATCACGACAGTGGCCGGTTATATGTGCCGCTGCCGCAACAGGGTTCCTTTTCAGAACAGCTTTACTATACAACAGGCAACCGGTTACCACAGCCGGCCTTAACCGCCTGCAGAGCGACCTCTCCAAATGGGACAACAGCCATCAGTGCCTGGAGCCAAAACCATGTCTGACAACAATCAGGTTATTATTTTCGATACAACATTACGCGACGGTGAGCAAAGCCCCGGCGCGTCGATGACCGGTGAGGAAAAGCTGCGCATTGCCAAGCAGCTGGAAAAAATGCGTGTTGACGTTATCGAGGCAGGCTTTGCCATAGCCAGCCCGGGTGATTTCACGGCGGTACAGACTATCGCCAATACCATTAAAGACAGCACCATCTGTTCCCTGTCCCGGGCGCTGGATAAAGATATCGACCGTGCCGGTGAAGCCCTGAAAAATGCCAACTCCGGCCGGATTCACACCTTTATTGCCACCTCGCCGATCCATATGGAATATAAGCTGCAGATGGCGCCGGATAAGGTGGTTGAGCAGGCGGTGCACGCGGTAAAGCGGGCCCGTAACCTGATTGACGATGTTGAATTCTCGCTGGAAGACGCCAGCCGTTCCGAATTCGACTTCATGTGCCGGATTATCGAACAGGTCATCGATGCCGGTGCCCGCACCATTAACATTCCGGATACCGTGGGGTACGCGGTACCCAATGAATTCGGCAATACCATTGCCCGTCTGATTGAAAATATTCCCAATGCGGACAAGGCGATTTTCTCCGTTCACTGTCACAACGATCTGGGACTGGCGGTCGCCAACTCGCTGGCCGCGGTATCTGCCGGTGCCCGTCAGGTTGAGTGTACGGTGAACGGTCTGGGTGAGCGGGCCGGTAATGCCTCGCTGGAAGAAATTGTGATGGCGTTGCGGACCCGGCAGGACATTCTGGGCCTGCATACCGGCATCGATTCCACGCAGATCGTGCCGGCTTCCCGTCTGGTATCCGGTGTGACCGGTTTCCCGGTACAGCCGAACAAAGCCATTGTCGGGGCGAATGCCTTTGCCCACGAGTCCGGTATTCATCAGGACGGCATGCTCAAGCATCCGGAAACCTATGAAATCATGACGGCTGACAGTGTCGGCTGGAAAACTAACAAGATGGTGCTGGGTAAACACTCTGGCCGGAATGCTTTCCGGGCCCGTCTGGAAGAACTGGGCACTGTATTTGCGACTGATGCAGAACTGAACGATGCTTTTTCCCGGTTCAAGATTCTGGCGGATAAAAAGCATGAAATCTTTGATGAAGATTTACAGGCGCTGGTCAGTGACACCCAGACAGCCAAGCAGTATGAAAAATATAAGCTGAGCAGCCTGTCGGTGATGTCTCAGACCGGCGAAGTGCCGGTGGCGACGGTGACCATTGGGGTGGATGACAGTGAGCAGCAGGCAGAAGCGTCCGGCAGTGGCCCTGTTGATGCGGCATTTAAAGCCATCGAAGCTATGGTCAATTCTGACGCGGTACTTGAGCTGTATTCTGTAAACGCCATTACCAGTGGCACTGACTCTCAGGGTGAAGTAACTGTACGGCTGGAAAAAGGTGGCCGGATCGTTAACGGGCTGGGGGCGGATACCGATATTATTATCGCTTCGGCCAAAGCTTATATTCATGCACTGAATATGCTTGAAACCACTGACCAGAAAGCCCATCCGCAGGTATAATGCCGGGCAATCACACAGACTGAGCAGGATAGCTTCATGGAGCAACAACTAAGACACCAGTATCTGGATGCCATGGGCATAGTCAGTTGGTTGCCCCGTGAACAGTTGCCAGGCGCATTGCCCACACCTGACTGGGTGTGGGAATTCTGTTCTCTGCCGGAAGATCTGCAGCCGCAGACCGCTCAGCCTTCACCGGCAACTGCCGGAACATCAGCTGCTGCACCGAAACCGCAGAACAGCCAGCAAAATCAGCAGGCTGCCCAGCAGGCCCGGGCTGCGCTGGCGGCAAGCCTTGGGGATAAACCTGCCGGGAAAGCCGCGCCGGTTCCCAAAGTTCAGCAACCGGACAGTGCTGAGCAGGCCGTACAGCAGGTGGTGGATAAAACCGCCGTTGCGCCTGCCGCCGCACCATCCCTGAATAAAGCCTTTGATGCCAGTAATATTGCAGCACCGGAAGCCTCCACTGAAACGGATGCCGACAGCGATGTACAGGCGCCGTTCAAGCTGGCTTTTGTAGCGTTTGGTGACTGTCTGGTGATTGATACCCTGCCGCCTCAGTCCCGGCAAGGGTTATCCACGCAGCATCAGAGCCTGCTGGATAAAATACTCCGTTCTGTGGGGTTGAAGGGTGGTCAGGGAGAGGTTTTCCTGCTGCCGTGGCCGATGTTCGCCAGCAAAACCCTTGATCAGGGCGCAACCCAGGCCCGTAAGGCGGTGATGCATAAACTCAACAAGAGCCTCGCTGGTCAGCCGGTGAACCAGGTGATTCTGTTTGGTGAAGCCGCCGCGCAGATGATCATTCAGCGCTCTGAACCCCTTGATCAGTTGCGGGGCATTCTGTTCAGTCTGCGCTCTGACGTTAAAGTGCTGGCCAGTGCCAGCCTGTCTGAAATGATGACCGTGCCGGGATGCAAGAAAGATGTCTGGCGGGATCTGCAGCCGCTTATTCAGCATGTTCAGTCAGTGGCAGCCGCTCAGCCGGAAGCCTCAGCGGACAATCACGAAGGCTGAACGGCAACTCAGGGAATGAAGGTATGCCACGCATAATCCCTCTGGCGCAGGCCAGATTTGTTGATGTAGAACGTATCGAACAGGCCTGTTTTCAGCCACACTGGTCGGCGGCGACTCTTAATCTCTATTTGGGTAATCCTGAAAATCTCTGTCTGGGGATACTCGACGGGGATACCCTTCAGGGCTTTGCAATTTTCTCCCGCTTTGAAACCGATGCTGAGTTATTGCAGATTGCGGTTGCTGAAGCGTGCCGGGGGCAGGGTATTGCCAGCCAGTTGCTCAGTGCGGCGCATGGTCAGCTCGGGCAGCAGGGGGTGACGGATATTCTGCTGGAGGTCAATGCAACGAATGCTCCGGCGATTACACTGTATAAGAAACACCATTACCGGCAGGATGGCTGTCGGAAAAATTATTATACGACGCCTCAGGGCAGACAGGATGCCCTGCTGATGCGGCTTGGCTTAGCAGCCGGTAAGGAGAGTTAACATGAGCCTGTCACCGGACCTTCTTAGCGGGCCATGGTTCTGGCTGGCCCAGGCGGGATATTTGTTTTTTCTGCTGTTTGCGATTTACCGGGCACCCTGGCGAACCCTGTTTAATAACCGTCAGTTACAGCACCTGTTCCTGGGGGCCACTGTTGCACTGATGCTGCTGTGGCAACTGCGGGCCGGGATTTCTCCAGGGCTGGCGATTCATTTCGTGGGCATTACGGTGCTGACGCTGATGTTCGGCTGGGATCTGGCGATTCTGGCGGCCAGTATGGCATTGCTGGGGCTGACCATTGTGGGTCAGGAAAACTGGCAGAGTTTCGGGGTGAACGGTTTCTGCACCATTGTGATTCCGGCGCTGGTGAGCATCGGCATACTCAGGCTGGTGGAAGCGAAGCTGGCGAAAAACTTCTTTGTGTACCTGTTTCTCTGTGCGTTTATCGGCGCAGGGATTGCCAGTATTACCGGTGGCCTGACGATGGCCTTCATGCTGTGGATAAACGATGTTTACCCGCTGGAGAAAATTCATAACGAATACATTCAGTACCTGCCGCTGATCATGTTCCCGGAAGGCCTGCTGAACGGCATCATTATGACGGCGATGATGGTGTTTCATCCGGACTGGATCCGCACCTTTGATGCCAAAGCCTACATCGACGAGCAGTAGGTGCTGAAGAGCTGCCCGGTTATTCCTTCACCGGGCGTTTTACCAGTTTACGCTGCAGCGTGCGACGGTGCATGCCCAGTGCCCGGGCCGTGGCGGAAATGTTGCCGTCATGTTCCCCTAACACTTTTTGAATATGTTCCCACTCCAGCCGTCCCACTGACATGGGCTTTTCAGCGATATCAATGTTCGGGTCCGGTTCGCTGTGATTCAGTTTGGCAAGAATCTCATCCGCGTCGGCGGGCTTGGTCAGGTAATCTCTGGCGCCGAGTTTAATGGCTTCAACGGCAGTAGAAATGCTCGCATAGCCGGTCAGGATCAGAATTTTTATCTGCGGATTCAGGCGGATCAGTTCCGGGATCAGGGTGATGCCTGATGCCCCGTCCATTTTCAGGTCCAGGGTTGCATAATCCGGTATCTGACGGCTGAGCAGTGGTTCTGCCTGTTCCGCACTGTTGGCAACCAGAGGTTCGAATCCCCGCCGCCGCAAGGCTCTGGACAGCACATGCGTAAAGGTTTCATCGTCATCAACAATCAGAAATGTCGGGGTGTCGCTCATTGTAAATGTTCCCGGGTGTCGGCTGGGTGGACAGGGCTGTCAGGGGTTGATACCGGCAGTGATACCTCTGTCAGTGTGCCACCCTGCGGATGGTTATACAGGCGGACTTCACCGCCGTAAATGGTCAGTGTTGAGGCGGTCAGAAACAGGCCGATCCCCAGACCACTGCCCTTTGTAGTGACAAAGGGTTTTCCGATCGCTTCGGCCTGATCCAGTGGAATGCCGGGGCCATGATCACGGATATTGATCCGGACTCTGTCTGCATCTGCTTCCAGACGCAGCTCCAGTGCCTGGCCGGATTTATCTGCATCGGCGGCATTATTCAGCAGGTTGATGACCGCCTGCTGTAAAGGAATGGAGCTGGCGATGGTTGGTTGGGGCTGCTGTGTAATGACCGGCTTCAGATACCGCGCTGTGGGGCGTAACACTGACCAGCGTTCCAGTAAGTTATTCAGGAAGCGGTCTGCCGGAAGGTGCAGCGTCTGCTGCTGTTCTTCCTTAACGGTGGCGGCCAGTTGCTGCAGGTGACCGGTGCAGTTTTCCACCTGCTGACGGAGGATTTTAAGGTCTTCCTGCAGGGCTTTATCCTGGGGGTAATCCAGAGAAATTTCTTTCAGCAGGACCCGCATGGTTGCCAGCGGAGTACCCATTTCATGGGCAGTGCCGGCGGCCATGGTTGCCAGTGACAGTAATTGCTGATCTTGAGTCAGGCGGTCCTTAACCCGGTTAAATCCGTGTTCCTTACGGCGCAGATTTTCGCTGATATTAACAATGAAGTAGGTAATCAGCAGAGCCGTGAGAATAAAATTAATCCAGATACCGGTGGCGTATAAGTCAATGTAACTGAGGATTGGCAGGTGGTGCCCCGTGGTGGGTGGCCTCAGCGGTACATGATAAAACAGCAGGAAGGTATAGCTGCTGGTGACCAGCGTGGCGACCAGCCAGGTGTAATTCCGGGGCAGGGTCATGGCGCTGATGATCAGCGGAATCAGCAACAGAGAGGAGAACGGGTTGCCGGTGCCGCCGAGCTGATACAACAGGCAGACATAGAAGAAAATATCCGCCATGAGCTGAAATAAAAATTCCAGCGGGGTCAGGGGAAGGTCAGCTTTTAACCGGTAGAGGGTCAGCAGGTTAAGCAGGGTCATGGCCAGCAGGGCAACGATAGCCATCCACAGATGAACAATTACGCCCAGCCCTTCAACGGCATAAAACAGCAGGCAGGCCTGCGCAATAATGGTCACGGTGCGAATGTAGCTGAGCTGCAGCAGATGATGGCGCGAATCGCTGAAGTGGGGCATGTGCGTCGGTGCGTGGCTATTAACGGGTGTGTGGAAAAGGCGATTATACCTGAAGGTAAACGCAAATGATTGTGGCGGTTTGTCGCATCAACTTTACCTAACTTTACAGACACTTTACCCAAGTTAACCCGTGAAACAGGCATGCTTAAGCCACTGTGAGCAGGCCTGGTTCCCCCCGTTCTGCTGCCGTAGCAGACCCTTCAGGCTTGTTTACAGTATCTTTTTATCTGTTCTCGGGAAGAGATTTGCGTCGGCCGGGAGGCTGCCGTTAATTGTGTGGGACGTGTCGCTGAATGGGGAGGGTGGCCGGGCGAACAGGTGAGGAACTGTTTTTTCAACAGGAGGACTGACGAATGAAGACGATACTGATCGCATCACTGACCGGCATACTGACATTCTCAGCCATGCAGGTGGCCGCACATCCGGGTAATCACCATGGTGTAAGACATTTACCGGCGGGCGCCGTCAGCGTGGTGCTATCCGGTATGAAGTACTGGCTGAAGGATGATGTGTATTACCGTAAACAGAATAATGTCTATGTAAGAGTCGCCTCACCGAAAGGCGCGACACTGGTGCGGGTCCCAAAAGGGGCTGTGCTGGTTAAGCATAAAGGCCAGCCGTATTACCGGTATAACAATGTCTACTACCGCTGGGTGCCTAAAGCCCGGGGGTATAAGGTGGTCAGTTTCTGAATTGCCGATTACAGAAAAGCCGCGACAGTCTCAGACTGACGCGGCTTTTTTATTACGCTTTACAAGACGGTTAACCGGCGACGCAGCTGCGTACGCTGGAGTCTTTTTTGGCCGCGGCAGGCTGGCCTGCTTTCGGATCAACCGTACGGATGGTGGCAACCTTGTTCTGGGTGAAGAAATCGATGGCATCTTTGCCCTGTACTTTGTTGTTACCGACCAGTGACCCTTTAATGCCGCCGAATGGCAGGTAAGGGTGCGGCGCGCACACGCCGACGTTCACGCCGATCATGCCAACATCGGCTTCGTTGATGAATTTTTCGGTGTAGTAGCTGTTCTGGGTGAAGATACAGGCACCGTTACCCATCTCGTGATTGCGGATCATGCGAAGGCCTCCGTTAATGCAGCCGACTTTCATGATGCTCAGTACCGGGCCGAAAATCTCATCTTTGGCGATCGGCATGCACGGGGTTACATCGGTAAATACGGTCGGGCCAACGAAGTAACCGTCACGGTTGGCTTCAGGCAGGTCCGGGTTACGGCCGTCCAGCGCCAGTTTGGCACCGGCTTCAATGCCCAGATCAATGTAGTGATGGATGCGTTCTTTAGCTTTGGCTGAGATCACCGGGCCCATGAAAACGTCCGGATCCATTGCATCACCCACGGTGAGATTTTTAGATGCTTCCAGCAGGCGTTCGATGAATTCATCATAAATCTCTTCCACCACTGCGATATTGGACACCGCCAGACAACGCTGACCGGCAGAGCCGTAGCCTGACATCAGGACGTTCTCGATCAGCAGATCCATCGGTGCATCTTCCATCGCCAGCAGGAAGTTTTTCGCACCGCCTAACAGCATGGTTTTCTTACCATGCTTGCCGGCACCCGCCGCAATGGACTTAGCCGTTGGGGTAGAGCCTACCAGACAGATACCGGTAACGTTTTCATCGTCGTACCAGGCTTCTACGGTGTCACGGTCGCCGTGAACAATGTTTACCACGCCTTTTGGCAGGCCGGTTTCGACAATCAGATCCATCATGCGCTGCATGAACAGCGGTGATTCGGTAGATGGCTTGTAGACGAATGTGTTGCCGGTACCGATGGCAAACGGAATAAACCAGCCGAATACCAGCGCCGGGAAGTTGAACGGTGCTACACCACAGAAGACGCCCAACGGTGCTTTGATCACCCGGCCGTTGATGTTGTTGGCGATGCCCTGAATGGTTTCGCCCTGCATCAGCGCCGGAATGCTGCAGGCCATCTGCAGAATTTCGATAACCCGGCCCACTTCGCCGCGGGCTTCGGCAATGTGTTTTGCCTGATCTACAGCGATGGCTTCTGCCAGCATTTCGTGGTTATCCACCATGGCGCGGTGCATTTTAAAGATAAAGTCCATCCGCTTGGGTAATGGCATGGCGCTCCATTCCGGAAAGGCTTCTGCCGCCGCCGCCACTGCCTGACGGGAGGTTTCTGCGGAAGACAGCGGTACTTCACCGATGACCGCACCGGTCGACGGGTTTTTTAACGGTTCGTATTGTCCGTTGCTTTCATCCAGCCACTCACCGTTGATGTGGTTTTTAATTTTGATGTATTGACTGCTCATTTCTGTATTTCCTGCATGTCTGAAAAACTCTGCCCGGTCCGAAGCATGCCGGGCAGAAAGGTGAATTATGAAATCTGGCCGGTACGGATCCGTTCACCACGGGCCCGCAGGTATTCAATGGTCAGTAACAGCAGGGCTGATACCACCACCAGTAATACGGCGACCGCCAGAATGGTCGGGTTAATCTGTTCCCGCAGGCCGGAGAACATCTGGCGCGGAATGGTGCGCTGCTCAGGGCCGGCGAGGAACAGGATCACTACCACTTCATCGAAGGAGGTAATGAAGGCAAACAGTGAGCCGGAGATCACGCCGGGGCGGATCAGCGGCATAATGACTTTAAAAAAGGTATAGCTTGGCGAAGCGCCCATGCCCAGAGATGCTCTGACCAGTGAGTAGTCAAAGCCGCTGAGGGCTGCGTTAACGGTAATGATCACAAACGGGGTGCCGAGTGCAGCATGAGCAATAATGACGCCGAGATAGCTGCCTGCAAGCCCCAACTGGGTATAAAAGAAGTACATCCCCGCCGCAGTGATGATCAGCGGGACGATCATTGGCGACAGCAGAATGGCCATGATCATCCGTTGCATCGGCATGTCCGCCCGGGACAGGCCAATCGCCGCCAACGTACCCAGCACGGTGGCGATGACGGTCGCGGCCGCACCGATCAGGAAGCTGTTCTTAATGGCCAGAATCCATTTATCGTCATTGATGATCTCGGCATACCACTTCAGCGAATAGGCGTCGGGATCAAAGGCCAGCATGCCTTCGGTGAAGCTGAAGTAAGGCTCAACGTTGAACGACAGGGGAATGATCACCAGAATCGGCAACATCAGAAAAGCCAGCACGGCCCAGGCCGTCAGCCGCAGGCTGTGCATGCCCAGCTTGTGCCAGAAATTAAAGTATTTAGGAAATTGCATCGTCAGTTACCCCAGTTTGATGTTACTTACGCCGACTAACCGGTCGTAGATCCAGTACAGCAGGGTGATCAGTATCAGCAGGATGGAACCCAGTGCGGCGGCCAGTTCCCAGTTGTTAGATGACTGCATGTGGAACGCGATAATGTTACTGATCATCTGGCCGTCGGTGCCGCCGACCAGTGCCGGGGTGATGTAGTAACCGATGGAGATGATGAACACTAACAAGGCACCGGCACTCAGGCCCGGCAGGGTCATCGGGAAATAAATCCGGCAGAAGGCTGACAGGGGTTTTGCCCCCAGTGACAGCGCCGCCCGGAAGTAGCTCGGGTCGATGCCTTTCATGACGCTGTACAGGGGCAGGATCATGAAGGGCAGCAGTATGTGGGTCATGGCGATGACGGTTGAGAACTGGGTATAGAGCATCTCAATGGGTTCGCTGATGATGTGCAGAGTTATCAGGAAGTCGTTAATGACTCCGTTGGTCTGCAGAATGGCGATCCAGGCGGTGGTCCGCACTAACAGGGATGTCCAGAATGGCAGCAATACGAATACCATCAGGGTGTTGGCGACCTTGGCCGGCGCTGTGGCCAGATAGTAGGCCAGCGGGAAGCCGATGGCGGCGGTTAAAAAGGTAATCAGCAGGGCAATTTTCAGGCTCTTGGCAAAGAGTTTGATGTAGATGTTGGTGTCCCGGGCAACAATCTCCCCCTGTTCGTTACGGGTCAGGTCGGTGGCGGTCAGATAAAAACTGTCGGTAAACACTTCGCCGGAGGACTTCATCGTCCGCCAGATGCGCACATCCTGCCACTGTTTTTTTGCCGCCAGCAGGTGCTCGCCACCTTCACTGATCAGCGTGGCTTCATCCAGTTTTTTCAGTTTACGGGCGCTGGACTTGATGGTGCTTGAACTGCCCGGCAGGCCCCGGTTAATTTCTTCGGCCAGTTTGCCGGAGCGGCGTTCTTGGGCCAGATAGTGCAGCTCTTTCGCGAATACATTCAGGGTGGCTGTGTCCGGAATACTGTCTCCGCTTTCATCCCAGGATTGCAGTGCCTGCAAGGTCTCCGGGATCAGTTGGGCAACTGTCGGATGGTAAACACTGCGGTACAGCATGGTTCCGATAGGGGCGATAAAGGCGATCAGTACAAAGACGATCAGCGGGATAACGAAGGCGGTGGCGATCAGTTTGCGGCGACGCAGGTTACGCTTGCTCTGGCGCTTTTCTTCCGGTGTCAGTCCGGAATGCGCACCGCTGTCTTCATTAAACGAAGCGGCGGTATGCGCGGCGGTTAATTCAGCTTGAGACATGGGACGGCCCTTTCTTATTGTTATAAGGGCACTCCGCAGAGTGCCCGGCATGCACAGTGTCAGCTATCGGCTCAGTTGAGCAGCCATTCGTTGAATTTTTCACCCAGAGATTCGCCGTAGTCAGCCCAGAATTCACCGGACGCTTTCAGGCCTTCATCCAGGTGAGCTGATGGCAGTTTCGGTAAAATGGCATCATCCATGTAGGCGTAGGCAGATTTACGGGTCGGGCCGTAGGCCACATCCTGCATGCCGCTTTCCGGCTTGGAACCGGTGGCAAAACGGATGAATTCTTCGGCCACTTCTTTCTTCTTAGAGCCGCGTACGATGGCCCATACATCCAGATCATAGATGTGAGCATCCCACACCATTTCAAATGGCTTGTTGTCTTTCTGAATGGCATCGAAGATTCGGCCGTTGGCCGATTGCGCCATGATGGCACCGCCGTCGTTCAGCAGTTGTGGCACCTGTGACCAGCTGTCGAACCACACCAAATCGTTCTTGATGGTATCCAGTTTGGCGAATGCGCGGGCCTGACCTTCATCGGTGGAGAGAAGGTCGTAGACTTCATCTTTCGGCACACCGTCGGCAATCAGTGCCCACTCAAGGTTGACCTGTGGGCGTTTACGCAGCGCGCGTTTGCCCGGGAATTTTGAGGTATTGAAGAAATCGTCGATGGAGTTTGGATTGCCGCCTTTGATGGTGTCCTGATTGTAGGCGTACAGTATGGTCCAGATGATGTTACCGACGCCACACTCGTTGGCCAGCGCCTGAGGGATAAAGTCGTCTTTCGCCGCGACACCGTCATCACCCGGTGGCAGGGTGTCCTGAGGGAATACTTCCAGCAAACCTTCGGAACAGGCCCGTTCCAGATCAATTACTTCCACGTCCACCACATCCCAGAGGATGTTGCCGCTTTCTACCTGCGCTTTAAGCTCGGCGATACCGCCGGAATAGTTTTCGAACAGGATTTTATGGCCGGTTTTCTCCATAAAGGGATCCAGCATGTGTTTTTGCTGGGCCGCACCATACGCGCCGCCGAAGGAGACGGCAGTAAACTGCTCAGCCATCGCCGGTGACATTGCCGTACATAGCGCCAGAGCAGCGCCGAATCGTTTGAGATGTTTCATTATTATTTTTCCTCTTACGTGTTTACGGGTATTGCTGTGCTAAAAAACGTTAACTGGCGCGGGCCAGAGCCAGGCCGCCATTGCCCGCCCAGGTGAGCTGCACTGTGCTGCCGGTAGCAATGTGCGGGGCATCCTGATCATTAAGGGTTTTCACCATGATTTCTGAGCCGTCGCTGAGGCGGAAGAAGTAACGGATTGAATCCCCCACATAGAGGCGGGTGATAAAACTGGCGTCAACGCAGTTATCCAGCACCTGACCTTCGCGGGCGATAAACAGGTTTTCCGGCCGGATTGTGACGACACAGTCTTCACCTGCATCCGGGCAGTTCGGGTTCTGTGTGGTGGTCAGGGTACCGTCGGCCAGACGTACTTCCGCCTTGCCGGCATCTACCCGGGTAACTGTGCCCGGAATATGATTGTTTTCACCGATGAAGTCGGCCACAAAGGCACAGCTTGGCTGCTCGTAAAGCACATCCGGGGCGGCACACTGTTTCACCACACCGTCATCAAATACCGCGATGCGGTCAGACATGGTGAGTGCTTCGGTCTGGTCATGGGTGACGTAGATGGCGGTAAAGCCGAGATCTTCATGCAGACGTTTAATTTCGAACTGCATCTGTTCGCGGAGGTTTTTATCCAGTGCGCCCAGGGGTTCATCCATTAATACGATGCTGGGTTCAAAGATCAGCGAGCGTGCCAGTGCCACCCGTTGTTTCTGGCCACCGGACAACTGGCCCGGATAGCGTTTACCAAAGTCTGCCAGTTCCACCAGTGCCAGCGCTTCTTTTACCCGGCGGTCAACTTCGCTGGCGGCAATCTTACGTACCTTCAGCGGGTACGCCAGATTCTCACTGATGGTCATATGCGGAAACAGCGCGTAAGTCTGGAACACCATGCCGATGTTACGGTGGTAAGGGGCGATATCATTCACCGGATTGCCGGCAATGAGAATTTCGCCGCTGGTAACATCTTCGAATCCTGCCAGCATCATCAGGCAGGTGGTTTTCCCTGAGCCGGAAGGCCCCAGCAGGGTGACGAACTCACCCTTTTTGATATCCAGATTGAAATTTTTAACCACCAGATTTTGCTGATCGTAACTCTTCTTGACGTTGACGAAGCGCACGTACTGGTCGTCGGATGTTGCGTGTGTGGCGGTTGTAACAGACATGGTGATTACTCTTTTTATTATGGTCACGGTGTCGTTTTCAGGGCTGTTTTGCTTAGAAACAGCTTTTTTGTGTGCCTTATCAGGCAGGATTCACTATAGGAGAGAGGGCTTTTCTGGCTATAGACCCAACGCTGAACCGAAATGTAGTTCCAGGCTGAGAGCCAGAAATGACGGTGTCTTCAGGGAATCTGAATTAAATTAATAAGGGGCGGAAAAGGAGAAAATCAGGTGGGTTGGTACCAGCAGATAGTCTGCTGGTAGCTTACTGGTATCAGGGCTGTTGGTAAGTAATTACTCGCCGAGCTGGTGGATGATGGCGGCCAGGCGGTCAATGCCGGGGCGGATCCGTTCGGTGGCAATGGATGAATAGCCCAGCCGGAAATAATTCAGTGGCGGATTGTCGGCGTAGTAATAAATATCGCCTGATTCAATGACCACACCTTTTTGCAGGGCCAGCCGTTTCAGTTCCCGGGCGTCAAGATGTTCCGGGCCTTTAACCCAGTAGGCCGAGCCGCCAAATACCGGCGGAATTGCGGATTCCGGCAGGCAGTCCTGCAGGGCATCTCCGACGGCCTGCCAGCGGGCTTCATAAGCCTGAATCAGGTTACGCACCAATGAGTCGTGATAACCGCGCGCAAGGAACAGGCCAATGGATCGCTGGTTGTTCATCGGTGGGTGGCGCAGCATCATGCGGCGGAATTCCCGGATTTCCCGGATCAGGGCTTTAGGCCCCACGATATAACCGACCCGTAGCCCCGGCGACAGGGTTTTGGACAGGCTGCCCAGATAGATGACCCGGTCGTTCTTATCCAGACTTTTCAGGGCCGGGGTGGGGGTGTCCGCAAAGGTGACTTCGCATTCGTAGTCATCTTCAATGATCAGAAAATCATCCCGTGAGGCCTGTTCCAGCAGTTGCCTGCGCCGTTCCAGCGGCATGGTCACTGTGGTGGGAAACTGGTGGCTGGGGGTAGTGAACAGCAGGTCGCAATCACTGAGCTGTTCGCCAACAATCAGGCCGTCACCATCAACGGCCAGTGGTTTAATACGGGCTTCGGTGCTGGCAGCCATCTTGGTGAGATCCGGATAGCCCGGTTCTTCCAGACCAAAGCAGGCGTCGCGGTTGAGCAACAGCCGCAGGATCATGTACAGGGCATGCTGGGCGCCCACGGTGATGAGAATTTCTTCCGGGTCCGCCCAGACGCCCCGGCGGGGCAGCAGCCGGGAGTGAATCTGCTCGATGAGCAGCGGATCATCTTCGTCGTAACGGTCACCGGACCAGTCACTGATAGCCTGGACGGATACGGATTCCCGGCAACATTCCCGCCAATGGTTGGTGGGAAACATTTTCGGATCCAGCTGGCCGTAAATAAACGGATAAGGATAATCCTGCCAGCGGTTTACCTTGTTGAGCTTATGTTCGGTAGGGCGGAACTTAAGAAAATTCTGCCACTGGGGCGCATTGCCCTGAATCTCTTCGCTGTCGGTTTGCTGGTTATTATTACCATCAACACTGGCCCGGAGGATTTCTTCGTTGACGTAAAAGCCGGCCCGCTCACGGGAGATCAGATAGCCGTCATCGATCAGATGTTCATAGGCAAGAATGACCGTATTACGGGAAACATGGAGCATTTCTGCCAGTTTACGGGTAGAAGGCAGCGGTACATTACAGGGAATGTGGCCGTCCATAATGGCGGTGCTGATCTGCTCCCGGATCTGTTGTTGCAGGCTGGCATCGCTGTCCGGCGATAAGTGAAACAAGTGGTTCAGCATAGGTGTATTGCTTCCTGATCCGGGTGATACGGCAAGTATTCAAGGCGAACAAATAAGCATAAATGTCAGTTTTGTTGCAACTTCCGGTTTTATCCAGATAAGCAGCATAGCAGGCGGATTAGACTTAAGAGGGAAGTTTTGGCCTTTCAGCGAAAAGGTGTCTCTGTGATCCGGTCAGCGCTTGTGTCAGAGCTGTTTAAATACTTCAATGGCATACTGCCGGGCGGAAGAATAGTCGATGATCGCTTCAGGATAGCCGCACATTTGCCGCTGTTCGCAACCCGGGTTGTGAATGGCTTTGTCATCCAGGGATGCCAGTTCCGGTAAAAAACGGCGGATAAACAGGCCTTCCGGATCAAACTTTTCTGATTGCCGCAGCGGGTTGAAGATTCTGAAGTAGGGAGCGGCATCACAACCAACGGATGCACTCCATTGCCAGCCGCCGTTATTGGAGGCGAAGTCGCCATCCACCAGGTGTTGCATGAAAAAGGCTTCGCCTTTGCGCCAGTCCTGAAACAGCAACTTAGTGAGGAAACTGGCGGTCAGCATGCGCAGGCGGTTATGCATCCAGCCGGTTTGCAGCAACTGACGCATAGCCGCGTCAATGATCGGAAAGCCGGTACGGCCGGTGCACCAGGCTTGCCAGTGAGCATCATTCTGTTGCCAGCAGATCTGATCAGTGTCGGCTTTAAACGGTTTATGTTTGTTGATTGCCGGAAACTGAATCAGCAGTTGCCGGTAGAAGTCCCGCCAGGCCAGTTCCCGTAACCAGTCGGATTCCGACCAGTAATCGGCGCCCCATGCTGAATTGCGCATCGCGCTGAGCAGTTCCCGTGGGCCAATGGCACCCAGAGCAAGGTAGGGAGAAATCTGGCTGGTGGCCGGTTCCGAGGGTATGTCCCGTTTGTTGCCGTAATCTGCGAGTTTTTGCTGGCAAAAATGCATTAACCGCCGGTGAATGCTGGCAGCATCAGCAGGCCAAAGATCATCCCGGTATGTGCCGGCCCAGTGGGCCAGAGGGAAAGCCGGCGTTTCTGAATGACTGACTTCTGGGAAGGTTTTAAGAGGTGTCAGATCCTGTTGCTGCAGCATCTGTAACCAGCGTTTGTAAAAGGGCGTAAATACCTTATAGGGCTGCTCCTGCTGGTTAAGTACCGCAGTGCTAACCAACTGATCAACCGGTTGTATATGGCACTGGATATCCTGGCTGCTCAGGAATGCCCGGGTGTGGATGTCACGCTGATTTTCATCCAGCGGGCTTTCTGCCAGCCAGTGAATATTGCGGCAATTCAGTTCACGGCACAGTTGGGCGAGTAATGGTGGACATGCGGAAAAATCATTGCATTCAAGCAGGTAGAGCTTAACCCCGTGGGCGCTCAGCTGCTGTTGCAGGTTTTGCAGCAGGGCAGCCCGTAAACTGAGCTTTGCCGACGATTCATTATGCTTTTTCCACTGTGCCGGGGTGGCGATGTGCACCGCTGCAACCGGGCTGTCCGGGGTACTTCGTTGCAATGCCTGCTGAAAAGCCGGATGGTCGGTGATGCGTAAGTCATTGCGAAGCCAGACCAGTTGCGTCATGCCGTTCTATCTCCCTGTTCGGATAATGCCGTGGTTATACCTGATTACGTAATCCCAGAGCCTTTGGGTAAGGGCTCAGGTAGCGCTGGGCCTGTACGTAGTGGCTGCCGAACAGTCGCAGATAATGATGCAGCAGGGTCAGTGCGGTGGCCAGATTGACGTAGCCCTGAAGGTAACTTTCAAAGGTATTGAGAATATCCTGTTTTACCTCGCCTTCAAGGTGGGGTTTCAGATACCCGAACAGATGCAGCAGTACGTTGTAGTGGTTACCCCGGCTGGCAGGTTTGCTGATGGCTTTCATGAACCGTTGCAGGTAAAGATCACACAGTTCATTGATTGTGTACTGCTGATGCTCCTGACCTAACAGCCGGCCCAGACCGCGGTATTCCGTTTGTGAATGCGCCATCAGGATGTATTTATACTGGCTGTGAAACGCCAGCAGGTTTTTGACTGAGGGCGCTGTCAGCACCTGCTGACGAAAGGTGTGGTGGGCAAATACCCGCTGAACAAAGTTTTCCCGCAGGTGAGCATCGTTCAGGCGGCCGTCTTCTTCAAGCGGCAGGTGAGGGTAGCGGTCCATCAGGGCCTTGGCGAACAGGCCTGCTGATTTTATATCGTGGGGATGGCTGTTTGGCTGATATACCTTAACCCTTTCCATGCCACAGCTCGGGGAGTTCTTTGCCAGAATGTAACCGTCCAGATGGGCCAGTTTTTCAAGGCGGGCCTGATAACCGGCATGAAACTGTTCGGTGACATCGGTTTCCTGATCACGGGTGTAAACCATGCGCGGATCATGAGGCTCGCCAATTAAGCGCAGGGTTGCCCGGGGAATGCCAAAGCCGGCTGCCACTTCCGGGCAGAACTTTTCAAACCGGAAGTAATCCTGCAGGGGGCCGCAGCAATATTTTGACCGGCTGTGTCCGCCGTTGAAGCGGACTTCATCGCCCAACAGGCAGGCACTTATGCCCACCATAATGCCGGACTTTGTTTGGTTGTCTGTGCTGGCAATCAGCTGGCGCTTATCTTTCATGATCTTCTCCCCTTCCAACTGATGCGGTGATATAGCCTGTGCGTCAGCTGCGTATCAGTTCACATAAGTTTCTGGCGCTGAGGAGGGCACTGTTGATATTTGCCTCTCCGAGCCAGTCGGCAGCGATACCCAGTTTCAGTTCGCTGTCCCACAGGGCAAGTGGCCCCGCGGTTCGCTCATGCTTTGCCAGATTCCAGCGGTGCGGCGACTGGCTGGTGATGTCCTGTGGATCAAGCTGCATGATGCGGCAGAACTCCTGCTCCAACTCCTGCTGAACTTGCTCATGGTGGGAGTCTGCATACTGTATACTCCATTCGGTGTCCGCCTGGATCATCCAAAGGTTAAAAATATTTTCCCGGCCGGGTTTGTTGCTGTCGTTGACAATGCGGGTAATGATGCTGTTATCCGGTGCGATATACCCCGGAGCGGGCAGTTCGCGGTTGACCTCTATCGCCATGCACCACTGGGCACGGCTGGTCTGGCTGGATGTGTGGCTGCGGGTCAGCCAGTCCTCTGAGCAGGGAGTGCCGGCCAGCAGGGCACAAGTCTGACGTGCCGGAGCGCAGATAATCAGGCCTTTGGTATAGCAGATGGTTTGTTCGTCGATGTCCTTCAGCTGCCAGCAGTCGCCCAGATGTTCGAGCCGTTCTATCCGTGTTCGGGTATGTATTTCCGCATTACCGATTAAATGCCGGGTCAGGCTGCTCATGTTGGGGCGGCCCACATACGCCAGAAAGGGGTCATGGTCGGCTTCCGGCCAGCGTTTCAGTACCCCGGCGTTTTGCCATTGCAACAGTTCATCGCCGAACTGTTCAGGATCAAGGTGCAGGCAGGGGGAGCCAAGGTCGTAACTGAGGCTTTGGTACTGTCTGCTGCTGAGCCGCCCGCCAGTGCCGCGGCTTTTTTCCAGCACACAGAGTTTCGGGTAGTCGGTTTGCAGCAGGCCGGCACAAAAACTGCCTGCCAGGCCTGCACCTATGATTGCAAAGTCGTATGAGTCAGACATAATTCCAGCCCCTGTTTTGTATCTTCTTCGCTAAATGCTCTATTGATCTTAGCTGTTATACGAAGAATTTACTCTTAAGATCAAGGAGTTAAGCGTGAAAAAAACTAATGCCTGGCTTTCCCGGCAGGCTGTTTTTGTCTGAGCGTCTATACTTTCAGGCAGATGGAAAGCAGGAATTTAATGATGCAGAAAGAACAGCAAACACCCCGGGATATTACCTTCTGGGACATTTTTAAAAGTGTACTGGCTGCATTCTTCGGGGTGCAGAGTAACCGTAACCGTGAACGGGATTTCAGCCAGGGTAAGCCCCACCATTTTATTCTGATTGGATTACTGGTCGCAGCGATCTTTGTCCTGCTGGTATATACGGTCGTTAAACTGGTGTTGCTGGCCGCTGCTGCGGCTTAAGTTATTGACGGTTTAATACTTCTTCCGGTTCTCCACAGCTGTCCGGTTGTGGAATAATAGCGGTTCTTAATTTTCATTTCTGAACGGGCTGCCCGGTGACCTTTACCCTGATTGATTTACTGGCTCTGACCATTGCCATTGTCGGCAGTACGCTGCAAGGCATGGTGGGTATTGGTTTTGGTTTGCTGGCCGCTCCCTTACTGTTCCTGATTGATCCTGCTTATGTGCCGGTGCCGGTTATTTTTGGCGGTTTCATGCTGTCATTGCTGGTGGTGTCGTCCCAGCGGCATGAGTTGCACTGGCGACGGGTCATGCCGGCGATTCTTGCCCGGATACCGGGTTCTTACATCGGGGTGTTACTGTTACTGGCGATGCCGTCACATATTCTGGCCATAGTGTTTGGCAGCAGCTTACTGATTGCGGTGTATGTCAGTTGCCGGCGTTTCAATATTACGGCGACCCCTGTGAACCTTGGTATCGGTGGTTTTATTTCCGGCATTGTCGGTACGGCGACTTCTGTGGGCGGGCCGCCTATTGCACTGGTGTATCAGAATGAAACCCGGATTACCGCGCGTAATGAGCTGGCGGCATTTTTCCTGATTGGCTCACCGCTGTCGCTGGTGCTGTTATTTCTTGAGGGGACGGTAACTGACGAGCATATTATGCTGAGTGTGAAGCTGTTGCCGGGGATGTTTATTGGCTGGCTGTTATCCCGCTATCTGGGCGGGAAACTGAAGCAGCAGTCTGCCCGGCCGGCGTTGCTGATTATTTCTGCCGTATCGGCGGTGATGGTGCTGAGTAAAGGGCTGATGGCACTATAGCTGAGGAGAATAACCTTGAGTACTTCCGCAACTGAATGGCGCTGGCAGACTTTTAAGCAGTTAAGCAATACTGAGCTGTATGACATTCTGGCGTTGCGTCAGCAGGTATTTGTGCTCGAACAGTCCTGCCTTTATGCCGACATTGATCATAAAGATCAGCAGTGTCATCACCTCAGCGGCTGGTGTGATAGTGAACTGCAGGGCTATCTGCGGGTCGTACCGCCGGGGCTGGCGTATCATGAAGTAGCCTTAGGCCGTATTCTGACGGCAGAGTCCGCCCGGGGCAGCGGGCTGGGCAGGCAACTGGTCAGCCGGGCGCTGGATGAAGTGTCTTTGCTGTATCCCGGTCAGTCGGTGCGGATTTCAGCGCAGCTGTATCTTGAGCGTTTTTATGCCGGGTTTGGTTTCCGGGCGGTTTCGGCTCCCTATGATGAAGATGGCATTCCTCATATTGAAATGTTGTTGCGTTCCCCCTGAATAATCAAGAAAACCCCGGGCTTGTTCATTTGCGACATTGTTTCCTGTCTCTATCGAAATTCCCGGCTCTGTTCCCTTGAGCAGGGCTTTTGTGCTGCGCTAAGCTGCGGCCAGAAAATCAGTTAACAGCAGGGTTATAGTGTTGTGGATATTATTCAGCTAGATCAGGCCATCAGTGATGCCGAGCGGGCAGCGCTTTTATTTGCCGGTAATTTACTGGTGTACCGTCAGCGGCCGGCGATGTTGCGCATGATTGAGTATACCCGTGAGTTACTGGCAGATGAGCTGTCGGGGCTGGATCCGGTGACCGTGCAGGAGCACCTTTCCCGGGAAGATTTTCTGAACAGGGTCGGGGCGGTACAGACAAGATTTCGCACCAGTGAAGCGGCCAAACTTATCTTCTTTGATGTGTTACGTGAGTGCGGGGTCACGACTGAACAGTGTTATTACGATCATTTTCCGCTCAGAGTCGTGCCTTTTGATACCACTCATAATGGCGCACACCGGGCGGCGATTGGTCATCACCGGGATACCTGGGGCAGCAATGTGCAGAGTCAGCAGAACTGGTGGGCACCGGTGTTCAGTCTGGACGCTGAGCGCACGATTGCGTTTTATCCTGATTACTGGGAGAAGCCTCTGGCCAATAACACGGCTGAATGGAGTTTCGAGGCGTATATGGCCACCCGGAAAACGGCTCAGCCGGAACGTGGCATTGCTTATCCGTCTGCGCCGCAACCGACAGAAACGGTGGATGAGTCCGGGGTGGTGAAGGTGGTTATTGAGCCGGGAGATGTGCTGGCATTTTCCAGTGCCCATTTACACGCCAGTGTGCCCAATACCACGGATGCGATCCGTTACAGTGTTGAAATGCGGACCATTCATCAGAGTGATCTGGCCGCCGGCCGTATGGCTCCTAATGTGGATAACGCCGCGACGACGCCTATGTATCGCTGGTTCCGGCATGTGGAGAGCCGTCAGTCTCTTAGTCAGTCTTTTAGTGTTGAGAGCTGAAGCGGGGTACACTGCTGTTTTTCTCCGGGTGTAGTGGGTAAGTATGCGTAAGTCTGATAAGAAGCTGGATAACCAGATCTGTAAAACCCTGACGGTGGTGTGTGAAACAGCACTGGAACATATCTATGGGTTTCAGTGGCTGACACACCGGGTTGATTATCAGCGTTTTCCTGCCTCATTAAAGATCACTTGCGTATTTACCGATGAGTCTGACCTTGAGCGGATCAGGATGCAGCATGAAGATACCAGCCTGCGTAACCTGATCAGTGAGGCGCTGGCGGATATCGGTATTCAGCTGGCAAATCCTGAAGCGCAGATCCGGTTCGACAGTGAAGACGCCTGTGAAGCATCCCATCAGGGGAACTGGGCCCGGCGGCTGGGCTGAAGTGGCCGGAAAGCAGGTACTGGCTTACACTGTTTCTCCCATTCAGGAGAAAATACATGTGTACCAGAATACCGGTCAGTGAGCTCGTGGAGTTACCGATCAGTTGGGTTCGGGGAGATGATGAGCGGCTGAAGACTGTGTTCAGATCCCTGAAAACCGGAGACCCGGTCAGTCAGCCGATCCGGCTGCTTAATTGTGGGTGTGGTAAAACGTATATGCTTGAAGACGGTGGTCACCGGATAACCGCTGCCTACCGGCTTTATCAGCAAACCGGCAGGGATGTGATGATTCCTGTGCATAAGTTTGTGGCAGATTTTCAGTGAGTGTGCCGGTTATTTCATAAGCATGATTTCAGATCTTTAAGCACCGGGTGGGTAACAAGATAGGACATCTTCGGTAATTCGCTTAGCCGGATTCTGACGGTGTCCAGCTGTTCCATCGTGTCGGCTTCCGCATAGACAATCAGATCTATATCCCCGGTAATGGAACGGCAGTCTTTCACTTCTTCTATCTGGCTGATCAGTGGCAGCAGTTTGTCGTAATCAAGGTGGGTGAAATTCATCTGGAAATAGGCAGCTACCTGTTTGCCGGGGTTACGCAATTCTATTTTATAACCGCTGACAATTCCCTTGTCTTCCAGCCGTTTGAGCCGGCCGGCCACGGCTGTTCTTGATAAACCAATTTTACGGGCGACCTCGGCGTTGGATTGTCGCGCGTCTTCGCTCAGGTGCTGAATGATCAGTTGATCAAACTTATCCATATGCTTACTCAGGATTCAGATTGTTCTGACAAACTTTACCATATAAAAAATCATCCTTGGGTGGTCGGCCATCTGATTAATGAAATTTGGTAAACCATGCTAAATCGGCGTGTTTACTGGTGAATTGATGAATTTTTATTCTCTGAATAAGGCAATTGTAAGGAGATTTTTTCCGGTTTGTCTGTCATGGCCTGTGGTGGGCACTGCAGAACCGGGCCTGCGGATAACATTAGTGACGTCGATTCGACGGCTAAAAAGATCGTTTCGGTTTTTTATTACGACGAATCGCGCTGTAAAACACCTGTTTGTCAGGGGATCATTGACCGGTCGTATCTGAGACAGGTCGCAACAGGCCGGCGGATACGATGCATCCATACAAAAACAATAAAGGTGCATATATGTCTAATACACTTATCGTTGGCCTAGATGGCAGTGAATCCGGTTCCCGGGCACTCGCTTACGCAAAACGGCTCGCTTCACTTATCCCCGACTGTACTCTGGAGCTTGTCTACGTCATTGAGTGGACGCCCTACAGCTTTCAGACCCCTGAAGAAAACGCGACGCGGCATAAACGCCGTGAAGAGGAAATTGCCGTGGCGACGTCACGGGTGATTGATCCTGCCGTAGGCGCACTTAGCAAAGAAGGCTTTACCACCAACGGGCGCGTGATGCATGGCGATGCCGCAGAGCTGCTGAATCTGGTGGCGGTTGAAGAGAAAGCTGATCAGATTGTGGTTGCCCGTTCATCCAAAGGGGGGCTGACATCCCGTCTTTTTGGCAGCGTGACAGCCAATCTGGTGATGAATGCAAGCGTACCTGTAACTGTGGTTAACTGAGGCAAGTTCATGAATAATAAAAATAAATTTTTCTGTGCTTTGAGTACGCTGGTGCTGTTAATGCACAGTCAGATGGTGATGGCCAGTGGCATTGATGAAACTGTAAATGAAGTTTTCTCCTGGGCGACGGGCTGGTTTGTCGGTCTGATCTTTGCGCCTTTACCCGGTACAAGTTTCCCATGGATTGTACTGTGGCTGGTGGTCGGTGCCTCGGTATTTACCCTGTATTTCGGCTTTATTCAGTTCCGTGCGGTGGGACACTCCATCGCACTGGTTAAGGGTGAATATACCAACCCCCGCGATGCCGGTGAGGTGAGTCATTTTCAGGCACTGGCAACGGCGCTGTCGGGCACAGTCGGCCTGGGTAATATCGCCGGTGTGGCGGTTGCAGTGAGCATTGGTGGTGCCGGTGCGACGTTCTGGATGATTCTGGCTGGTTTACTGGGCATGGCGTCCAAGTTTGCCGAGTGTACTCTGGGTGTTAAGTATCGGAATGAATACAGCGACGGAACCGTTTCCGGTGGCCCTATGTATTACATTTCCAAAGGTTTTAAAGAGCGTGGTCTGCCGGGCGGTAAGGTGCTGGCGGTCATGTTTGCTATCTTCTGTATTCTCGGTTCGCTGGGGGGCGGTAATATGTTCCAGGCTAACCAGGCTCATGCGCAGATCAGCGGCATTGTCGGTGACTATCCCGGCTGGATTACCGGTCTGCTGTTTGCGGCAATCGTGTTTGCAGTGATTGTTGGCGGCATCAAGTCTATCGCCCGGGTGACGGAGAAAGTTGTCCCCTTTATGGGGGTTATGTACGTCCTGGCGGCGCTGGTTATTCTGATGATGAATGCGGATAAGATTGGCTGGGCCTTCGGTCAGATTATTGAAGGTGCATTTACCGGGCTGGGCATTGCCGGTGGCTTTGTCGGCGCTCTGATTCAGGGTTTCAAACGTGCCGCATTTTCCAACGAGGCGGGTGTTGGCTCTGCGGCGATTGCGCACTCGGCGGTTAAAACCAATGAGCCGGTTACCGAAGGCTTCGTGTCTTTATTAGAGCCGTTCATTGATACAGTACTGATCTGCACCATGACTGCACTGGTGATTATCATTACCGGGCAGTTAATGACTGACCCTGCAACCGGTCTGTATATGGTGGGTGAAAACGGCCGTATTCTGACGGCTGACGGTTCTTCCGGTGTGGCGCTGACATCTGCAGCTTTTGGTTCTGCATTCAGCTGGTTCCCTTATATTCTGGCAGTCGCGGTTGTGCTGTTTGCTTTCTCGACAATGATCAGCTGGTCTTACTACGGCCTGAAAGCCTGGACGTACCTGTTCGGTGAAGGTAAGTCCAAGGAGCTGGCGTATAAAGTTATGTTCTGCGTGTTCATTGTTATCGGTGCGGCGGCTAACCTTGGCCCGGTTATCGATTTCTCTGATGCGGCGATCTTTGCCATGGCGGTTGTCAATATTATAGGCCTGTACTTCTTATTGCCGATCATTAAGCGGGAACTGAATTCTTATCTGTCCCGTCTGAAAACCGGTGAAATTGTGAAGTTTAAAGGTGTGACGGCGAAGTAATATCTGACTGCCTCAGTCATCGGGGGCACTAAAAAAGGCCGCGGACTTTCGTCAGCGGCCTTTTTTTTGAGCGGCTAAACCGGAAAGTTACTTCTTGGCTTTGGCTGCTTTTTCTTTGGCATCCATGTGAGCCAGGTATTCTTCGTAGGTGCCCTGGAAGCTGAACAGCTTCTGGTCACGGATATCGATGATCTGGGTCGCCAGGGAGGAGACAAACTCACGGTCGTGGCTGACAAAAATCAGCGTACCTTCGTAGTTTTCCAGGGCCAGGTTAAGGGCTTCGATGGATTCCATATCCAGGTGGTTAGTCGGCTCATCCATGATCAGCACGTTGGTGTTGCCCATCATTAGCTTGCCAAATAACAGGCGGTTCTTTTCACCACCGGAGCATACCCGGGCTTTTTTTTCAAAATCGTCGGCACTGAACAGCAGACGGCCCAGGGTTGACCGCACGATCTGATCGTCATGGTTTGGTTTACGCCACTGGCTGACCCATTCAAACAGGCTCAGTTCGGATTCAAATTCAGCGTTAGTGTCCTGTGGGCAGTAGCCAATTGTGGCGCTTTCAGCCCACTGAATGGTACCGTTCTGTGCCTGCAGCTCATTCATCAGGCAACGCAGCAGGGTGGTTTTACCGACGCCGTTTTCACCGATGATGGCCAGGCGGCTGCCGGCTTCAAGAATCAGGTTACCGTCTTTGAACAGCGACTCGCCATCGAAACCGTGACCCAGCTCTTCCAGAACGACAGCCTGACGGTGCAGTTTCTTTTCCTGGGTGAAGCGAATAAAGGGATTCGAACGGCTGGACGGTTTGATTTCGTCCAGTTTGATCTTTTCCAGCTGCTTAGCACGGGAGGTCGCCTGCTTTGCTTTAGAGGCGTTGGCAGAGAAACGGCTTACAAACTGGCGTAAGTCGGCCATTTGCGCACTTTTCTTGGCGTTGTCGGCCAACTGACGTTCGCGGATCTGGGTGGATGCAAACATGAAGTCATCATAGTTACCCGGGTAGACACGCAGTTCACCGTAGTCGATGTCTGCCATATGAGTACATACCGCATTTAAAAAGTGACGGTCGTGGGAAATGATGATCATGGTGCTGTTACGTTCGTTCAGCACGCCTTCCAGCCAGCGGATGGTGTTGATGTCCAGGTTGTTGGTCGGCTCATCTAATAGCAGAATATCCGGATCAGAGAACAGTGCCTGTGCCAGCAGCACCCGCAGTTTCCAGCCCGGTGCCACTTCACTCATCGGGCCAAAGTGCAGACCCAGCTCAATACCGGCACCCAGCAGGATTTCACCGGCGCGGCTTTCGGCACTGTAACCGTCCATTTCAGCGAATACGGTTTCCAGCTCAGCGACCTTCATACCGTCTTCTTCAGACATTTCCGGCAGGCTGTAGATGCGGTCCCGTTCCTGTTTGACTTCCCACAGCTCTTTGTGGCCCATGATAACAGTGTCAATAACGCTGTATTCTTCAAAGGCGAACTGGTCCTGATGCAGCTTGCCCAGTCGCTCATTAGGGCTGATGCTGACGTTGCCGGACGTGGGTGTCAGGCTGCCGTCCAGAATCTTCATGAAGGTTGATTTGCCGCAACCGTTGGCGCCGATCAGACCGTAACGGTTTCCGTTACCGAATTTAACCGAGATATTTTCGAAAAGAGGTTTGGCACCAAACTGCATGGTGATATTGGCGGTAGAGATCAAGAGAGTTGTCCTGCTGTAAACCGGTGAATTCTGGCCACAGGCGGGGTATTATCCCGGAGGGCCGCAAAAGCCCGACACTATAGAGTTTTGGCCGCCTGAGGTCGAGCAAATTTGTGTGAAATTTGTACACAGAAGCCGTCTGTAAGCGCCTGGTTGTATATTCCCTTTAAAAGAACTGAGACATTGTGAAAATTTATCTGCTGACGCATCCCCGGGAACTGCCAAAACCCACCAATACCGGCAAGCTGGTGACTGAGGTATTAGGGGCGTCAGTACGGCTGGTGGAATGGTCCAGAATCGGGCCGGATGCGGAATTATTGCAACTGGCAGAGCAGGGTGCGCTGGCGCTGATTTATCCTGGTGAGGGCAGTACAGAGCTCTCGGCGGCGCTGGCTGATGCCGGTTTATCTGGTCGGCTTAAGGGGCTGGTGGTGCTGGATGGCACCTGGCAGGAAGCCCGCAAAATGTTTAATAAAAGCCCGTACCTGCAAAAGCTGCCGCGTATCGCCCTGGAGGTCAGCGAAGCTTCCCGCTATAGCCTGCGGCGTAATCAGAAAGCTGAAGGCTTATGCACAGCAGAATGTGTTGCTTATGTGTTACAGACCTTGGGGCGGGGGGCCGAAGCGAAGAGGTTGAGCCACCGGTTGGAAGCATTCATTGAGGCTTACGCACACCGGAAATAACTGTTCAGGCAAAGCCTTGTGGGTTAACTGAGCAGGGGAAACGTGTGGCGATATCTGAGTACTTCTTTGGTGAGAAACAGGCCCGCCGGGTGGGCCTGTTGGTAGTTACAGAGCATTGGATGCGCAACTATGGAACGATCTACATGCCGGGTTTTTCAGAGATTAACAGCCGGTAATCCACTGCGTCCGGGTTACTTGCAATACGGCTGATCACGAGGGCGTCGTCAATGCCTGTTGCTACAAGTGTTTCCCAGCGTGATGACAGGCCCTTCACTTCATTGCCCTCTTTGTCCAGCCAGATGAAACGGAAGTAATAGCTGTCGGTCATGACTCTTGAACTGTGAACGAGCACCGCTACCCGCAGTAAATCACCTTCGGTACGGCCCTGTGTAATATTACGGACCTTCATATGTGTGGCTGTTTCCGGAGAAAACTCAATATGTGAATAGTCGACCGGCTGCGTTTGCAGCATCTGGCAGCCAGTCAGTAGCAGCAGAGTAAAAAACGTTATAAAAAGTTTGTTCATTTAGTCTTCCTTAGGCGTTGATGCCAGTCGTCTTAAGACAAGTGTGTAATTTGTACCGGTGCCTGTATGCGCACAATGCTGAAGCCGGTTTAAGCGGTCAGATATGTATACATTCAGCCTGAACGTTTTTTGCTGCTGGCCCTGCGGCGAAAGAATCAGGCAGCGTTAAAAAAAGATGACTCTTCATGATTTCAGATTTCTGAAAACAGTGGCCGATCTTTAAGTGCAGGCACACAGACCTGTGCCTTTAACCGAAACGTTCTTGTCGGTGTAACAGCTTGTTTCGTCAGCGGGTAGGTTAACTCACTTTGTGTATCGGTTACATCCGTCTGAAGTTTTTTAATTAACCATTATTGGATATCTGAAACAGCTGATTTCAAATACCTGTTTGAACAGGAGTCCACGGGATGGGTATAGGGGTGATTGTACTTTAAAGGGGCTTTCTTATACTCGGGTGATTATTCTATGACCTGGTAAGGGATATTACAGATGGAAGATACCCAATATCGACTCGTTACCCGCAGTGATTTTGATGGTTTGGTCTGCGCTGTATTGTTGAAGCATATTAATCTGGTTGATGATATTAAGTTTGTACATCCCAAAGATATGCAGGACGGCACCGTAGATACGTCTGACCGGGATATAACAACAAACCTGCCGTATGTGGATGGTGTGCACCTGGCCTTTGACCACCACCTTTCTGAAACCCTGCGTAACGACGCCCGTGAGAATCACATCATCGATCCGGATGCGCCCTCAGCAGCCCGGGTGGTGTTTGATTACTACGGCGGTTTCGATACCTTCCCCCGCGCCTGGGATGACATGATGAAGGCGGTGGATAAAGGAGATTCTGCTGATTTTAACATGCAGGAAGTACTGGAACCGTCTAACTGGGAGCTGCTGAACTTCCTGATGGATGCCCGGACCGGGCTGGGCCGTTTCCGCGAGTTCCGTATTTCTAACTATGCGCTGATGATGGATCTGATTGATTACTGCCGCCACCACAGCATTGATGACATTATCCGGTTGCCGGATGTTCAGGAGCGGGTAGAGCTGTATTTTGAGCAGCAGCATAAATTTAAGGAACAGATTGAGCGTTGCTCAACGGTACATGGCAATCTGGTGGTGCTGGATCTGCGGAACGAAGAGACGATTTATGCCGGTAACCGGTTTATGATTTATGCGATGTTCCCGCAGTGTAATATGTCGATTCATGTACTCTGGGGGCTGAAGCAGCAGAACACGGTATTTGCCACCGGTAAGTCGATCTTTGACCGCAGCGCCAAAACCGTTGTGGGTAGCCTGATGCTGCAATACGGTGGCGGTGGCCATGATGCGGCCGGAACCTGCCAGGTGGCCAATGATCAGGCCTCTGAAGTATTGGGTGAGCTGATTGCCCAGATTAACGCGGACGGCTGATTTTTCAATCTGAACAGACAGTGCAGGCAGATTGCCTGCCTTTACTGTCTGTTCACTGTTTCCTCACCCTGTAACCGTTCTCCGGTTTTATCCACACGGGCTGTTTGTTGCCCGCTTACTGTATTTTTACCCCTGCCCGTTCAGCATCATCCAATAAATGCTTCACACATTTTTCCAGTGTATGGCTGGTATTAATGAAACTGAATACCGGTGATGGCCGGTGAACGTACATGGCCAGACAGGCTTCCCGGTAGGTGTCGATATCTTCTGCACTGAGTTCGTTTTTGCGGCTCAGAATTACATCGGCAGGGGCATCCAGCTGAATAAACCAATGGGTGTTGGGAGATACCTCCAGCAGTTTTTGCCACTGGTTGCGTAACGCGGCGGGTTTATCATCAAAGCGCAGGTTTTCGATGATGTAATCGTGGAAGAAGCGGTCGCTGAAGTAATAGCTGCCGGCCTTGCGGGCCTGCTTCAGTAAGTCCGGATAGCGGCGTCTGGCGATTGCCATCATTTTCAGACCGTGCTGATCATTATGCTGATTCTTATCGTAGCCTTTGCCTTCGCGCAGCTGCGTCAGGAAGTGGTTCAGTTGGTAGCCCAGGCTGCCCCGGAACAGTTTTTTAAACCGGTAATAATGGCTGTTCCCGGCAATCTTTTTCTGTACCGCAGTGATCAGGGTGGTTTTACCAACGCCGTCCGGGCCGATCACCGGGATGATATCTGCACTGACCGTTACCGGCTGTTCGCTGTTATCTGCAGGGTGAAGCTCAACCCCGGGCAACTGGCTGAATACTGCTTCTGATTCACTGGCCGACGGGGAGCTTTGCTGAATCAGAGTGGCTAATAAGGGCAGGTTTTTCTGCTCCAGTAACGCCAGATCAATGATGGCTATCTGACCGTCAGACAGTAAGATCTCTGTGTGGATATTCAGGGATTCTTCCGGACCTTCTGCCGGTCTGCAGCGGATAGTGACCTTACCGGTGGTACGGGAATCAATGCAGAAACTGTATCCGTTCTGACTAAGGCTGCGTAACAGCGGTGTCAGAAAGTCTGTATAAGTGCTGCTTTCAATAAGCAGGTCTGTTGCGTGTGGTGCTGTATCAGACGGTGGCAAAATGATTGCCGTCAGGTGTTGCTGCTGGGAAATAGTAAGGATGAATTGCTGGATGACCGACATAATAAAAAATCTGCTAAGAAACTGAGCCCGGCAGCATTTTATCAGGGGGATGTTAAGACGGGTACTTAAAAGCGGGCTAACCTGCCGGGATTTTGCCGGCAGGTAGGTATTGTATTGCTCTAGTGGGTTTCGTTCAGCGCGTCGACAGCCGGAATTTCTGATTCGCGGCGGGCAATGAAGTCCTGCAGTTCGTCATTTTTGGCGTCATCCAGCTTCGGTTCCTGATATTCGCTGAGCAGTTTTTTCGCATAATTCAGCGCCCGCTCGGTGATTTCTTTGGCACCTTCCGCTTCCCACTGTTCATAGGAGTTGTTGTCGAACAGTTTCGGCATGTAGAAGGCCCGTTCGAAGTTCTCCATAGTATGGGCATGGCCCAGGTAGTGACCGGCCGGGCCTACATCGCGGACAGCCGCCAGCGCTTCGTCGAAGTCATCCCAGCGCAGGCCTTCGGCCATGCGGTACCCCATGCCACAGACGTCGGCATCGACGACGAATTTAGCCATGGAGCAGTGCATGCCGGCTTCGTTCCAGCCTGCTGAGTGCCAGATGTAATTCGCGCCGGACATCAGCACCGCATTCATGGTCATGGCGCTTTCATAGCCGGACTGGGCATCAAAGGTTTTCGCACCGCCCAGAGTATTGGAGGTCCGCCATGGTACATCGTAGAAGCGGGCCATCTGGCCGATCATAAAGTTCATCAGGCTGATTTCCGGCGTTCCGGCCATCGGTGCACCGGACGCCATGGATACGGTGGACAGGTAATGCCCGTAGATCGCCGGGGTACCTTTACGGACCAGCTGGGTATAGGCCAGCGCAGAAAGCGCTTCAGCGTTCAGCTGCACGACTGTCGGTACGGTGGAAGCCGGGGTATTGGCACCGCCGAGTACGAACGGCGAACAGAGTACCGGCTGGTTATATTTGGCGAAGGCCCGCATGGCACCCAGCATGGTTTCATCCCAGACCAGCGGTGAGTTACCGTTGATGTTGCCGGTAGTGACCGGGTGGGTTTGCATGAATTCTTCACCGAACAGGATGGCACACATTCTCATGACGTCTTCAGCATTTTTCCCGGAAGTGGTCATGCCCATGAAGGTTTTATCGGAGTGCTTCATGGATGAGTAGGTGATGCGCAGGTGCCGGTGGGAAACCGGATGGTCCATCGGCTCGACGATGTGGTGCGCCGTTGAGTGCAGGGCCGGCAGCATATGCGCCAGCTTGTGGAAGTCTCCCAGGTCATTCAGGGTTGGCCAGCGGCGTTTGTCTTCCAGGTCACGCAGGAAAGGCGCGCCGGTCATAGGTACAAAAATGGAGTTGTTGCCGCCCAGATCGACGTTCTTTTCCGGGTTACGGGCGTGGTAGGTGATTTCTGACGGAATAGACGAGATCAGGTCCCGGATCATGCCCCGGTCAAACTTAACCAGTTCACCTTCCACATGTGCACCGGCCTCTTTCCATTGTTGCAGGGCAATCGGGTCGCGGAACATCACGCCGACTTCTTCCAGAATTCGCATGGATTCGTGGTCAATCCGTCTGATCTGATCATCATCCAGTGGCTCAGTCAGCGGCAGACCACGGCTCAGGCCCGGCAGCATGGTATCAACGGACCGGGTGCGTAATTCACGTAATGAGGTACGGGCGCTGCCGCGACGGCGGCGGGGTTTTTCTGCAACAGACATAAGGACCGGCTCCGGTTTTTTTATATTGGGACACTGACATGATGGCTGGCCTGGGAAGCTCCGGCGCGGGCTGTCTCATGTACAGGTTCACGTTAATTGGACAGCTAAGCTGTGATACAGAAAACTTTACAGAGGGCCTACCTACCCGTAAATTGAGTAATTTCTATAGTTGCTATGAGGATTTCTGGTGGCCAGTGTAATCAATATGGACATCGCCGCGTTGCGCAGCTTTGTTCTGGCAGAGAATCTCGGGTCGTTTTCAGCAGCAGCGGTTGGCCTGCACTGTTCGCAGTCGGCGCTCTCGCTGCGGATCAAGAAACTGGAAGAGCAGTTAGGCTGTGAGCTGTTTCACCGTAATTATCACACCCTGAAACTGACTGCTGACGGTGCGATGCTGCTGCCGGAAGCCGTTAAGGTGCTGGCGGGTCATGATGCGATGATTCAGGTGGCGCAGAACAATGGCAGCAGCGACACCATCCGGTTGGGAATTCCCGAGGATATGACCGCCGGTTTTTTCCATAATTTTCTCGCTAATCACGATGAATATGTGGATAAGATTGAGCTGAGCATGCACCTGTGCCGGGATCTGGTACAGATGCTCTGTGAAGGGGAGCTGGATATCGCTCTGATCAATGCCATGCCGGATTATCAGGGTGGCGAGGCAATCGCATCCCGTGAACTCAAGTGGGTCTGTGCGCCGGGGTTCGAGTATCAGCCGGATCAGCCATTGCCGCTGGCGCTGCACCCGGAAGGCTGTATTTTCCGGGAGCATGTATTCAAAACCCTGAATGCCCTGGGTCGGCCACACCGGGTGATGTTCTCTGCGCAGGGGTCGATCAGTGTGCAGGCGGCAGTCGGTACCGGCATGGGATTGTCGGTCATGGCTGAGGGAATCATTCCTGAATCGCTGGTGGAAGCCCCTGATGATTGGCGTTTGCCTGCGCTGGGGCAGGCGGATATCCGCATTTATCAGATGGGACACGGCTCGCCGTTTCTGGCTGACTTTATTGAAACCCTTCGCCGTGAACTGCCTAAGGTGATGTGAACAGAGCTATCTGAAAAACGGATAAAAAAAATCAGGCCGAAACTGGCGGTATCAAAAATCACTGCTATTGTTTTGTGTCGGCTTGGATTTCTGGTCTGAATTTTTGTCCTGAACTGATCGTCCGGATTCTCAGCCTGACATTTTTGACAGTGACGTTAACAATGCAGGAGTGAGTATGAGTCTGGAAATCTGGTTAGCCTTTGTGATGGCAACAGTAGTGTTCTGTATTATTCCCGGCCCCACCGTAATTCTGGTTATCGGGCAGGCAATTGCCCATGGGAAGAAGTCTGTTATTCCTCTGGTTGCCGGCGTACTGGCTGGTGATTTTACTGCGATGACCTTATCAGTGATCGGTTTGGGGGCGATTCTTGCGGCGTCCGCCAGCCTGTTTTTAGTGCTGAAATGGTTCGGCGTGGGGTATCTGATTTATCTGGGGATAAAAACCTGGCGGCAAACCCCGCAACGGTTTGCAGAAGCAGATTTTGACGGAGCTAAAACCGTGGGGCGTGAACAGGGACGGAATATGTTCCGTTCAGCGTTTCTGGTCACCGCGCTGAATCCGAAAGATATCATTTTCTTTGTGGCATTCCTGCCGCAGTTTATTGATCCCCACATGGCTGTATTCCCACAGTGGCTGATTCTGATGGCAACCCTGCTGTGTCTGGTGGGGATAAATATCAGTGTTTATACTTACTTTGCCGGCACCGTACGCCAGCGGATTCAAAGCTATCAGGCCCGTAAAAGGCTGAACCGGATCGGCGGCACTGCACTGGTCAGTGCCGGGCTGATTACTGCAAGCTTACAGCGCAGTTAGCAAAGAGCCTGGGTGCGGGATCAGCCTGTTCAGGGCTGATCTTTTTTCTCAGCAGTCTGCTCTGTTGCTTCGGTTTGCGTTTCCTGTGTCTTCTCAGCAACCTGTCCGGCGGCTGCATCTTCTTTGATGTCCATCTTGCGAATAATGATGAAAGAGATGCCTTTAAGAGAAATGTAGTAGAAGGCCGCAAATGCGATCCGCAGGGTGGAGTCCACATCACGGGAGACCAGCAATTCATTCATAATGATCAGCGGAATCAGACCGACGACCAGAATAAGCCAGCTAACCTTGGTGGTTTTTTTCATTTTAAACATGTCGACTCCATGGGAACCACCGTGCCCTGTTCTCCGGGGACGGTACAGTAAATATTTCTGAAGCCGGATTCTGCCATATTTACCTGCCTTTTGCCTGTTCTTCCTGCGGTGAGTTTTAGCCCTTTGGTTGGCTTTATATCCGGGTGTTTCACTGTTTTTGCTAACTGACCGAAAACGACCGGAAAGGCCCGTCCTGCCTGCGTCGGTTGACTTTCTTATAGGGGCATGAGATTTTTGTTAAATGACTATTTAATTAAATGGTTATTTAAAATAAAAATTGCAGTTATTTCAGTTGTTTATCCCGTTTTAAGGAAGAAAACAGATTTTATGTCTGCGCAGTGAGTGTGCAAATCGGGGGCTGTTTCTGCAAACAATAACAACAACCGCAAGGAGTGTTTATGAACACTTTACTGAGTGCAGGGATCATTTTTACCCTGCTCGCAATCGTGTTTTGTCTCTATCGCTGGGGTAATCTGAAATGCGTCGGGGTGACGCCGGTAAAAACCTTTACCTTCATCGCCATTCTGTTTACCTCCGGGCTGGATGTGGGACTGATCATGTTCCCGCTGACCGAGTTTGCAGGCTACGCCGATACCGCAACCAGCCCTGAATATGCGTTCAGTAATCCGCTGGCAATTGAGTTTGCCTACTGGGGATTCCTGATCTGGGGGTTCTATTTCCTGACCAGCTTCTATTTCTGCGTGATTGAACCCCGGGTGGGCTTTTTTGAAATCCCTGTGGTGAAGTGGATCAATAACGTGGTCATTATCGGTACCTGTGCATTTACCGCGTACCTGTTGCTGACGAACCTGCCCTGGTACCTGCCGCAACTCAGTGAAGAGGGCAGCATTGTTGCCACCTTCTATGTAATTGTATTTGCAGTGATTATGGCGGCGGTATTCTCAAGCACGGATATCAAGTACGTGCGTATTCTGAGTCTGGCGTCGACCTGGCTGTTCCTGGCGCTGATTGCAGTGATGTGGATCCTGGCAGCGATGGGCCCGAATGAAATGCTGGATGCGGCAAATCTGATCGGCAACTATTTTGTGAATATTCATAAGTTCGTGCTGCCGCTGAATGATTACCACGCCTTCTACCTGTTCTGGTGGTTTGCCTGGAGCATCATGATTGGCCAGTTCACCTCACGTTTTGTGGGCGGTCTGCGTACCTGGCAGGTGCTGGCAGCGTTGCTGATCTTCCCGTCTATTCCTCTGGCGATCTGGTTCAGCGTGCTGTATTTCTACCATAACAATGGTCTGGACAGTTCCGGCTTCGTGGGTATCTCGATGGTGATCGTGGGAATTACCTTTGTAATCAACTCGCTGGATTCCCTGATCCGTCTGTATACCGATAACCTGAACCTGACCACGTCACGGGTGGGCCGTTCCAAGTACATCATCGGTAACCTGGTGGCGCTGTGTGCCCTGACCATGCTGTTCAAACTGAACTTCCTGGAAATTCAGTGGGTAGGCGCACTGGTGATCGGTCTGTACTTCAGCTGCTTCGCTTACATTCTGCTGAAAAAGCGCAAAGAAGTGGCGGCGATCCAGAGCTCTCCGGAAGGGCGCGAGCTTAATTTCGATAAGATCGAATCCGTGCACTAAAGGGAATATCCCGCTCAGGAACCGGTGTTTCTGACTTAAAACCGCGGCGCTCTCAGTCAGTTGAGAGGCCGCGGTTTTTTATTATCCGAAAGTTTTAATCGCCGGGCGTCAGCTTGGCAACCCGGAGGGAATACGGTAGGTTTTAGGGCCTTATAATAACAACAAGAGTGTTTTATGAGCTGCCAGGAGTCGGAGTCTTTGCCAGTCGGAACGGCGTCTTTTTCCGTGCTTATCGTGGATGATGAGCCGGGTATCTGTGATTTTCTTGCGCGCGCCCTGCGCAAAAAATATGCGGTGGTGGATGTTGCTGCAGACAGCAGCAGCGCAGATAAGCTCCGCGCTTCCCGCCTTTACGATTTACTCATTGTTGATATTAATATGCCGGGGTTGTCCGGTCTGGAATGGGTCAGCCGGTTTAATGCTGAATTACCGTCTGAAGTGATCTTTATGACCGGGTTTGCCGAGCTGGATAATGCCGTAGCAGCGGTGCGTATCGGTGCCAGCGACTTTATTCTCAAGCCGTTTCGTTTAGAGCAGATGCTGGGTGCAGTGGAGCGCTGTTATCAGCGGCTGAAACTGTCCCGGGAAAATCAGGCCCTGCAGCACCGTTTAACCCGTCATTATGCCGACAGCAGCCTGATCGGTGACAGTGCCGCCATGCAAGCGGTGAACGGGCTGATCAGCCGGGTGGCAGCAACGCCGGCATCCATTCTGATCGAAGGTGAAACCGGGACCGGCAAAGAACTGGTGGCCAGTGAGCTGCACCGGCAAAGCGGCCGCAGCGGTGCCTTTGTGCCGGTTAATTGTGCAGCTGTGGCGCCTGAACTGGCCGAGTCAGAACTGTTTGGCCATATTCAGGGGGCCTTTACCGGTGCGGCACAGGCCCGTCAGGGAGTCTTTGATTATGCTGACGGCGGCACCCTGTTTCTGGATGAGATCAGCGAGATGCCGCTGGCGCTGCAGGGCAAGTTACTGCGGGTGCTGGAGGAAGCCAAAATCCGTCCGCTGGGGACCGACCGTGAAAAGTCGGTGGATGTGCGGATTGTCGCGGCCAGTAATAAACCGCTGGAGGCCCTGGTTGAGCAGAAGCTGTTCCGGGCCGATCTGTATTACCGGCTGAATATACTGCCAATTGAGCTGCCGCCACTGCGGGAACGCCTTGAAGATATTCCCTTACTGGCGACCTTGTTTACCCGGCAGTTGGCGGAGGAACTGGGTTTATCTGCTCCGGAGCTTCACCCGGGTGCCTTGCAGGCATTGCAGGGGTATCACTGGCCGGGGAATGTACGTGAGTTGCGTAATTTACTGGAACGCTCGATCTTGCTGGGCTGCGCACCGGCGGAGCTGTTAAGCGATTCAGTGACGGCAGAGCATGCCGGTTATCCGCTTAACTGGTCGCTGGCCCAGGTTCAGGTCCGGCATATTGAGCAGGTTTTACAGCATTGTGAGGGTAATAAGTCCCGGGCCGCCAGACAACTGGGTATCACCCGCAAAACGCTGGACCGTAAGCGCCGTGATCTGGACGCTTCAGTGGGGGCCGGTGATGCTGATGTCGATCTCATTCCCGGTTTATAAATGCTCAGCCGGCTGAGAAGTATTCGTCAGCGGTTACTGGTGCTGGTGCTGTTACCGCTTTTCCTGATGACCTGTGTGTTACTGGCGCTGTTCTATGTCTGGACCAGTGAAGTGGGTTACCGGCATTTGCTGATGAAAGCCAGCACGGACCTTGCGGTAACTCAGGAGAGCTTTAATAACACGCAGGCAAGTTATCTGACACGGCTGGCTTTGCGGGCTCAGACCCAGCGCTTTCAGGATGCCTGGCGGGCCCGGGACGAAGCCGCTCTGGTACAGACTGTCAGTGACATCCGGGATCAGGTTGGGCTGGATTATATTCAACTGATTACCCCGCAGGGGTGCGGATATTTTTCCGGCGTCTGCCGGGGAACTGGCAGCCCGCTGTTTGTCAGTGCCACTGCTGGCCAGCCGGTCAGCGGCATTGAGATATTCACTCAGCAACGTTTGCAAAGCCTGTCGCCGGAACTGGCTCAGCGGGCGTTGTTGCCGTTGACCGCGACGGAAAAAGCCCGGCCTGTTGACCGGGATACCGAAGACCGTGGCATGGTTGTGCATCTGGTGTATCCGTTACCGGATGAGGAAGGTCGTACCGAAGCGCTGCTCAGTGCCGGTTTACTGATGAACGGTAACGCAGGCTTTGTCGACCGGATTAAGGAAACGGTGTATGGCTCCGGTTCACTGGCGTTTGGCAGTGTGGGCACGGTGACCATTTTTCTGGATGATGTGCGGATCAGCACCAATGTGCCGGCTTCGCAGGATTCAGCTGTCCGGGCGCTGGGCACCCGGGTGTCTGATCAGGTCAGGAAAAAGGTGCTTGAACAGGGGGAGCGCTGGCTGGACCGGGCATTCGTGGTCAGTGACTGGTATATCTCCGGGTATCAGCCGATTGTGGATATCCGCGGTGAACGGGTGGGCATGCTATACGCGGGATTTCTGGAAGCGCCTTTCGAGCAGGAGTTTTATAGCTGGGTCTGGCAACTGATCATCATTACCGGGGCCATTATGCTGATCTGTACCTGGCTGGCGGTCTGGGGGGCGAAAGGCATTTACCGGCCGGTGGAAGCGATGGTCGGGGTGATCGGGCGGATAAGACAAGGCCGGCGTGAACGTATTGATTTACCCGTTACCACCAGTTCGGATCTGATGACGCTGGGGACGGAGTTTAATCTGATGCTGGATCAGGTGGAGCAACAGCACGACCATATTCAGCAGGCGGCCGAACAGCTGGAAATGAAGGTGGCGGAACGGACGCTGGCACTGAATGAACATATCAAGCTGTTACAGCGCACCCGTGAACAGCTGGTTGCGAAAGGTAAGCTGGCCGCCATTGGTGAGTTAACCGCGGGCATTGCCCATGAAATTAATAACCCCACCGCGGTGATTCTCGGTTATCTGGACCTGTTAGTGGTTGAGTTGGGGGATGCCGGAGATCAGGTGAAAGATGAGGTTCAGCTGATTGTGCAGCAGGTGGAACGGATTCGCTGCATCATCAATGATCTGTTGCAGTTTTCCCGGCCGGGAGATCACTCGCCGGCGCTGGTGGCACTGGATCTCAACGAGATTGTGCGGGCCACTGAGTTACTGGTGAAGCATGATCTGGGGCAGAAACAGATTCGGCTGAAAATGGATTTACGGGCTGGCTGTCAGGTGGCGGGTAACCGTCAGCAGTTACAGCAGGTGCTGATTAACCTGATCGTTAATGCCACTGCGGCAGTGGGTGATAATGGACGGATTACTGTCCGCAGCCGGGACTGGCGCAATAACGGCGTATTGCTCAGTGTCAGTGATAACGGCTGCGGCATTGCAGCAGATTTGCTGGGGCGGATTTTCGACCCGTTTTTCAGCCGTACAAGTGGCGGAACAGGGCTGGGTTTATCGGTGACCTATTCAATTCTGCAATCCATGAATGCGGAGATTAATGTCCGTTCCCGCGAAGGTCATGGCACCACTTTCTTCATTTGGATACCGGCGTATAAGGCCTGATCCTTAGCCGGGTTATTCTGACACAGCTGGCTTTCTGCCCGGGTTGTTCTGACCCGCTATGATCTTTTGTTGTTTTCATAACTTGTTGATTTTATGGGTTTTGGTTGGCTGGCATATGGCTTGCAAACTGACTTTACGTCCAAGTGTTTCGTAATGACGAGTTCATTCTGAAACAACGATAAAAATAATATTGGAGTAAAGCTTATGTCAGAGTCTCACGATGGCCTGGCGTTTCTGAAAAAGGAGCGCATTGTTGCCAAATCCGGATTTAACCGCTGGCTGGTCCCGCCTGCGTCTATTGCCATTCATCTGTGTATCGGTTCGGTTTACGCCTGGAGTATTTTTAACCCCCCACTGGTCAAACAGATCGGCGTGGTGGCCAGTGCTGCGGACGACTGGACCCTCAGTTCCGTGGTGTGGATCTTCTCAACGGCGATTGTGTTTCTGGGGCTGGCGGCTGCTATCGGCGGAAAATGGCTTGAAGAAGTCGGGCCGCGGATGGTGGGTGTATTAGCTGCGTTCTGCTGGGGTGGGGGATTTTTAATCGGCAGTCTGGGGATTGCCTATCATCAGCTCTGGCTGGTGTATCTGGGCTACGGGGCCATCGGTGGCTGTGGTCTGGGGCTGGCGTATGTATCGCCCGTGAGTACCCTGATTCGCTGGTTTCCTGACCGTCGGGGAATGGCCACCGGGATGGCCATTATGGGCTTCGGTGGCGGTGCCATGATTGGTGCACCGCTGAAAACCTGGTTGCTGAGCCTGTTTTATCAGGCCCCTGAGTATCTGGGCAGCGTGGCTAATGTTTCCCTGATTACCGAGAACGGCCGCCGCTTTGCAGAAGTGGCCGGTAACAAGGTGGAAGTGGTGGTCGCCAGTGCGGCAGATATGGCCAAGGTACCTGTGCCGGGGCCGGAAGGTGTATATGCGGTGGGTACCGGTGATACCGGTGCGGCCAGTGTGTTTATCACCTTAGGGGTGGTGTACTTCATCATTATGATGATCGCGGCATTCTCATACAGAGTGCCGGCGAAAGGCTGGCAGCCGGAAGGCTGGACACCGCCCACTGGGGATGAGTCTGCCAAAAAGATGATTTCGGATAATCATGTCCATATCGACCAGGCGATTAAGACCCCGCAGTTTTATCGCTTATGGATCATGCTGTGCCTGAATGTGACGGCCGGGATCGGCGTGATCGGGGTCGCCAAGACCATGATGACAGAGATTTTTGGCTCGACGCTGCCGGGCATTGTGGATGCAGGCTTTGCAGCAACCTATGTACTGATGATCAGTGTCTTTAACATGGTGGGCCGTTTCTTCTGGGCGTCGATGTCGGATGTGATTGGGCGTAAGAATACCTATCACTGTTTCTTCCTGCTGGGTATGTTGCTGTATGTGTCGATTCCGTTTGTGGCAACTCAGGTCAGCGTATCACCCTCGGTGATGTGGCTGGTGCTGTTCTACGGTGCCACCATGGTTATCTTCACCATGTACGGCGGTGGGTTTGCGACGATTCCGGCCTATCTGGCGGATGTCTTCGGTACCCTGCATGTGGGTGGCATTCATGGCCGCTTACTGACTGCCTGGAGTACCGCCGGGGTACTGGGGCCGTTTGCGATCACTTACTTACGCCAGCAGTCGGTGGATAATGCGATCAGTGATCTGGCTGCCAAGGTCGATCCGGCCGTATTCCTGCAGACCTTCGGCGCAGGCATTGGCCAGCTACAGTCGCTGGTGGAGGCTAAAACGGTAACGATTGCCAAGCTGATGGCGGTCGCGCCGCCGGGAACGCTTGACCCGACTTCCAGCCTGTACAACTCAACCATGTATGCGATGGCCGCGCTGTTAGTGGTTGCCTTTGTTGCCAATAAAGGTCTGAAGCATGTGGAAGAGAAACACCATCTGGAGAACACTCACCCGGAACTGAGTGAGGCGAAGTAATTCTCTGGAACAGAACGGCTGTCACTTCTGAAGGGATGGTCGTTCTTTAACGCTCTGATTGCAGTGATTTACAGGGAGGATTAACATTAGCAAGACAGGACGGTTCGTACGGGTTTATCAGGGAAGATGTTATGCCGACGATTTCGATGTTTTACGGTTTAATAATCCGTATGTATTATTTTGATAACCAGCAGCACAAGCTGCCCCATATTCATGTGTATTATCAGGAGCGCAGCGCTGTACTGGCTATACATGACGGAAGATTGCTGGAAGGCAGCCTGCCGGCAAATAAGTTAAAGCTGGTAGATGCATGGATCGAAATACACAAAGAAGATTTACTGGCTGACTGGCAGTTAGCGGTTAACGGAGAGCCTGTATTTAAGATTCCTCCATTAAAGTGACCAGCATGAATCCTGAAGTGATAGATGTTTTTCCGATAGATAATTACCGGCTCAGAATTGTTTTTTCAGACAATGCGGTAAAAGAATTTGATGTTTCACCTTATCTGGATAAAGGTGTTTTTCGTGCGTTAAATAACCGTGAGTACTTTGCGCGGGCCAGAGTGGCTTTTGGTGCCGTGGAGTGGCCTGACGGGCAGGATTTCAGTAAAGATACTTTGTATTTAAACAGTGTGAAATTAAGCGGTTAACTGTTCTTAAAAAATACCTCTTCAGGTTTTCCCGAAGAGGTATTTTTTTATGCCGGGGCTTAGCTCTTAACCGCTGCAGCTTCTTTCATGGCGTCTTCGCCTTTTTTCCACAGGTTACCCTGCCACAGTTCTTCCAGGCCGGTCTCGCCGGAAGCACCTTTGGTGGTCAGGTAGTCGTAGTAAGACGTTGGCTTGTGACCGGTCAGGTTGTAGAAGTCCGGGCTGCAACGGCAATAGAAACCGTTGACCAGATATTCAAAGAATTCCGCACGGGTTGCACCGAAATCCGCTTCGAAGCTTTCCATAGACTGTGGACGGTATTCAATGTCTTTATCCATCGCACGGCCCAGATCCGCAGCGATTTCAGCCATGGTCTGTGGTTGCGGGCCGGTAATGTCATAGAACTTGTTGCTGTGGCGGTCAGGGCCTTCAGTCAGCACAACTGCTGCTGCTTCAGCAATGTCACGGGTGGCAACAAAAGAATTACGGGCTTTACCCAGTGGGTTGGTGAACCAGCCTTCCTGCGCGATGTTATCGCAATCGGTTTTCAGCAGGTGGTTCATGAAGAAGTTGTTACGCAGTACGGTAACGTTCAGGCCTGCTTCAATCAGGGCTTTCTCACCCCACCAGTAGTGTTGCAGCATCAGCGGAATAGATGCGCCTTCACGGGAAGAGTGCTGGTCGGCTTCGTAAGAGGCTGTGTTGGTATCGGCGCCCATGCAGCTCACGCGAACAACATGTTTGATACTGTCGGTACGGTTACCCAGTTCTTTACAGAAATTCAGGTGACCTTCCAGCATCGGGTCCAGCGACGCAGAGTAGATTGCGCTTACGCCTTGCAGAGCAGCGTCCCAGGTAGCGGCATCATTCAGATCAAAGAAGACCGTTTCATCAGCACCCACGGCTTTCAGGTCGGCAACTTTAGATTCACTGTGATAGCAGGCGCGGACAGTGAATTCGCCAGCCTGAGACAGACGGGCAACCAGTTCTTTACCGATACGGCCGGTAGCAGAAGTAACCAGAACAACAGGTTTGGTCATGGGATGTATCTCCGGGTGTAAGTGTGGAATTAGTGTGTGCGGTATGGATTCGTCAGCAGCATCTGAGCAGCCCTGAACCTGATATGTGCATGTACCCTATGGAGCCATGATCCTCAGGGATTGGGCTTTGGTGTAGGGCCAGTTTACCTGCTGTCGTAGGGCCTGTCGTAAAGGGGCATGTCGGTTCGGTAGCGGATATCCAAATGTTGTTTGATTGTTGTGTAAATGGTAATTATTACTATTTGTTTGAAGGTGAATCATGACCCGGGGAATAATATGAGCACGGCATTACAAAAAGATCTGCAGGTCACCGAAATTAAAGCCTTTGTGCCGGCAAAAGATTTTGCACTCTCGAAGCAGTTTTATGCTGATCTTGGCTTCACTCAGGCATCAGAAGGCGGCGGGGTTGCCTATTTTTACTATGGTAACAGCAGCTTTTTACTGCAGGAGTTTTATGAACCCAGACACTGCGAAAACTTCATGATGCACTTGCTTGTAAATGATGCTGCCGCCTGGCACCGGCATGTCGTGAACAGCGGCATCACTGCTAAGTATGACGTGCAGGTATCAGAAGTGACAGAACAGCCCTGGAAGATGCTGGACTTTGTGCTGACCGACCCCAGCGGCGTGTTGTGGCGAATCGGGCAAAATATTTAGAGAAGGAGCCCGTTTTGCTGACCAAAGGCTGTTCGGTACGTGACTACTCATATTGTTGGTCTACATTATGAGTAGGGGCACCGGTAATGTGCCGGTGCAGGTTATCCAGGAAGGACTCCATGAGTAGCCAGAGTTTGTTAGATGAATTAAGCAGTGCGTTAAGCGAAGCCTGCCATTATTTTCAGGGAAAAGACGTTCTTGAGTCTGTTGAAACAGGTGAAGTACCTGTCCCTGATATTACCGCTGAGGAGATTCTTCATCTCCGGCAGGCACTCCACCTTTCACAGTTAGAATTTGCCGCCTTGTTACACACTACCGTGACCACCCTGGAATCCTGGGAGCATGATCTGGCCCGGCCAAATGATCAGGCGGTGACGTTAATTCGTTTAATTAAGGATCATCCGGATACGCTGGCGTATATCGCCGAACAGGAGTAACCGGGGCTTGCGCTGACTGAATGAAGCGCCCGTGCTGCCTGCCAGCCAGTTCTGACAGACATGCTTGTCTGGCGGAGGTAAGCCTTTTCTCTGTAAAAAAACAGCTATTGATACTTGAGTCGCTGAGCTGTGCCGGATAGATTGATAACCTTCCTTTCAGTTACCGGTTTATGAGGCGAATAATGGATAATGGTACGGCACAGGATGTTAACGGCGTGTCTCAGGATGCTAAGAACATGGCATTACTGTCATGGATTGGCACCTTCTTTCTGGGATTTATTCCCGGCTTACTTCTGTATCTTATTAAAACCGACGATGCCTATGTGCAGGATCAGTCTAAAGAATCTCTGAACTGGTCAATCACCGCAATGATTGCCTATTTTGTTGCCTTCCTGCTTAGCTTTATTGTGATCGGCGTCATCCTGATTCCGCTGATCGGCCTGTGTCATCTGATTTTTTGCATTATGGGGGCCGTGGCTACCTCAAAGGGCAAACCGTTTCGGGTGCCGTATGCGATTCGTCTGATCAAATAAACATCCGGCTTACAGGCAGACAGCTCTGCATGAATCTGTCTGCCTGTATGACCGACTGTTATTTTGCAGCCAGAATGCTTTCGGTTTCTTCGATAAATGCTTTCAGCATATTCAGGCATGTAACCGCATCCTCTTCCGTCATATCGTTGCCTTCACGCAGTACGTAACGGGCATCATCCAGATCCGTCCGGTGTGAGAAGTAGAAGGTGTCTTTCCAGAATTTAGCCGCCACCGCTGCTTCCGTTTTCAGATATTCACAGGCAACGGCAGGGTTATTCACACTCGGAAGGGCTGCCAGTGCCTTATGTTTGTAAACCTTCACGACCACGCCTTCTGGCCAGTGCTGCAGGCGCACATCCAGATCATACTTGATATCGGCATTATCTTTTTTAACGCAGACCTTCTTTACCTCAAAAGCACCCTGCCACTGAGCGAACATATCGCCGCTGAAAATCTGGGTTTCAATGTGAGTAAAGTAGTTTTCAATTTGCTGGTTAACCAGGGTGATATCGGCAGACACGGCAGGGCACTCGTAACAGTTAAAAAGGAACAAGGTTACTGGTTTGGCAGGGACTGTTCGACTGATAAATACTTATCGGATGATTAGTGCTTTTTTACGGGGCGATATGATGGTGCAGGTCCATAGCGCTGTGCAGAACTCTTAGCACCGTCAGACTGTTTTCACTGATTACGAAGTAAATAATATGGCGCTGAAACGGGAACTGTAAATGCCGTTTCCCAGTTCCGGACGGTGTTTAGCTGTTTTCGGAAACGCAGAAAGATGCGCCAGTGTTTGCTGGAGCCGGGTAATATAAGCATCAGCCTGAATTCTTCCCCAGCGATACACTGTAAAATCTATGATTCCTTCCAGATCTTGCTCAGCTTTATCCGTAAAGCTGTACTGCATGGTTTAATCTCCCAGACGGTTCCTGAGCCGGTTGATGACTTCTGTACCGTCACTGATGCGACCGGCTTTTATATCCTCTAAACCTTCTTCAAGTTCGGCCTGTAGTGTTTTCATGTGTAACTGATGAAGGCGCTCATATTCTTTTGCCGACAATACCACTGCAACGGGCTTGCCGTTCTTATTGATTCCGACCGGGCCGCTCTGAGCTTTAAGAATCAGTTCTCCGAATTCCCGTTTGGCATCACTGGCACTGAGAGTTTCCATCTGTCCCCCGGAGTAATTAAATTGATCAGTTTAATCAGTATAAGTTGAAAGCATACTTTGTTCCATCGGGGGGAATTTTGCAGATTTTTTCCTTATTTGTGCAGGAGATATACCTTTGTGTTCCGGTTGGGCTGAAGTGCTGTTCAGAACCGTACTGAGAGAGTCTGTTCAGAAAGGTAATTGTGCTGCTGTGTTTGATCAGTGCGATGGATATGTCATGCAGAATTTAAGCTTTCGGGGCTTGATTAGCCGGGCATGCATGCAGGAATCAGACTAGGACGTTTACTTAAGCAGCGCTGAACATAAACATATGACAATAGTGTCTCAAAATGGTTGTTATTGGGATAGAAGTATCAGGCTGGACTGATTATATTAGCGAACAAAAATATAATCATAACAAGGATTACATATGGTTCTGCTGTCAGGGTTAAAGGTCAGGTCGACGCTTTTTCTGGGATTTGGAATTCTGATTGTTATATCGATAGTCAGTTCTATTGCGGTATATGTTCAGTTGGGGAACACGCTTAAGGCGCAGGAATCGTTGCTGAATGTCCGGGCACCGACGGTGGAGTCCGGAATTAAGTTATCCGGAGCGATTAACCAGACCTTATCCGGGTTACGGGGGTATCTGATTTTAGGCGCCGATCCTGTGAAAGCTGATGTTTTTAAAAGTGAACGGGCGACAGGGTGGCAGGTACTTGATGCTTCGTTACAGGAACTGGAAGCTTTCTCTCAGAGCTGGACCGTACCGGACAACATCGACAAGCTGAACCGGATGAAATCGCTCATTGAAGAGTTCCGGGTTGCCCAGCAGGAAATTGAAGATATCGCCCACACCGGTGCGAACATCCCTTCCTATGACATTCTGTTAACACAGGCTGCGCCCACTGCAGCGAAAACCATAGAAGTGCTGACAGAACTCATTGAAGACGAAATGGATGCCTTTGCAGGCCTTGAACGTAAACGTCTGTTGAAGAGTTTTGCCGACAGCCGGGCCTCCTTTGCTCTGAGTCTGGCGAATATCCGGGCTTATCTGTTGTCCGGTGATGAAAAGTTCAGAAACAGTTTTGAGCGCCTGTGGGATAAAAACAGCCAGCAGGTGAAAAGCCTCGAAGGGCGTACGGAGTTTTTTACAGATAAACAGCTGCCGTTATGGCAGGAATATAAGTCGCTGCGTGAAGAGTTTTACCCTTATGTGACAGAAATGTTTGCCTCGCGCAGCAACACTGACTGGAACAAAGCGAATGCGTGGTTAGGCACTAAAGCTGCACCGAAAGCGAAAGAGATTCAGCAGATACTGGTGGATATGCGGACCTCGCAGAAGAAACTCTATGAGACGGATCAGGCAGCGTTATCAGATGCGGTGAACTTCTTACACAGTGTACTGATCGGCAGTTTACTGCTAACCGTCGTGTTAGGTGCCAGCCTTGCCTATGTTATCAGCAGAGCCGTGACCAAACCGTTGGGCGGTGAGCCGGAAGATATGGCCCGACTGGCAGACCGGATCTCGAAAGGGGACTTAACCACTCAGTTTGAGCCGGGCTATAAGGCTGAGGGGCTGTACCTTTCAATGATCAGAATGAACGACAACCTGAAGAATCTGGTGGGGAACATTCATGATCTGTCCGGTGCGATTGCCCAGTCAAGCCAGGCGACGACCAACATTGCAGAGCAGACCAACGACAATGTGCAGTCCCAGTACCAGCAAACCGAGCTGGTGGCCACGGCTGTTGAAGAAATGACCCTGACGGTTAACGAAGTGGCTCAGAACGCCGCCGGCTGTGCGCAGATAACTGATGACTCGGAAGCGATTACGCAGAAAGGTCAGCGGAACGTGGAACAAACCATAGTGACCATTGAAAAGCTGTGCGCTGAAATTGCCCGGGCCTCAGAATCTATTTCTGCGGTACAGGAACAGAGCCTGGCGATTAACTCGATATCTGAAGTCATCGGTGGCATTGCCGACCAGACAAACCTGCTGGCACTGAACGCGGCTATTGAAGCGGCGCGGGCAGGTGAACAGGGCAGGGGCTTTGCGGTGGTTGCTGATGAGGTTCGTTCACTGGCCTCCAAGACTCAGGATTCAATCACCAGCATTAACGATATTATCCACTCGCTGCAGCAGGGGGCTGATAAAGCCGTGAATGTGATGGGCTTAAGCCAAAACATTGCGGTAGAAACCAGCGAACAGGCACGGGTGTCCGGCGAATCGCTACAGCAGATATCTGAATCGGTGAAACAGATTCAGGACATGGCCAGCCAGATCGCTGTGGCCTCTGAAGAGCAGGCCAGTGTAACTGCTGATATCAGCCAGAACATACAGACCATCAGTGACATCTCCCGGGAAACCTCCACCCATGCGAATGACACCGTGGAAGCCGGCCATGAGATGACCTCTAAACTGGAACAGTTAAAGAGTGTGGTCGCGACGTTTAAGGTTTCTTAAACAGGAGCTTTGTAAATAAGCCAGCATCAGATGCTGCAAGGAGCTAAGCTGGCTTATTCTATTAACTACGGAAGCGCGTATGTTTGTTTCTGTTTAGCTTTATTACTGCTTTGAGATTTGTACCGGTATATTCTGCTGTTAAAGCAGTTTTCCCTTTAGTGGCTAAAATCTATTCGGTATGATCATGTAACATTCAGTTCTTCAGGATAACCCTGCTCATGTCTCTGCTCTTCAAAGAAATCGACTGCCAGCCGTCGCCGCTGGGTAATATCTCCCTGCGTCGGCGGCGCTTACCTGCGTTCAGTGACAGAGACATTTATGAAGTGAAGCTCGGTGATGAGTTTCTGATGTCCAGCATGTTTGTTGAGGCGGAAGAAGCGCTTTCTGATCTGGGTCTTGCCGCAGTGGAGGGGGATGATCTCTCTGTGGTCGTCGGTGGTCTGGGCTTGGGTTATACCGCTGTGGCTGCGCTAAAGGATGAACGCATCTCTGAGCAGTTGGTGGTAGATGCACTGGATACGGTAATCGGCTGGCATCAGGATGAACTGGTGCCGCTGGGCAAGGTTTTGAATGCAGATACCCGTAATCGCTATGTACACGGCAGTTTCTTCGATTTAGCAACCGACCCTGAAAACGGCTTCGACCCACAAAGTCCGGGCCGGAAGTTTGATGCCATCCTGTTGGATATCGACCACTCCCCAACAGAATACCTGAACGCATCTAACGCCAGTTTCTACACCACCGAAAATCTGTCACTCATGGCTGAACAACTAAAGCCGAAAGGCGTGTTCGCCATGTGGTCCCAAAACCTCCCTGAAGATAGTTTTATCGAGCTGCTGAAGACCGTATTCGACAGTGTCGAATCCCACATCGTACCTTTCTACAACCCGTTCCTGGGTAGTGAGTCTACGAATTCGGTTTATGTTTGCGTAAAAGGCTGACACCTTACGATTTTGCTGTCTTAATTTTTTATGACTTGGTGCTGTCTAGGTCTGAACAGTGTTTCGTTAGGTTGTAAGGTATGAATGAAGGTTCCTTTTTTTGTAAAAACTGCCAGCTTGTCTTTCGATGAAATGACGAGCATTCCTTCTATTATAATTTTTCCTGTTTGATCTAAAATCTGAGAGCAGTTATATAACTCTTTATCCTCAGGGTAGTGGCAGCCAGATTCCAGGTAAGTTGTAATTCCTTTTTGTGCTGTACTTTGTGCTTGTTCGTAGGAACTTAATAGGATGGATGACCATATTAGTATGAAAAAAAGGACTGTTAGGGTCGTACTTCCCAGCCAATGAACAGTTTCGTAGACAACGATAATGGCTTTAGAGAAGTCGTTATTTTCATAGTGAAAAAATTGAAAGAAGTTGTTTAGTTTTGAACTTGTTTTCGTTGGATGTTCTTTTGTTTCTATCCAATAACGTGCAATTTTAGCTACTAAGTATGTAAATAACACTGAGCCAGCTATAAAACATAAGAAGTAAGTTAGTCCTGATTTACTGGAAATAATATTTGAAAATGAATTTATATAATGTGTGCCTACCAAGTAAGCGTATAGATATGATTCTTGTACACTTAAGGAAAAAGAACCTGAGTTTATACCAAATTCACTTAGGTACACGAGATGATAGATAGTACCCGTCAGATAGCCAATAGGGCCTAATAAGCCTACGGTTGCAATAAACAGGGTGATAATTGTTCCATGCTGTTCGATGTATTTACTTAAGCGAAAAGGTTCAAAGTTTACTTTTTTTGAATTCTGAATAGCTTGTTGATTCATTAACTTTATTCCCTGTTAATAAAAAAATATGAAGTAAATCAGTATCTTCCTGTGGCACGTTACATCAAGATAACAAAAAATAATTTTGTTGTATTGGTTCGTTTTTCTAAGTTTTTTGCTGAATATTAGATATAGCTACTGGCACCAAGCTTCCCCTTCTGTGCAGCCGAGCATTGCAACTGACAACAGATAAGCCTGAGAAATTGTTTGAAGGAGCGGAGCGACTGAGTTTTGCGAAGGCCTGTTGGCAGTGAAACGCGCAGGGCATCCGGCGAAGCTGGACAAGCAGTGGGGCGGCCTTTAGATTGTTAAGACCTTTAGCCGTTTAAAGGTCTTGACTCGACGAAGTCGAAAAAGACCATCCCAAGCTAAGCACCACCAGAGTAACAAAGAAATACACTGATCTCTCCGCTCCTGACTTTTTTAAAGAAAAGTAAGGAGCAACCTAAAAAAGAACCAAAAAAAAATCCCAGCTCAAAGGCTGGGATTTTTATCAGACAAAGAAAATGGAGGGCTGATTACAGCGCCTCAATCTTCCCATATTGCTCAGTCAGCTGCGTCAGCGAAGCCTTAAACTCCCCTAACTTTTCACGCTCTTTAGCCACCACTGCTTCAGGGGCATTGGCAACGAACTTCTCGTTGTTCAGCTTGCCTTCCAGACGGCCGGCTTCCTTCTGCAGTTTGTCCATTTCTTTCTTCAGACGGGCAAGCTCGGCATCTTTGTCGATCAGGCCGGCCATGGGTACCAGTACCTGCATATCACCAACCAGCTGTACTGCAGACATCGGTGCTTCATCGCCCGGGTTCAGCCAGGTGATGGAGCCCAGTGCTGCCAGCTTGGACAGGAAGGCCTGGTTGGCTTCCAGAAGTGCTTTGTCAGCGTCGCTGCCGTTGTTGAACAGGACGTCCAGATCTTTACCCGGGGAGATACCCATCTCACCACGGATGTTACGGATACCGGTGATAACACCCTTCAGCCATTCAATGTTGGCTTCTGCTTCTGTATCCAGCTTGGCGTTGTCGCCCTGCGGGAAAGGTTGCAGCATGATGGTGTCACCTTCTTTCCCGGCTTCTGTCTTGATTGACTGCCAGATTTCTTCTGTGATGTACGGCATGATCGGGTGGGCCAGACGCAGGATCTGCTCAAGTGCGTGAACCAGTGTCTGACGGGTGCCGCGTTTGGCTTCAGCTGAGGCGTTGTCGTCCCACAGTACCGGCTTGGACAGTTCCAGATACCAGCTGCAGTATTCGTTCCAGATGAAGTCATACAGTGACTGAGAGGCCATGTCGAAACGGTATTCGTCCATGTGCTTCTGCACTTCGGTTTCTACGCGCTGCAGCTGGCTGATGATCCAGCGGTCTGCGAGAGACAGCTCTACCGCTGCGCCATTCTGGCCACAGTCTTCGCCTTCGGTGTTCATCTGAACGTAACGGGCAGCGTTCCAGATCTTGTTACAGAAGTTACGGTAACCTTCCAGTCGCTTCATGTCCCAGTTGATGTCACGGCCGGTAGAGGCCAGTGCTGCCAGGGTGAAGCGCAGGGCGTCGGTGCCGTGTGCAGAGATGCCTTCCGGGAACTGCTTTTCGGTACGCTTGCCGATTTTCTCAGCCTGTTGTGGCTGCATCATGTTGCCGGTACGTTTTTCCAGCAGGGCCGGCAGGTCGATACCGTCGATCATGTCCAGCGGGTCCAGTACGTTACCCTTCGACTTGGACATCTTGTCGCCGTTTTCATCACGGATCAGACCGGTAACGTAAACGGTTTTGAACGGTACCTGTGGTTTGCCGTCTTCGTCTTTCATGAAGTGCATGGTCATCATGATCATCCGGGCAACCCAGAAGAAGATGATGTCAAAGCCGGTCACCAGTACGTCGGTCGGGTGGAATGTCTGCAGGCGCTGGGTGTTTTCAGGCCAGCCCAGGGTACCGAAGGTCCACAGGCCGGAACTGAACCAGGTGTCCAGTACGTCGTTGTCCTGAGTTAGCTCAACGCTGTCGTCCAGATTGTATTTCTCACGGGCAGCTGCGGCGCTGTTGGCCACGTATACGTTGCCTTCTGCGTCGTAGTAAGCAGGGATACGGTGGCCCCACCACAACTGACGGGAGATACACCAGTCCTGAATGTCGCGCATCCAGGCGTAGTACATGTTTTCGTACTGCTTAGGCACGAACTGGATGTCACCGTTTTCAACCGCTTCAACCGCTGGCTTGGCCAGCGTCTTGGCATCGGCGAACCACTGGTCGGTCAGCATCGGTTCGATAACCACACCGCCACGGTCGCCGTACGGGATGGTCATGTCGTTTTCGTCGATCTTCACCAGCAGGCCAGCGGCCTCGAAGTCTGCAACTACTTCACGGCGAGCCGCGAAACGTTCCATGCCCCGGTATTTTTCCGGGATGAAGGTGTCCATTTCGGTGTTTGGCGTGCCGTCGGTGTTGAAGCATTCTGCTTCATCACGGATGTCTGCATTCAGGGTGAGGATGTTCACCATTGGCAGACCGCAGCGTTTGCCGACTTCGTTATCGTTGAAGTCGTGGGCCGGGGTGATTTTCACGCAGCCGGTGCCTTTTTCCATGTCGGCGTGTTCGTCGGCAACGATTGGGATACGGCGGCCAACCAGCGGCAGGATGATTTCTTTGCCGATCAGCGCTTTGTAACGGTCGTCTTCCGGGTTAACGGCGACGCCGGTGTCGCCCAGCATAGTTTCCGGACGGGTAGTTGCCACGACGAGGAAGTCATCGCCTTCAGCGGTTTTTGCGCCGTCGGCCAGCGGGTAGCGCAGGTACCACATCTTGCCTTTAACGTCGCGGTTTTCCACTTCCAGATCGGAGATAGCGGTGTGCAGTTTCGGGTCCCAGTTCACCAGGCGTTTGCCACGGTAGATCAGGCCTTCGTCATACAGGCGGATAAAGACTTCCTGGACGGCGTTGTAGAAACCGTCGTCCATGGTGAAACGTTCGGTTGGCCAGTCGACGGAGTTACCCAGACGGCGCATCTGACCGGTAATGGTGCCACCGGATTCTTCTTTCCATTCCCAGATCTTGTTGATGAAGTTTTCACGGCCGAGATCGTGGCGGGTTTTCTGTTCTTCAGCGGCCAGTTTGCGTTCAACGACCATCTGGGTTGCGATGCCGGCGTGATCGGTGCCCACTTGCCACAGGGTGTTTTTGCCCTGCATACGCTGGTAACGGGTCAGGGCGTCCATGATGGTGTGCTGGAAAGCGTGGCCCATGTGCAGGCTGCCGGTGACGTTCGGTGGCGGAATCATGATGCAGTATGAATCGCCTTCGCCGGATGGGGCGAAGTAACCGTTGTCTTCCCAGGTTTTATACCAGGATTTTTCGATCTCGTGGGGCTGGTAGGTCTTATCCATTATGCTCGTCCAAAACGCAGATGTTCACACTTGCCGGTTACAGCCCAGAGGCGGGCTTGCAGCTAAAAGCAGCGAGGGTGATAAATTGGCAAAAAATTGGTGTCGATTATACCGGCAGACGGGGCCAGAAAACATAGAGCAGGGCACAAATATAGGATGAATTCGCTTCAGTTAGCCGTATGCCCGGTTTTGGGGGAGGTAAAGCGTTGTGGGGCGCTGGTTACTGAGTGTAAGAACTCAGGATTTTGGCCGCATGTCGTGCATTTTGATTTCGATGCCGGCGTCTTTGTAGGTGGCGTAGTTTTTTCGGGTGGCGGTCAGGATATCATCCTGCTGGACGACGATTTCCAGAATGCGCTCGAACTTCAGGGTTTCCCCGGCGGTATCCAGATGCAGGTTGATGTATACGTCCCGGTGTTCCGGCAGGGTATCGCCCCAGCCAATCTGAACCGGTGCCGGCGTGTCGGCTCCGGAGCTGGCATTACTGATAATGCCGTGAGGAATAAAGGCTTCCGGGCGGTAATCCCAGAGGAGCTGATCAAGCCGTTCGGCTTCCTGTTCGCTGGCCACTGAGATGAATACCTGGCGGCCCTTGCCCAGCACTTTATCTGCCAGCCGGCAGAGAAAGGTATAGCGGCTGTCATGCTGGGTATCGGTAAGGACGTAAAAGTCGGCCTGGCTCAATGGTTTGTCTCAGGAAAGTGAATCGGACTGTGGTTCAGTGTGTAGCTAATGTAAGAAGAAACGGCGGTTATTTCAACCGCCGTTGTGCCTGTTCAGGGCTCAGATAGCCGGGCTCAGTGGTCGTGGCCACAGCCTTCCTGTTCTTCTTCGCCTTCATCCACCTGATTCAGCAGGTGCTGGCACAGTAACGGTACGCAGCGGCCTGTAGAGCCTTTAGCTTTACCGTTGCTGTTCCAGGCAACACCGGCGATATCCAGATGCGCCCAGGCGAATTTATCCGCGAAACGTGCCAGGAAGCATGCCGCGGTAATCGTACCGGCAGAAGGGCCGCCGATGTTGGCGATGTCGGCAAAGTTGCTGTCCAGCTGTTCCTGATATTCTTCGCCCATTGGCAGACGCCACGCGCGGTCGGCAGAGAATTCACCGGCTGCCAGCAGGCTGTCGGCCAGTTCATCATTATTACTCAGCAGGCCAGCGGTGTGGTGGCCCAGTGCAACGATGCAGGCACCGGTGAGGGTCGCTACGTCGACCACAGATGCAGGCTCAAAGCGCTCGGCATAGGTCAGGGCGTCGCACAGTACCAGGCGGCCTTCGGCGTCGGTATTCAGAATTTCAACGGTCTGGCCAGACATGGTGGTAACGACATCGCCCGGCTTGGTCGCTTTGCTGGATGGCATGTTTTCGGCGCTGGCTACGATGGCAACCACGTTGATTGGCAGGGCCATTTCAGTCAGGGATTCCATTGCACCGATAACGCTGGCGGCACCGCACATGTCGAACTTCATTTCGTCCATCTTGGCGCCTGGTTTCAGGCTGATGCCGCCGGTATCAAAGGTGATGCCTTTACCGACCAGTACGTGTGGCTTGTCGCCTTCTTCACCGCCTTTATATTCCATAACGATCAGTTTGGATGGCTGAATAGAACCTTCACCCACCGACAGCAGGGAGAACATCCCCAGTTCTGCCATCTGGTCTTCTTCCAGTACCGTGGTGGTCAGCTGGTCGCATTCGGCGTCCAGTGCCATGGCAATTTCAGACAGGTAAGTCGGGGTACAGATGTTACCCGGCAGGTTGCCCAGTTCACGGGCGGTGGTAACACCGTTGGCGATGGCGCTGCCGTCGGCGATGGAGTATTCCGCCAGTTCTGCGTCTGCTTCATCTACACGGAATGCCAATGATTCCAGTGCCAGTTCGTCAGCTTTTTTGCTCTTGGTGGTATCGTACTGGTACAGCTCAGCGCTGGCCCATTCCGTGTTGTGACGGATCTGACGGTACAGGTCGTCGTCGTTGCTTTCCATGTGATCCAGCGCGAATACCGCATTGCTCAGTTTCAGGGCTTTGATCTGGCCCATACCGGCAACAATCACTTTCCGCTGAGTCCGGTCGGTACGGTCTTCCTGTTTGCCAACACCCATCAGTACCACGCGCTTGGCGTTGATGCCCGGAACCTTGTGCAGCAGCAGGGTTTCACCGGCTTTACCGTTGTGGTCAGCAGCGATATCGCTCAGGTAACCGCCGGATTTAGCGTCAACTTCTAATGCGGACGGGCTGAGTTTACCCTCCGGGGCAATGGCCAGAATAAGACATTCGGTTTCAAGGTCGGTGACCGCATCGGTAAAGATTTCAAATTGCATGGTTACTCCAGAGAAGACATCGTGTCAGCTTTGTAAGATAATGCCGGCGGTGTTTTGCCGGTAAAAACAGTTGGCCTGGCACTGTACCCGGTGCTGACCGGTAAAGGGTCAGACGGTTGTGTGCAGCCGTTTGCTGAAGTGTATATGAATGTGTGGCATCTGCCCAACCGGATCAGTGACATCGGAAATGTTTTTACCGCGTTGTGGCCAGCGGCTCCGGGAACATCAGGGGCTTTGCAGAGTCAGTATGTTGAATGTGTTTTATCTCAAGCCATCGAGAGATTAAAAGTTGATTATCTTCCGTTATATAAGCCGTGAAGTTTTGCTCAGTATGAGTGCCGTCAGCGGCGTCCTGTTGCTGATTATTATGAGCGGCCGTTTTATCCGTTACCTGACCAATGCAGCGGCCGGTAAGTATTCCGTGGATACTGTCTTTCAGTTCATGCTGTACCGGATGCCGGGTTTTCTTGAGCTTATTTTGCCACTGGGGCTGTTTCTGGGGATTTTGCTGGCCTACGGCCGCCTGTATCTGGAAAGTGAAATGGCGGTGCTGAAAGCCACCGGCATGAGCCAGCGCCGTTTATCTCTGTACACGCTGGGGCCTGCCACTCTGGTGGCGGCGGTCGTAGCGGTAATGAGCCTGTGGCTGACCCCTGCCGGCGTACAGAAAGCCGAAACGGTGTTTCAGCAGAGCCAGCAAAGTACGCTGGACAGTGTGGTACCGGGCCGTTTTCAGGAGCAGCCGGACGGTTTCCGCTCAACCTATATTGAAATGCTGAACAGTGAGTCGCGCCGGATGGAGGGCATTTTTGTGTCCGAAACCATTCCAGGCCAGCCGCTGGCGGTGGTGGCTGCTGAGACTGGCCGACAGGTCACTGATCCGGAAACCGGTGCCCGTTATCTGGTGCTGGAGAACGGTTTCCGTTACGAAGGCCAGCCCGGTGAGGCAAAGTATCGCGAAATTCAGTTTGAAGAGTACGGTATACGTTTACCTGAAGCGGATGATGAACCGGAGGTTTCCGGTACCGATATGGCCACCACAGAGAATTTATTCGGCGGTACCCCTGAAGAAGTGGCCCAGCTGCACTGGCGCATTTCACTGCCGGTTATGTGTCTGATTGTTGCCCTGTTGGCGGTGCCTCTGAGCAAAACCAATCCACGCCAGGGGCGGTTTGCCAAACTGATTCCTTCGATCCTGCTGTATCTTCTGTATCTGCTGTTGCTGACTAACACCCGTACGCTGGTGGAAGACGGCGATGCGCCGGTTTTTGTGATGTGGGTGGTGCATCTGGCATTTTTCGGCTTTGCCATGAGTTTGCTGTTCGCCGGCCGGTTCTGGGAAAAGCTTGGCGACAGGCTGGGCATCTTTACTGATAAAGTGTCGGTTAAAAACTTACTGAAAGGGAAGTCCGGTGATGCCTGATATTATGATGAACCGGCTGGACCGTTATATCAGCTCGGCGGTGCTGTCTTCTCTGGCGGTGGTGCTGGCCATTGTGATTGGTCTGGATGTGCTGTTTGCCATGCTGGATCAGCTGGAAGATGTGAATGACCGTTTCACCATGGGCGCGTTACTGGAGTATCTGGCGCTCACCACACCGAAACGCTTTTATGACTTTATTCCGCTGAGTTGTCTGGTGGGGTGTCTGATCGGGCTGGGCAGTCTGGCGTCTGGCAGTGAGTTAACAGTGATGCGGGCTGCGGGTATTTCCATTGGCCGGATCGTATTGGCGGTATTGAAGCCGATCATTGCGCTGGGCATTGTTACCGTGCTGCTGGGTGAGTACGTGGTGCCTGTTACCGAAACGCTGGCGGACAGCCGGCGGGCGGTGAAGGTCAGTAACGGGGCGATCACGTCCGGTTATGGTATCTGGCACCGGGAGCGGGATGAATATATCCATATTAATGCGGTGCTGCCGGACGGTTCTCTGAAAGGCGTCACCCGTTATAAGTTTGATCAGGATGACAGCCTGATTTCCAGTAGCTATGCCGCCAGTGGCCGTTATTCGGATGATAAGTGGCTGCTGAGCAATGTGCGGGAAACCCTGTTCAGTGAAGACCGCACTCAGGCGAACAGCTATGACACCCAGAACTGGGATGTAAAGCTGACGCCACAGCGGTTGTCGGTGATCATCGTTGAGCCGGATGAGCTGCCGATATCCGGTTTGCTGAGCTATAGCAGTTATTTGCGTGAGCAGGGGCTGGAGTCGACCACCTATATGCTGGCGTTCTGGAGCAAGCTGTTCCAGCCATTATCCATGATCGCGCTGGTGCTGGTGGCGATCTCGTTTATTTTCGGGCCGCTACGGAGCGTAACCACTGGCCAGCGGGTGATTTCCGGTGTGGTCGTTGGGGTGATGTTTAAATTTGCGCAGGATCTGCTGGCACCGGTCAGTACCCTGTACAGCATTGCGCCTTTCTGGGCCGCGCTGATGCCAATTCTTATCTGCGGGTTAATTGGCAGCTGGTTATTGCGTCGGGCAGGGTAAGGCCTGCCTCAGAATCAAAAAAGCCGCTGTCTCCCGGGGAGGCAGCGGCTTTTTTGTAACCGTGTTTTATGACTTTTGCTTTTTAGGCAGCAGTACAATCTGAGTTTCTGAGAAGCTGTCATGCCAGGTGGCTTTTCCGGGAGAGAACAGCATCCACAGGAAGCCCAGGCCGCCACAGGCAAATGAGACGATTGCCATCATGAAACGCAGCAGGGCCTGTTTAAGATTAATGTGGCAGTTGTCGATCGTTTGTACCCGCATTTGCCAGGCCTGCATGCCCAGCGTCTGACCTAAACGGATCCAGAAGTAGGCGAAGAAGGCGAAGGTAATTAAAAACAGGACGCTCTGGAACAGCGGGCCGGAGACGGATTCGCCACCGTTCAGGCCAACCGCAACAAAGCCTGTACACATCCAGATCGCGACAACCAGCAGGCCGTCATACACCATTGCTGCCAGGCGGCGTAACAGGGATGGCTGGCGGAGTTCGCCGTCTAGTTCCGGGAAAGGTTTATTCATTACAGTCTCGTATACAGGTAAAAACAGTCAGCTGTTGGTGGCGGATGTTTATGCTCGGCTGAGTTTAAATACCGGCCGTATCCAGATGCCCAGATAACTGCCGATGATGGCACCGACCAACCATAGCCAGCCGTGCATACTACCGGAAACGATGCCGCCAAAGAAGGCTCCGATATTGCAGCCGAAGGAAATGGTGGCGCCATAGCCCAGCATCAGACCGCCTAATGCGGATGCCAGCCAGTGCAGCGGCGGAATGCGCCACTGCCAGCTGAAACGCCCGGCCAGCGAGGCAGCCAGCAGAGCACCGAGTATAATGCCGATGTTCATAACGGACACGGTATCTTCCCAGATGCTTTCCAGCAGGGCGTCGTCCCGGCCAGGCTGCAGCCAGTAGGTCCAGAAGTCCGGTTCCAGTTCATAGCCCAGCTGCAGGCTGGTATCCAGCCAGAGGGCCAGTTTGGTTCCCCACAGGGGGTAAGACAGGGCAACGGACCACGGACGGCCGGTCACAATCACCACGATATAATTCAGTACCGCCAGCGCAACTGCGCCCCAGATCAGTGGCCAGGGGCCGCGAAGTAACCGCTTACTCAGTGGCAGGTTCTTGCCGGCATCATCCGCCTGTAATTCGCCGTGCCGGCGTTTTTCCAGCCAGACGGTGCCAAGGGCGATTAAGCCAAACGCTGCCAGATTCACCGCCAGCGCGGTGATCAGTCCGAGGTTCTGTAAGCTGGAAACCGGTGCCAGCTGGGGCAGGGTGGTCCACCATTCGTAATCGGCAGTTGCCCAGAAGCCCCCGGCCATAAAGCCGATAATCGACGGGATTGCCCGTAACTGGCCCCCGCCGACCTGAAACAGATTACCTGAGCCACAGCCGCCGGCGATTTGCATGCCAATGCCAAACAGGGCAGCACCAAAAAGTACTGAGAAGCCCAGCGGGCGGTTAAAGCCGTTAACATCGTTGCCGAACGCGCTGCCGGCATCGAGAATCGGAAATATCAGACAGACAGCGACGGCCAGCATCAGCATCTGGGCGCGCAGGCCACGGCCGCGGCGTTCAGTGATCAGGTTTCGCCAGGCTGCCGTGAAACCGAAGGAGGCCTGATATAATGCCAGCCCCAGTGCGCCGCCAAGCATCAGCAGGAGGGCCGCATGGGCGCTGATATCGCGGTAAAGTAATCCCGCCAGCAGGGCAAAAAGCCCCAGTGAGATGAATAAAGGCCGGCTGATCAGTGGCGCAGTCTGGCTCATGGTTGGTCCCTGTACGGTGAGCGGTTAGCTGTGAACGGTTAGTAACGAACGATTAGTTGCGAGCGGGGAGTATAGGGGATGTCAGAAGTGAGGCCAATTTTGTGGCACATTTTTCTTATACAGAAAAGCCGGCATGTGAGCCGGCTTTCTGAATATTCAGGTACGCTTACTTGAACGGTGTTACAAATTTTTTCTTGTAGTCTTCGGCCAGGCGCTTGGCTTCTTCCAGTTCCTTGTCGGACAGTTTCATGACAATCCGTGACTGAATGGCGCGGGCGGTCGGGTTACCCAGTTCCATGGCATTCTGTAACCAGGCATACGCTGAGATATTTGTGCCATGGCTGGCATCACCGCCGTGGGCGTTGGAGTACAGTGCGCCGAGGAAGAACATCGCATCCGTATGGCCCTGTTCAGCGGCTTTGCGGTACCAGCGTTCTGCCTGGGTAAAGTCCTGCTGAACGCCGGTGCCAAAGTTGTAGCTGCGGCCAATGTTGTGCTGTGCGATGACCAGTCCCTGATCGCCGGCGCGCTTGTACCATTCAATGGCTTTGGCCGGGTCACGTTTGACGCCGTAACCGAATTCATACATTTCACCCAGACGGTTCTGGGCAGTGGCGTCACCCCCTTCTGCCGCAGGCTGAACCGTTTCCAGTTCTACTTTGTAGCCTTTGTCTTTATAAGCCCGGCGGGAATCCACGCAGCTCAGGTTTCCCTGATCGGCACAGCGGTTATACAGTTTCAGTGCTTCCTGTTCGTCGGCGTCAACCCCCAGACCGAACTCATACATCTGGCCCAGATAGTTCATGGCTTCCAGATTATTTTCCTTGGCCAGTGGGGCCAGCTCGGCCAGCGCAATCGCGTAGTCCTTGTTTTCAAAAGCCTGAATACCCTTTGCCAGGTTTGCTGCCAGAGTGGCAGTTGTATGCAGGCTTAGCAGCAGGCCGGTAGCGATCAGAAGTTTTTTGCTCATTGGCGGACGCTCGTATATGACGGATATTATTTAACAGGGCGCATTATAACGCCCGATTGTTCAGTATCGAAAGGTACAGTTATATTCATTTTTACCGGGACTCATGCGGTGTTCCTTTTTCCGGCGGAGTCCGGTGATTGGCGGTAAGACCTGTTTTTTGCCAGAAGGTTGCAATCGGGTTTAATATTAACGGTGTCTAATATAGCGGTGGATTTTAACGGATATCTGACAAAAAAACAGGCCGGTGCGACGATTTGTCCACAGCAATGGTTGTCTGAGTGATCAGGATCAAGACAGTTTTTCCCCACCGGGGCTGAACTTGCTGACCGGTGTTTAGGTCAACGGTTAACGGGTTGCGGGTTTCTGCGTTGTGCAATAGAGTGTCAGAAGCGCATTCAGAGAGTACTCAAACTGAGGCTGTTCTATTAGTATCTGTTTGATATTGTTATTAATATTGTTGTGTATTGTCGGCAGGATGCTGGCGGATAACCGGGGTTGCGGAGGTGTGTATGTTTCAGGATATGTCGAAGACGTTGAATCAGTCGATGAGCCCTTTTAAGGAGCTGGTGGATATACAAACAAAAATGCTGGAGCAGCTGACCCAGCAGCAAATGGCCTGTACCAAAGCCTGTATTGACGCCACTATGCAGCAAACTCAGGCTCTGCAGGGCTGTTCATCCGCAGAGCAGTTGGTTGAGTTGCAAAAAGCCTATGCCAGCCAGCTGGAAGCTAACCTGACCGCGGCCAATGAAAGTAACCTCAAAGCACTGGCTGATGCCCAGGCGTCAGTGGAAAAACTGGCTCAGGATTCCTTCGAGGCATTTGCTTCCAAACCCTGAACCGCGCGGGTAATATGCGTGCCATCTTATACGGTCCTGTTTAAGGGCCGTTTTTATGTGTCTATCGGAATGAATATATGTCCCAGACGATCGGTTTATTTTACGGTTCCACCACCGGTAATACGGAAGATGTTGCAGAGCGGGTTGCGGCACAGCTAGGGTCTGACAATGTTTGCTTACATGACGTGGCGGATAATGGCCTGGCCGGGTTTGATAAGTACAACAGTCTGATTTTTGGCATTTCCACCTGGGATTTCGGAGAGCTGCAGGAAGACTGGGATGATATCTGGTCAGAAGTGGATGATCTGGATTTCAGTGGGATGACCTGCGCGCTGTTTGGATTAGGCGATCAGATTGGCTATCCGGAATGGTTTCTGGATGCCATGGGCATGTTGCATGAAAAGTTACAGAAAGGCGGTGCCCGTGTGGTGGGTTACTGGCCCAATCAGGGCTATGACTTTGAGGCGTCCAAAGCATTAACTGCAGACGCGTCTCAATTTGTCGGGCTGGCGCTGGATGACGACGGGCAGGCCGGTGAAACCGATGAGCGGATTGCTGAATGGTGTGCGCAGATTAAACCTGAGCTGGGTCTTTAAGCGTTTTAAAACAGCAACGCCGCGCCACAGCCACACAGAGTCATAATAAACAGGAACCATTTCAGGGTCTGCTGTTTCACGCTGACGGCAAAGTGTACCCCGATTCTGGCGCCGATCATGGCGCCGGCCCCCAGGATCAGCCCGGGTAACCAGAGTACCTGATCCTGCGAAATGAAGATTCCCAGCGCAACTGCTGTAAAGGCCAGTGAACAGATAAGTTTCAGTGCGTTGGCGCGCACCAGATCATAACGCAGGCTGCCGGCCAGTGCGCCCAGCAGAATGAACCCAACCCCGGCCTGAACAAACCCGCCGTAAAATCCGGCAATTCCCAGCCACCACCAGGATGAAGGCTTGTCACGGACCTTGTACGCCTGAGTGCCTTGCGGCGGGCAGACCACCGACGGACGCAGCAGAATAATCAGTGCCATGGTCAGCATCGCGCCCAGTAGCAGGGGTTTCAGTATCCAGCCGGGGGCGAAAGCGGCGGCAATTGCGCCCAGCAGTCCACCGGCAAGCGTGGGTATTAGAATGGGGCCGATATCATCAGCAGGAAGCTTGCCTTTGCTTTTAAAGCCGAAGACGCCGGTGAGCGACTGCAGGAAGATGCCCAGCCGGTTGGTGGCATTGGCAATTTCCGCCGGCATGCCCATGACCATCAGTACCGGAAGGGTCAGGTTGGAGCCGCCGCCTGCGAGGACGTTGATAATGCCGGAAGCGATGCCAACGGCGATCAGTAGCAGGATGGTGACAAGTGACAGTTCCATTATTGCGGTCCGTTGGGTTCCATATCCGGGGGATGCATCATAGCTAATTCGCAGGATAAGCGGAAATTGCCGGGTTTCATACGCCGAAACGTTTTCACTGGCCCTTACTTCGGGTAAAATACTGTGCCTTTTTATTTGGCTTGGCAGGCGGTGTTTATTCCCGCTTTACAGCCGTTCATTTAACTGTCGAGTGTGATCATCAACGATGGAAGTTAATCCAATCATTACCAGCCTGAAGGATATCAGTGAGCGTACTGAAGTACTGCGCGGATATCTGGAGTATGCCGAGAAACAGGATCGCCTGGAAGAAGTGACCCGTGAACTGGAAGATCCAGCGGTGTGGAACGAACCTGAACGTGCTCAGGCACTGGGTAAGGAACGTTCTGCTCTGGAAGGGGTGGTAAAGACCATTGATGATCTGACCAACGGTGTGAGCGAAGCCGAAGAGCTGCTGGAAATGGCCGTTGAGGAAGACGACGAAGATACCGTTGAAGAAGTGCGCAGCGAAGTGGCTGCGCTGGAAGCTCTGCTGGGGCAGCTGGAATTCCGCCGCATGTTCTCTGGCGAAGCCGACGGTAACAATGCGTACCTGGACATTCAGGCCGGTTCCGGTGGTACCGAGGCACAGGACTGGGCAGAAATGATGCTGCGCATGTACCTGCGCTGGGGTGAAGATAAAGGCTTTAAAACTGAATTGCTGGAATGTTCCGCCGGTGATGTGGCGGGTATCAAGTCCGCAACGATCAGTTTTCAGGGTGAGTACGCCTTCGGCTGGTTACGCACTGAGACCGGTGTACACCGTCTGGTACGTAAATCTCCGTTCGATTCCGGCGGTCGCCGTCATACGTCATTCTCTTCAGTCTTCGTATCGCCGGAGATTGATGACAACATCGAGATCGAAATTAACCCGGCAGATCTGCGGGTGGATGTATACCGTGCATCCGGTGCCGGTGGTCAGCACGTAAACAGAACTGAATCTGCGGTACGTATTACCCACGGCCCGTCCGGCATTGTGGTGCAGAGCCAGAGTCAGCGTTCCCAGCACCAGAACAAAGATACCTGTATGAAGCAGCTGCGGGCCAAGCTCTACGAGATGGAGATGCTCAAGCGCAGCGAAGCGGCACAGGAAACAGAAGATAACAAAGCGGATATTGGCTGGGGCAGCCAGATCCGTTCTTACGTGCTGGATGATCAGCGTATTAAAGATCTGCGTACCAATGTTCAGAGCAGCAACTGTGACCGGGTACTGGACGGCGATCTGGACCTGTTTATTGAGGCAAGCCTCAAAGCAGGACTGTAAGAAGGTCTTCAAACCGGTCTTAATACGCCGTTACTGAAAAAATATAATTGTCAGCGTTGCCAGAGCAGCGCTGAGATACTGACAAGATTTCACCATTTAAAGGTTCCGAACACCATGTCTGATAATACTCAGCAACAAGATGAAAACCGTTTGATTGCCGAGCGCCGTGAAAAACTGAATGCCCTGCGTGAAGCGGGTCAGGCGTTTCCGAATGCGTTCCGTCGCGACAGTTACGCGCAGGATCTGCAGGAAACCTATGGCGAAAAGTGTAAAGAAGAGCTGGAAGAGCTGGCAATTACAGTAAGCATTGCTGGCCGTGTCATGCTTAACCGTGGTGCCTTCGGTGTTGTTCAGGATATGACTGGCCGTATTCAGTTCTACGTGAACAAAGAAGCCCGTAAGTTTGCCAAGAGCCTGGACCTGGGTGACATCATTGGTGTGACCGGTGTTTTGCATAAGTCCGGTAAGGGCGATCTGTATGTGGATCTGGGTGAATACCAACTGCTGACCAAGAACCTGCGTCCGCTGCCGGATAAGCACAAAGGCCTGCAGGACACTGAAATGCGCTACCGTCAGCGTTATGTTGACCTGATCACCAATGATACTTCCCGCCGGGTATTCGAGATCCGTTCCAAGATTGTATCCGGTATCCGTAACTACCTGACTGAGCGCCGCTATGTAGAAGCGGAAACGCCGATGCTGCAGGTAATTCCGGGTGGTGCGACGGCCCGTCCGTTCGTCACGCATCACAACGCGCTGGACCGCGACATGTATCTGCGGATTGCGCCGGAGCTGTACCTGAAACGTCTGGTTGTGGGTGGCTTTGAGCGGGTCTTCGAGATCAACCGTAACTTCCGTAACGAAGGGCTTTCAACCCGCCATAACCCTGAATTTACCATGTTGGAATTCTATCAGGCCTATGCGGATTACAATGACCTGATGGACCTGACCGAAGACATGCTGCGCACACTGGCGAAGGATGTTTTGGGTTCAACCACTATGACCTATCAGGAACAGGAATATGACCTGGGTGCGCCGTTCCGCCGTATCAGCGTGTTCGATTCTATCCTGCATTACAACCCGGATCTGACGGCTTCGGACATCGATAACATCGAGTCTGCCCGTGCAGTGGCTGATAAGCTGGGTATCCCGCTTAAAGACGGCTACGGCCTGGGCAAGGTGCAGATCGAGATCTTCGAGAAAACCGTTGAAGACCGTCTGGACCAGCCGACGTTCATCACTGAGTATCCGGCGGAAGTGTCTCCGCTGGCGCGCCGTAACGATGAAAACCCGTTCATTACCGACCGTTTTGAATTCTTCATCGGTGGCCGTGAAGTGGCGAATGGCTTCTCGGAGCTTAACGACTCTGAAGATCAGGCTGAGCGTTTCCGCGCTCAGGTTGAAGAGAAAGATGCCGGTGATGACGAAGCAATGCACTTCGATGATGATTACATCAGTGCGCTGGAATACGGCCTGCCGCCGACTGCCGGTGAAGGTATCGGTATCGACCGTCTGGTAATGTTCTTCGCTGATTGTGATTCAATCCGTGATGTTATCCTGTTCCCGGCGATGCGTCCGCGGGCGTAAGTACCGGAACAGGGGAAAAGCTGCCGCGAGAAGTCGCCGCAGCTTTTTTGCTTTAAGCCCGCCGTAAACTGATACAGGACAGCTGTAACCGGATTTGTGGCTGGATAATCTGTGACAGCCGGTGTGAAATAGCGGTTGCTGATAACCGCAGTACAGGTGTGATGAATGAGTTGGTTAGTTCCTGAAAAGAAACGCAATATTCCCGGTAAACGCTGGCTGAGTATTTGTTTACGTACCCTGCATCTGATCGGCATTGCCGGTTTATCCGGGGCGTTTCTGTTTGATTTGCCGATGTCTGCCTGGCACAACTATCTGATACTGACGCTGATCAGCGGTGGCCTGATGGTGCTGAAAGAGCTGTATAGCGATGGTATCTGGCTGGTGCAGCTGCGCGGGCAGATTATCATGCTGAAGATCGTATTACTGGCGATGGCCTGGTTTTACTGGGAAGCCTACGATCTGTGGATTTACATGCTGTCGATCGTTCTCTCGGGCATTATTTCCCATGGCCCGGGAAAACTGCGCTATTACTCCCTGTGGCATGGCAGGGTGTATACCCGGGATGTAATGCAGGGAAGGCCGCTGGGAAAAGTAAAAGACAGTGGAGAGAGCGAATGACTGCGATTGCTGCGCTTAAGGAGCAGTTATCGGCCGCTGAAGGCTGGCAGGCGCATCTGAAAGGGGAGTTGGAGCAGGATTATATGCACCGGCTGGTGGCGTTTCTGGACGGCGAAATAGCGGCCGGTAAAGATATTTATCCACAGACAGCTGACTGGCTGCAGGCCTTGCAGAGTACGCCGCTGAACGCGGTAAAAGTGGTGATTCTCGGGCAGGACCCGTATCACCAGCCCGGTCAGGCCCATGGGCTGAGCTTTTCGGTGCAGCCGGGGGTAAAGGTGCCGCCTTCCCTGAGAAATATGTATAAAGAGCTGGCGACGGATTTGCAGTTGCCGGAACCGGATCACGGTTTTTTGCAGCACTGGGCCGAACAGGGTGTGTTACTGCTGAACACAGTGCTGACGGTTGAATATAACAAAGCAGGTTCTCACCAGAAAAAAGGCTGGGAGCCGTTTACCGACCGGATTATTGAAACGGTGAACAGCCAGTGCGATGGTGTAGTCTTTGTGCTGTGGGGCAGTCATGCCCAGAAAAAGGCAGCGATGATAGACAGCACCAGACACCGGATACTTGAATCTGTGCATCCTTCTCCATTATCGGCATTTCGCGGTTTCTTCGGCAGCCGGCCATTCAGTCAGATTAATGAATATCTGGAAGCCAGTGGCCGCACGCCGGTGGAGTGGCAGCTGGAGAGTCTTGAAGCCAAACCTGATCAGGGAGCGCTGTTCTGAGTGTTTGCTGATAACCCTAATATGCGTGGTGCGATGCTGATGATGGCCAGCATGGCCGGTTTTGTGTTCAACGACAGCATCATGAAATTTATGTCGGCGGATATCAGCCTGTATCAGTCGATCTTTATCCGGGGTCTGATCGTAACCGCCCTGATTGCTGCGCTGGCCTGGCGTTACGGTGTATTACGCCAGAGCCTGCAGCGCCGTGACCGGGTCTGGATGGGCTGGCGGGCGCTGGGGGAAAGCGGCTCAACCCTGTGTTATCTGACCGGGCTGATGCATATCCCCATCGCCGCGGCAGCATCGATTCAGCAGGCCGTTCCTCTGGTGATTACCTTTATCGGGGCAATCTGGTTAGGTGAGCAGGTTGGCTGGCGGCGCTATACGGCGATCATTGTCGGCTTTATGGGCGTGTTGCTGATTGTTCGCCCGGGGGCGGACAGTTTCAACGTGTATGTCATGTTTTCGGTGGCCGGGGTGATGTTTCTGGTGCTCCGTGACCTTTCCACCCGGCAGTTTTCGGCGGATGTATCATCGCTGTTCGTGGCGCTGGTCGGTTCGCTTCTGGTGACGGTGAGCAGTGGTGTGCTGTCATTATTTGAAACCTGGCAGCCGCTCACCTGGCAGATAATGGCCGGGTTGAGTGCGGCTGCCGGGTTTATTTTTTTCGGTTACCTGTGTGGGGTGATGACCATGCGGGTGGGTGAAATTGCCTTTGTATCTCCGTTCCGTTATACGGTGCTGATCTGGGCCGCGCTGCTGGGGTATCTGGTATTTGATGAAGTGCCGGATAACTATATGTTGCTGGGCGGTCTGGTGATCGCGATGGCCGGTGTTTACAGCTTCTACCGGGAATCCCGTCTGGCGGAAAAGCCTTAAAGGTTTTTGGTGAATAATTTGCCGGGAACCGGTAAATATATGACCTGTCTGAATATGGCGGATTACGCCTGTCGGGCGGGTAAAACGTTTTAATTCAATGTACAAGGAATCAGGGAATGAAAAAATGGATGGGTAAGCTGGCAGTGCCGGCAGTTGCGGTCAGCATGTTAATGTCTGCCGGTGTACAGGCGGCTGCGCCAGAGGAGCTGGTGGCGCTGAATAACCAGTGGCAACCGCTGATGAATGCAAAAGATGTCGACGGGCTGGATAAGTTTTACGATGCGGATTCATTGCTGGGACAGTTCCCCTATGACAGCAGCAAAAATCTGCAGGGGCTGGAGGCGATCAGTCAGATGTTTGCCGGTGGGCCGTTTGGTTTACCTGAACTGAAAGCGCAGGTGGATACGCTGGCGCTGGATGCGAAAGACGATACTGCTTTGCTGGTGAAGAACTGGGATATCAGTTTCGCAGAAGGCGGTTTTAAGGGGCTGGCAGTTGAGGTACTGAGCCATACATCTGACGGCTGGAAACGCCGTATTGATATCGGGGCCGGCGGGTTAACTTCAGCAGCGGGGTTTGCCGGCACGGATACAGAAATTGATAACACGGCCTTTAATAGTCTGGCGGATAATTATGCTGAGCGTTCGGTGAATGCTGCCCGGGTAAGCCTGACTGAAAATGCGGATTTACCGGATTTCACGGAAGGTTTTGAAGTGGATAACCTGCTCAGTGTGGAGCAGGGCAGCAACGGCTTGCTGATCAGCCGTCTGACCGGTAAAGGCCAGAGCTATTTAGTGTTTAACGCGGTGGAGAAAACCGCTGAAGGCTGGCAGGTTAAGGTGCAGATGAGTACCGTACTCTAAGCCGGTACCGATACAAAAAACGGCATGCCTGAAAGGGGATGCCGTTTTTTATTGCCCGCAAGTAAGGTGGGTCAGCTGAGATCTTCCCGGCCGTTAAACTGACGGCGCAGCTGCAGGTTTTCGCTGATCTGGCTGTCCGGGTCCTCGCTGAGCAGAACCACCAGTTCACCGTCGATAAAGTCCTGCTCAATGCCGATCATCAGGCCTGGACCCTGATCGAAGCGCAGCAGAATCAGGGCATCGTAGTTGAATGCTTCTGACGGCATCTGCAGTTTGCTGGCGACGATGTCGAAGCGTTCCTGCTGCTGATAGATCTCGATGCTCTGCAGGTAGCTGTCAGCAGGCAGTTCCAGCCAGCAGCTGGTGTCTTCGTCCGGGGTGATGTCATTGCGCAGCTGACAGTCGAGCCGGCCAAAACTGAAGCCATCCTGAAATGCCTGTCGCAGGGTACCGATTTCCAGCCACTGGGTATCGCCGCAGCTGAAACGCAGTTGTCGGGCACGGTACAGTTCACTGCCAAAACCACTGCTCATGCCTTCAATCCAGATACGCCGTACAGAATGACTGAACAGTTCCTGGAGCGCGTCCTGCGCCTGTTTATCCAGGTGCAGGACTTTTAGCAGAATAGGATCGCTCATCGTTTGGCTTCAAACATTTCCGGATCAAGGGTGTAAGGCAGGTCCAGGCGTTCCAGTTGTGGGCCTTCCTGGGTGTCCAGATGCACGCTCTGGGAGCCGTCGTCGAAGACGTCTTTCAGCATCACCGCCAGCAACTGATATTCACCCTCGCCGGACAGTGCACTGCACACCACGTTGCCAACACTGGCGCGGGTTGCGGTCGCCAGCACTGTGCCAGCCGCTGGTGCGGTATCCGCCTGTACGCTGAGACGGAACATCGGACGCTTCAGTTTGCCGCGGTGCTGCAGCCGGGTGATGATTTCCTGCCCGGTGTAACAGCCCTTACGGAAGCTGACCCCTTCAAACGCCTGCAGATTGGTCATCTGCGGAATAAAGGTTTCCAGCGTGTCCGGTGTCAGGGACGGAATGCCCTGCTGAATTTCACTGAGTAACCAGTTTTCGCTGCCGTTCAGCGAGCCTGTTTGAATCAGCAGATCCAGTGCGGTTTCTGCCTGGGCCTGTTCAAGCCACAGTTCGTAACGTTCACCGGCGACTTTAATCAGTACGCCGCCGTCCAGAGAGAGAAACTGATCGGTTTCAGCCGGCAGTTCATTGCTCAGTGCCGCCAGGGCTGATGCAGCGTCGCTGCCCTGTATACCCAAACCCACCACGGTATCGCTGATGTCTGTGCCGTCGGCCTTGGAAAACAGCATATATTTGTTCAGGGCCGTCAGCGCGTTGCTGAGTATCTGACGGTTAGTGCGCAGCCAGTAACCGCCTTCAGCGGGCATTACCCGACTCAGGCTGATCATGCTGCCTTTGACATTGTTGTGTGATGCCAGGCGGCTGAAACCATTACTGATGTCGCGCATGTCGCAGGAAATCTGTCCCTGAAGAAATTTCTCTGCATCCGGGCCGATAACGCTGAACAGGCCTAAGTGTGTCAGGGGGGTAATACTGAGTGCCGGGTTTACCGGGGCAGAGCTGCGGCTGTAGCCCTGCTCATCAATGCTGATCTGCTGCGTTTCTAAGATGCTGTGCCAGGTGCTCATAGCATGACCTTCTTGCCGTAAAGCAGTCACGGTACCGGTTTATTCCGGAGGTGACTGCTTTGTTAAGTATGTGCCTGTTATAGGATGGCAAATGCGGGAATTAAACCCGGTTACCGAAAGCGTGGCCCATGTTGACCGGGCTGCCTGCCTGCAGGTTTTCCTGCCATTCTATAACGTCTTTGCCGAACAGCAGAATCACGGTTGAGCCCAGTTTAAAGCGGCCCATTTCAGCGCCTTTTTCCAGCACAACCGGTGCCTGAGGTTCAGGTGTGTGTTCTGTTCGCCAGATCTTGCGCTGTTGCGGCGCGACCTGACCGGCCCAGACGGTTTCGATGCCGGCGACGATCATAGCGCCTACCAGAATCATTGCCATCGGGCCGTATTCGGTATCAAAAATTGCCACCAGACGTTCGTTACGGGCGAACAGGTTTTCCACTCCTTCAGCGGTGGTCTGGTTTACCGAGTAAAGATCACCCGGTACGTAGATAGTGTCCCGCAGGGTACCGGTTACCGGCATGTGTACCCGGTGATAATCTTTCGGCGACAGGTAGACTGTGGCGAACTGGCCATCAATGAACTGCTCGGCCAGGTCGTTGTAGCCACCCAGCAGGGTGGTTAACGCGTAGCCGCGGCCTTTTGCCTGAAACACACGGCCGTGGTCAATCGGCCCTAACTGGCTGATAGCGCCGTCTGCCGGGCTGATGATATCTGTGTCTGCCAGTGGGCGGCGTTCCAGTTTTATTTCCCGGGTGAAGAAGCTGTTGAAGTCCGGATAAGCATTCAGCGATTCCTGTACGGCCTCACTCATATTGACGTTGTAGCGTTTGGCGAACCAACTGATAAAGGTGCTTTTTACCCAGTTGGTCCGGCAGTCAGCCAGTTTTCCCACTAAACGGGACAACAGATGCTGTGGCAGGAGGTGTTGTAACAGGATGAAGATTTTATCTTTCACTTAAATAATCCAGGTCGTTTAACAAAGTTTACCCGCCGAAAGCGATGGCTGACGGCGGGTAAGCGAAATTTTTTAACGGTGTTTAAGGGGTTACTGCTCAACCGGTGTACCTGGATGATTGCCCCACTCAAACCAGGAGCCATCGTAGCAGCGGACATTTTCAAAGCCAAGGTGCTTAGTGAACAGATAACTCAGACCGGATCGCCGGTGGGTCTGGCAGTGGGTGATAACCGTTTTCTCAGGGGTGACCCCCAGCGCTGCAAGTTCAGCAAGAATGTCTGCTGCCGGTCGCAGGCGGGTGTCCTGTTCAGAGATCAGGGCATTGGTCCAGTTGTAGTTAACTGCGCCGGGAATATGGCCGCCTTTTGCCGCGTTGACCACTTTTTCGCCCCGGTATTCTGCTGGGGAGCGGACATCGAGAATGCAATGCTCAGGGTTGTTCAGATGGGTGAGGATATATTCCATGTCGGCCAGGTTGTGGGTATCCAGGCTGACCGGGTAATCCGTTGGCTCATATTGCGGCACGTCGGCAGTGGTAGAAAAGCCGGCGTCTTCCCAGGCTTTCAGATGGCCGTCCAGAAATGAGCAGGCGGTGTGGCCTGCGGCGTGCAGGGTCCAGATCATCCGGCCGGCCTGAGGGCCCATCTGATCGTCATAGACCACAACCTGACTGTCCGGCGTGATCCCCAATGACGCGAACAGCGTACTGAGCTGTGCGTCTGACGGCCGTTTGTTAGGTACCGGCTGTTCACCGCAAAGCAGCCCGGACGGTGCCATGTGGCGGGCGCCGGGCAGGTGTTTGGTGGCGTAGTTTTCAGCGGATGAGAGGTCAAGGATGACAATCTGACCCGAATCGCGGTCAAGCTGTTCGGCAAGCTGTGCAGGAGAAACCAGTAGAGGCAGTGACATAGACAGTATCCCGGAATAGGCGGATTAAAGTTAATTCTTGGACAGTGCCGCCAGACAGCTGGTTGCTGCCGTACAGAGTTGCTTAAACTGTTTGTGCTGTACGGTTTCTATCAGGCTGGCGTCTTCGCCCATATCTGCATAGACAATAGCAACTGGCTTGCTGTTCATAAAGACTGACATCAGCAAGTAGTTAGAATCATTAATGTGTTGCTTATAGCTGTCGGGCAGCATTTTGCTGATCCGGTGGGTATTGTCCTGATTCACCAGGATGCAGGCGACTTTGTCATACAGTCGGCTGAACAGGCTCTGCGCGTCAATCTGATGCATGGACTGGTTCAGCGGACTGTCTTTATTGAAGCCAATGCTGTGAATCACTTTAACGATCTGGTTCTGGGTATTGACGGTATTCAGGCTGACCCGTTCCAGACCGACACCCTGAATCAGCACTTTAAGCAGGTCTTTCAGTACTTCCGTGGGGTGCTGATAATCTTCCGGGTATTGCAGGAAGCGTTCGTTCACGGTGGCAATCAGGGCCGGATCTTTCAGGTTGGAGTCTGAGGCGACCGCCGTCTGAATTTTGCGTGGCCGGGGGATCAGGAAATGCTTGCTGCAGTATTTGTATTCCGTTTCCGACAGTTTGTAACCGCCCTGATTGTTGTTGGACGGCATAAACAGCATTTCGGCTGCCGGTGTCAGGGTGCCGACCACAAAGTAATCACGGGATGACTGGGCGCAGTTCTGGTGTAGCAGCGCCATGGTGGCACCCAGTTCACTTTTCAGATAGTCACTGACAATGTCAATGATGTGCAGGGTGTTGGGTTTGTGCCAGCCAAAGGTGGCGGTGCCCGCCAGCCAGTTGGACAGTTTCACCGGGAAGAAACGCTGCTGGACAAGATGGTTCAGTTCCCGCAGCTCTTCACCCCGCAGACGGGGATCTTCCAGTGAGCGCTGATGCAGTTTCATCAGGGTGCGTTTGTTCAGCGGCAGGTCTTCTGCCAGAGAGGTTTGTACCAGTTCCGGTAAATTCCAGGATACTGCCAGACCGTGGGAGATATCTTTAATGGTGCAGCCAAACAGTTCCCGTTCGACGGTCTCGCTGTCTTTGCCCTGTTCCCGGATCTTGATCTGCATCTGCGACATGTGTAGCGGCGCATGGTGCCAGAGCGCCCAGTGGCCAATGCCGTAAAACAGCGCTGCAAGATAACTTTCTTCTGTAAACATACCTTTGCGGGCCCGTTCCAGCCAGGAACGGACCTGAACCGCGGCGTGGTGGCTGTTGGCGGTGGCGCGAAAGTACATTTTGTCGGCGGTGCTGTGGGCATTCAGACGGGTGCCTTTCATGCCGTTGATCAGGTTTTCGAGGTTGTCAGTGCCCAGTGAGCTGATGGCATGTTCGACGCCGGTGACCACGGAGCCTTTTTCGGCGTGCAGGATACTGGCGGCTTTAACGACATGCAGGCAGAGCAGAGGGTCTGCTTTAATCAGTCGGTTAAGATCCTTCATGGATGTTTTATCCGACTGCAATGCCTTCTGAATGCGGCGCAGACTGCTGGCCCGGACGGAAAAATCTTTATCCGTCAGGTATTGCGTCCATTCTTCTGCGTCGTAGGGCTGGATCGTGCTCATTAATGGTCCTGATGCCGGTCACTTATCAAACGAAAACCACTCTGGTTAAGTCTTTGTTAAGAGAGGTTTTCGGCACATTAAACCTTTTATTTACAAGATAGTTAAGTTTCTTCCCTCGAAGTGAGTATATGTTTGTAACTATTTACTCTTTGAGCACTGATTTTATGGTCTTCAATTGCTTGCTTTATGGCGCAATGAGGTTCCTGTTCATGCTGGCAGTCACGGAACTTGCACAGGCCCAGAAACGGCGTGAACTCTGTGAAACCTTCGATGATGCGGTCTTTTTCGATGTGCCACAGTGCGAACTCCCGGATCCCCGGTGAGTCGATCAGGTCGCCACCGTCCGGGAAATGGAACAGCCGGGCGGTTGTTGTGGTGTGAGTACCTTTACGGGTAGCTTCCGACAAGGCGCCGACTTTAAGGTCAACCCCGGGTAACAGCGCATTGATCAGCGAGGACTTGCCGACTCCTGACTGCCCCACGAAAACGCTGATCCGGCCGTTGAGTATGGCTTTAAGCTCATCCAGACCGTCTTCACGGGTAGTGGATACCTGCAGCACCTTGTAACCGATATCGGTATACAGGCTGATCATCCCTTCGATGTATTCCCGGTTATCGTCGTTGAGCAAATCCTGTTTATTGACCAGCAGGACCGGTTCAATGCCGCTGACTTCTGCAGCCACCAGATAACGGTCGATCAGGTTGTAATGGGGCATCGGCTCCACCGCAATGGTGATAACGATGTGATCAATGTTGGCTGCGACCGGTTTCAGTTCGCCGTGGTTGTTTGGCCGCTGGAGGACTGACTGGCGTTCTTCTGTTGCAACCACCACGCCGTGTTCTGCGCCGGCACGCCAGATAACCTTATCGCCGGTCACCAGCGCGCTCAGGTTGGTGCGCATGTGGCAGCGGAATATTTCGCCGCTGTGTTCGCCTTCCAGTGCCTCTACATCGACCTGCCTGCCGAAATGGGAGATGATCTGGCCGTGTTGTTCCGGGCCGAGGTCACCGCCTTCCAGTTGCTGGTCGATATTGGAGTTCTTACGCTTTGCCCGTTCAGAACGTTCGTCCTGAATCTTTTGTATGCGCCACGCCTGGCGGCGGGTGAGTTTGCGTTTGGCCATTAAGTTTGTTGCGCCGTATAGATACAGTAAAATCTGATTATATTCCGGGTCGCCGAAAACAAAGTTTTTGCTGTGCTGAGTGTCGCACAGATAGTTTTTCAGCGGCCTGCTAAGGTATTCTATAACACTTTTAAATAACAGTGCTGAAATCTAAGGGGAATTGCCGTATGTCTAGGCAAGATAATCTGATCTGGATCGATCTGGAAATGACCGGTCTTGATCCTGAACGGGAACGAATTATCGAAATTGCCACCATTGTGACCGATGCGGATCTGAATATTCTGGCGCTGGGGCCGAGTCTGGTGGTGCATCAGTCTGATGCGTTGCTGGATGCGATGGATGAGTGGTGTACCAATCAGCATGGCGGTTCCGGGCTGACGGCCCGGGTGAAGGCATCACAGATCAGTGAGCGCCAGGCAGAAGAAGAGACCCTTGAGTTTATCAAACAGTATGTGGATCAGGGGGCTTCACCGATATGCGGTAACAGTATCGGTCAGGACCGGCGTTTTCTGGTGAAGTATATGCCTGAGCTGGAAAGCTACTTCCATTACCGTAACCTGGATGTCAGCAGTATTAAAGAACTGGCCCGCCGCTGGCGGCCGGAAGTGCTGAACGGTTTTGAGAAGAAAGGCTCGCATCTGGCGATGGATGACATTAAAGATTCCATCAATGAGTTAAAACATTACCGGGAGCACTTTTTTAACCTGTAATGGGGTCATGTTGGTTGGTTGTGCAACCAATGCCCAAAATGAGTATCTTAAACTTTAGAATGAGTGGCTGCTAATTTAGCGTTTTAATATCTATTACTTTGGGCGCTTTTATTCTAAGTATTTCAAAGGTTAAGCGTTTTTATTAGCGCTGTTTTTTCGTACAGAACCCCGGCTTGTCCGGGGTTTATTTTTTTATAAAGCTGTTTATCTCTCCCGGACTGCAACTATCAGCCTGCCAGCAGGGTTTATATTTTTTTTCAAACAGGGTTTATTAATAGGCATCTGTCCGGTGGCTTGAGGGGGCTTGCCGGTACAAGTTAAATGTCGCTGTGTCCGCCGCATTTTATTCCTAAAACAATAAATCTCAGCCGGACGCTGGTGAAGTGACATAAGGACGTGCGTAACGGTGGCTGTTGCCGGGCCGGATGTGCGTGTAGTTATTTGCGTAAACATTCCCTGTCGGCGGCTTCGAGTATTGAGAGAAGCAGTATGACGATTAAGACACGTATCTTACTGGCCATTGTATCGATTGGCATTATTCCCCTGATTTGCGCCAGTGCAGTTGTAATGTACGCCACCTCCAACGAAGTAAACGTTGCCCTTGATGATGCTGCCTCCGCCAAGCTGATTGCGGTGCGGGAAATGAAAAAAGATCAGCTGGTCAGTTACATCAGCGATCTGAAGAGTTTGGTAAAAAGCATTGCTGCCAATGAGCAGACGGTGGTCGCCACCGGTTACTTCTCCAGCTCGTTTGACCTGAATAAGAAGGTTGATGATGAGCAGCAGCAAAACCTGAACAGTTTCTATAGCGGTGCCTTTGCTGACGAATTCAAACAGCGTGATCCGGGATTCAACGGCGCTGATGCCGGCAGTGCCCAGTCTGCGCTGGATGATCCGGCGCGTTATTTTCAGATGCGTTATATCAGCACCAATCCAAATCCTTTAGGGGAAAAGCAGGCGCTGGATCAGGCAAAGAAAATTACTAAATTCAATGCCCGTTATGATTTATACCACTCCCAGTACCATCCCGGATTGCGCCGTCTGCAGGAAGAGTTTGGTTTCCCGGATGTACTGATTGTCAGCCCTGAAGGGCGGGTTGTGTATTCGGTGGCCAAGAATGTGGATTACGCCACTGACCTGACCGCCGGTTCCGATAACGGCCTGGTGCAGGCCTGGAACAAAGCCCGTGACGGTGCGGCCGGTGACGTGTACCTGACAGACATTAATACTTACTTTGCAGATTTTGGGACGCCGGCGGCATTTCTTTCATCCCCGGTGTTTGAGAAAGACAAGAATGTTGGCACCCTGGTGGTCAGGTTGCCGGTTGAACGGGTAACCATGGCCCTCACCAGTAATAAGCACTGGGCAGATGTGGGGCTGGGCAAAAGTGGCGAAGTCTATCTGGTGGGCGATGATGAGCGGTTACGCACCGACAGTCGCCGGCTGATTGAATCTGCGGATCAGTACTTTAGCGAAATTGCCGCCACCGGCTGGCAGGACAGCGTTGAACAGATTCAGAACCGGCGAACCGGTGTGGCGCTGCAAAAAGTCAGTTCCGACGGAGTTAAGGCGGCATTACAGGGCGATACCGGCGTGACCCGGGCGCAGGGTTACTACGGTGAAGAGGTACTTTCGGCGTATACCCCGGTGGAAATTGACGGATTACGCTGGGCGCTGATTTCGGAAATGAGCAGTTCAGAAGCCTTTGCCAGCGAAGAACAGATCCTTGGTTCGATTACCCGTACCAGCGGTGTTGTGGTGCTGGTGGTGTTGATTGCTGCAGTGTTGTTTGGCCTGTTGTTGTCACGGTTGCTGGTGAATCCGCTGCGGGAACTGGTGACGTCTTTTCAGGAGATTGCAAACGGCGATGGCGATCTGACAACCCAACTGGCAAGTGCTAAGCGCAAGGATGAGATCGGTGAGCTGGCAACGGCATTTAATGCCTTTGTTGCCAACATTCGCGGCGTGGTGGCACAGGCCAGCGAAACCGCTGAAAGCCTGACGGAAGTGACCAATCAACTGGCCCGGCAGTCCGGTGATACTGCGTCCCGCATGGGGCAGCAGCGCTCCATGAGTGAGCTGATTGTCACGGCCATGACCGAGTTTTCTTATTCGATTGATCATGTGGCGCAGAGCAGTAATGAAACGCTGAACGCGATGGTCAGTGCCGGTGAGAAGATGGTCAGCGGCGCGGATAATGCCCAGCGTTCTGTGAATGAGATTGATCAGTTAGTGGGCTTTACCCGTGAATCAGCAAGCTCTATTAATGCGCTGTCCGGCGAGATTGATCAGGTCAGCTCCATTTTGGAAGTCATTAATGACATTGCTAAACAGACCAGCTTACTGGCGCTGAACGCTGCGATTGAAGCGGCCCGGGCCGGTGAGCAGGGACGGGGCTTCGCCGTGGTAGCAGATGAAGTTCGCACGCTCTCTTCCCGAACTCAGGAAGCCACAGTGAATATTCAGGAAACCATGGAGAAACTGCGCGAAACCGCAGACGATTCTGTTCGCCGGGTGGAAGACTCCATGGAAAATGCCGAACGGGGCATCGCCATGGTGAATGAAACCGCTTCTGAGCTGGATGAAACCAAGCGCCTGATGGCGGACGTGGAAGCGATGCAAACGCAGATAGCGACCGCCGTGAATGAACAGCTTGATGTGATTAAGGACATTGAGAAGAACGCGGTTGAAATCGATACCCTGTCTGAAACCACACTGGACAGTGCGCAGGAATCGGCCGGCGATACCGATAAACTGAGTCAGATGGCGGACCGTCTGCACAGCCTTGTGGGCCGGTTTAAAACCTGATGCCCTGAATATGTATCTGTGCTGGCCGGCGTCAGTCGGCCAGCTTAGCAGCTCTTGGGTGTGCTGCGATGGGCAGGGGATTTTCTGCAGAATCTTCACGGTTACTCAGGTGATCCAGCGCCCACTGGGCGTGTTCTTTAACCAGTTCGCCGGTGTCGGGATTACTGAGCAGGCTGTGCAGCGCCGCTCTGGATTCCGGGCTGTTTATGCCATTGCCCAGTGCGACAGCAATATTCCGTTGCCAGCCCTGATAGCCGCTGCGTCGTATGGCTGATCCCTCAGTGCGCTTGAGGAATGTGGCTTCATCCCAGTTAAGTAAGTCTCTGAGGTTTTTATCATCCAGCCCGTGGCGGGGTTTAAAGTCGTCTTCTGCGGAGGCCTGTGCAAAGCGGTTCCAGGGGCAGATAAGCTGGCAGTCATCACAGCCGAATATCCGGTTACCCATCAGTGGACGCAGTTCAGTGGGAATGCTGCCGTTGTATTCGATGGTCAGATAAGAAATGCAGCGCCGGGCATCCACCACATAGGGGTCAACAATGGCTTGTGTCGGGCAGACATCGATGCAGGCCTGACACTTGCCGCAGTGTTCTTCTTCATAGGGGGCGTCGACCGGCAGGGGCAGGTCGACAAAGAGTTCGCCCAGTAAAAACCAGGAGCCGGCTTCCCGGTTCAGGATCAGGCTGTGTTTTCCCTGCCAGCCAATGCCGGCTTTGCGGGCCAGTGGCCGTTCCAGTACAGGGGCGCTGTCGACAAAGGCCCGGTAGCCAAACTCTCCGATTAAGGTTTCGATTGCCTTGCCCAGCCGGGTCAGGCGCTTGCGCATCAGTTTGTGATAATCACGCCCCATGGTATAGCGGGAAATGTAAGCTTTATCCGGGTTTTTAAGGATCTTCAGCGTCTGAATATCCGGTGGCAGGCAGTTCATCCTGACGCAGATGACCCGGCGGGTACCTTCAACCAGCAGCGATGGGTCCAGCCGTTTGTCGATATTGTTTTCCAGATACCCCATTTCCCCGTGATAGCCGTTTTCAAGCCAGCGGTGGTAGGCCTCTGATTCCGGACTGATGTCGGTATCGCTGATACCGCATTGCTGAAAGCCCTGTTCCAGTGCGGCGGCTTTGATTGCCTGACTGAGGGCGGCAAGTGATTTTGAGTCCTGATGCATTATGGCCGGGTCTTAGTAGCTGTTTTTACTGTAGGTTGGATATAATGAAGCCAAATTCCGAGTCGAGATCTTATACCGTGGCTAAGTCTTCGCAATTACCCGCTGCATTATACACAGCTGAACTGACCCGGGCACTGGATGCGGCAGCAATCAGTGCCGGGATGCCTGGCTTTAAACTGATGTTAAGGGCCGGGCATGTGGCCTTTGACCGGTTAATGCACCAGTGGCCGGATGTACAATCCCTGAGCATTCTTTGCGGCACCGGCAATAACGGCGGTGACGGCTTTGTGATGGCGGCTCTGGCTCAGCAGCAGGGCATTCAGGTGCAGGTGGTCTGTGTATCCAGACTGGATGATTTTGCGGTGCAGCTGCGTGGCGAAGCCCGGCAGGCCTATGACTGGATGTGTGATCAGGGGGTTGAATGCCACCGTTACCGTTTGGGGATGAACCTGCAGGGGGATGTGATCGTCGATGCTTTACTCGGCACCGGACTTAACGGTGCTGTGGCGGAACCCTTTGTGGGGGCGATCCGGCAGATCAATCTGTCAGACAAACCCGTGCTTGCGGTGGATATACCTTCGGGTCTGTGCAGTGATACCGGTGCGGTGCTGGGTGATGCTGTGCGTGCCGATCATACGGTGACCTTTATCGGCATGAAGCAGGGGATGCTCACTCATGAAGGGGTGGATTATTGCGGTCAGCTGCAGTTTGACAGCCTGCGCATTGCGGATGATATCTATGAGTCTATTCCGGTCAGTGGTTTCCGTACCTGCCGGGAAGATCTGGCGGCGCTGTTGCCGCCGCGGGGCGCTGCCAGTCATAAAGGGCACTTTGGTCATGTGCTGGTGATCGGTGGCGATTATGGCATGGGCGGTGCGGCAATCATGGCCGCGCAGGCCGCGGGCCGGACCGGTGCCGGTCTGGTGAGTCTGGCAACCCGGGCAGAGCATGTAACTGCTGCGCTGACCCGGGCACCGGAAATCATGGTTCACGGGGTACGCAGTGGTCATGATCTGGCGGTGCTGATTGAGCGTGCGTCAGTGGTAGTGATTGGTCCGGGCCTTGGGCAAAGTGCCTGGGGGGAACAGCTGCTGATGGCGGTGCTGGATAATTGCGGATCTGATAAAAAGCCGCTGGTAATGGATGCGGATGCGCTTAACCTGTTGGTGATAAATGGCAAACTGGACGGCACTAAGCACAGTAACTGGTTACTGACACCCCATCCCGGTGAGGCTGCCCGTTTGCTGGAAACCTCGGTGCCAAAGGTTCAGACGGACCGCTTTGCCGCGGCAGAAGCCCTGCAGGACCGGTTTGGCGGTACCCTGGTGCTGAAAGGGGCAGGGACCCTGAGTTGTGATGGTGACGCCATGCATCTGTGCTCAGCGGGTAATCCCGGTATGGCCAGTGGCGGGATGGGGGATGTGCTTAGCGGAATTATAGGCGCGTTGCTGGCGCAGAAGCTGGAATATACCGATGCTGCCCGTGTTGGGGTGTATATTCACGGAAAAGCGGCGGATGAGGCTGCAAAAAATGGTCAGCGAGGTATGCAAGCCACTGATCTGTTGGCACAATTGCCGAAAGTTGTTAACGTTTTCCCTAAATAGCAGGCAAAGTGAAGGAAGTGAGTACGGTGTCAGGTGATCAGCAGCAGTGTTTTTTTATCGCTGATGAAGCGGCCATGGTGGCTTTTGGCAGTAATCTGGCGGCGTCCGCCAGCGGTGGTGTGGTTTTTCTTAATGGTGATCTGGGGATGGGTAAAACCACTCTGTGCCGGGGAATCATTCAGGGGGCCGGGCATAAGGGTGCGGTTAAGAGTCCTACCTATACACTGGTGGAACCCTATGAACTGATCGGCCGGGACGTTTATCATTTTGACCTTTACCGTTTGGGAGATCCGGAAGAGCTTGAATATTTCGGAATCCGGGATTATTTCCACGATGATGCTTTGTGTCTGATTGAATGGCCGGAAAAAGGTGAAGGTGTGTTACCCCCTGCCGATTTATTACTGAATATTACTGTACAGGGGGAGGGGCGCGAGATTGAACTGTTGCCCCAAACTGCGAAAGGGGAGCAGTTGTTAGTGAATTTGCAGGCCACTGCCGAGTAAGGATGAGACAGAGTATGTTGCGTGTTGTTCGTTTAAGTCTGGTATTTGTGTGTACGTTACTATCGGCTGTGGTTGGTGCTGCCGATGTTAAAAACGTACGCCTGTGGATTGCGCCGGATCACGCCCGTTTAGTTTTTGACCTCAGTGAAAGTGCGGACCATAAGCTGTTCACCCTGAAGAATCCTGACCGCATCGTGCTGGATGTGGATAACGCTAAATTTAAGGCGGACCTTAACCAGCTGAATCTGACCAAGAGCCCGGTGCAGCGTATTCGCAGCGGCGCTAAAGATAAAAACGACCTGCGCATCGTACTGGACCTTAAGTCGGATGTTCGTGCCAAAAGTTTTGCCCTGAGTCCTAACGATAAATATGGCCACCGTCTGGTGGTGGATCTTTATCAGCCAGAGAAAGTTGCCCAGACCGTTAAGCGGGCGACAACGACAGCCAATAATCCGGATAAATTACGCAACGTGGTGATTGCCATTGATGCGGGGCACGGTGGCGATGATCCCGGCGCGGTAGGGCCGCGGGGCGAGAGAGAGAAAGATGTGGTGCTTGGCATTGCCCGGGAACTGAAGAAGCTGCTGCAGAAAGAGCCGGGTTTTACGCCACAGCTGACCCGGGACGGTGACTATTACATCAGCCTGCGCAGCCGCACCAGCCGGGCGCGGAAAAATAACGCCGATATGTTTGTGTCTATCCATGCGGACGGTTTTAAGGATAAACGTGCCAAGGGGGCGTCTGTATGGGTATTGTCGCCGCGGGGGGCCAGCAGCGAAATGGGGCGCTGGTTAGCCAAGCGGGAAAACAGTACCGACCTGATTGGCGGTGTTGGCAGTGTCAGCCTTGAAGATAAAGACGATGTGCTGGCAAAAGTGCTGCTTGATATGTCGATGACGGCGAGCCGCAGTGACAGCCGGGTGATTGCTGAAACGGTACATAAAAATATGAGTCGCTTTGCAAAAATGCATAAGAAGCGGGTCGAACAGGCCGGGTTTGTAGTGCTTAAATCCCCGGATATTCCGTCGATTCTGGTGGAAACCGGGTTTATTACCAATCCGGATGAAGCACGGAAACTGAAATCTAAGTCCTATCAGAAGAAGATGGCTCAGGCGATTTTTGCCGGCATTAAGGCGCATTTCGTGGCCAAGCCTCCGGCGCTTACGTATCTGGCCTGGCAAAAACAGGGCGGTAATAAAGGCAAGTCTGTCGCCGGTAAATATAAGGTTGTCAGAGGGGATACTTTATCGGTGATTGCCCGCCGAAACGGTATTTCCATGGCAGCGTTACGTAAAGCTAACGGCCTGAAAAATGCGGACCATATCCGGATTGGTCAGGTGCTGCAGATCCCAACCAGCTGATGAGTCTGGTCAACCGTTTTTTTCTGTATCGAGTGTAATTTATGTCCCGTATCCATTTGCTCTCGCCACGGCTGGCGAACCAGATCGCTGCCGGTGAAGTTGTAGAGCGCCCGGCCTCAGTGGTTAAGGAAATTCTTGAGAACAGCCTGGATGCCGGTGCTGACCGTATTGAGCTGGATATAGAGCAGGGCGGGGTCAAACTGATCCGCTTAAGGGATAACGGCAGTGGCATTGAGAAGGAAGATCTGTCTTTAGCCCTGAGCCGCCATGCTACCAGTAAAATCCGTGATCTGAATGATCTGGAAGCGGTGCAGAGCCTGGGGTTTCGCGGCGAGGCGCTGGCATCGGTCAGTTCAGTATCAAGGTTAACGCTGACTTCCCGTACGGCAGATCAGGAAAGTGCCTGGCAGGTCGAAACTGAAGGCCGGGATATGGTGGCGGAGATTTCTCCGGCGGCGCATCCTGCGGGTACTACCGTGGAAATGCGTGACCTGTTTTTTAATACCCCGGCGCGGCGTAAGTTTCTCAAAACCGAAAAGACCGAGTTTAAACACCTGGAAGAGGTGGTTAAGCGGCTGGCGTTAAGCCGCTTTGACGTGGGCTTTACCCTGCGGCATAACCAGAAAATTATCCATCAGCTGCGCCCGGCATCCACTGAAGCTGAGCAGGAACGGCGTATTGCCAGCCTGATGTCCCCGGCGTTTATCGAAGAGTCGATGCGGGTGGATGTCAGTGCCGATGCCTCCGGCCTTAGATTGTGGGGCTGGGTAGGGTTGCCGACGTTTTCCCGCAGCCAGCCCGATCTGCAGTATTTCTTTGTTAATGGCCGGGTAATCAGGGATAAGGTAGTGTCCCATGCTTTGCGTCAGGCTTATCAGGATGTGCTATTTCACGGCCGGCACCCTGCTTATGTGCTGTTTATGGAGCTTGATCCGGCGCTGGTGGATGTCAACGTTCATCCCACCAAGCACGAAGTGCGCTTCCGTGAAAGCCGGTTGGTACATGACTTTATTTTCCGAACCACGCACCGGGTAATTGCGGATATGCGACCGCAAACCGGTGAAGACACCACCGGTATTCCTGAGGCTGTGCTGGCGAATGGTGGCAATGCACCGACCAGTGACTTTCTGCCTTCGCCGGGTGTTGCCGGCATGGGCCAGACGTTTCAGCAGGGGCGGATGCCACTGTATCAGTCGTCTGTGCAGGCTGACAGGCCTGCTGCCGGTCAGGTGCGTGAACAGATTCAGCAATATGGTCAGCTACATCCTTCACCTGCCACCCCCTCGTTCAGTGGCCCTGTAACGGGCGGTGTGTCCGGTGCCATGATGCCGGATGTTGATGAGACTAAATGCCCGCCAATGGGGTATGCTGTCGCGCAGTTACACGGGGTGTTCATTCTGGCGCAAAACGATGCCGGCCTTGTGGTGGTGGATATGCATGCCGCCCATGAGCGGATTGTATATGAACGGATGAAGGCTGCTTATGAAGCGGAAGGTGTACGCAGCCAGCCGTTGCTGGTGCCGGTCAGTATGGCGGTCAGCAGCGGTGAGGCTGACTGTGCTGAAGAGCAGCAGGAAGTGTTCCGCCAGTTAGGCTTTGAAATCGCCCGGATGGGAGAAGAAACCATCGTGATCCGGCAGGTGCCGGTGGCGCTGGCCAACGGTGATGTGACCAAGCTGATTCTTGACGTGATTGCCGATATGCAGCAGTTCGGTAACAGCCGTAAGGTTCAGGAACATGTTAATGAACTGTTGGCGACCATGGCGTGCCACGGTTCTGTCCGGGCGAATCGCCAGCTTACCCTGCCGGAAATGAATGCGTTGCTGCGGGATATGGAGCAAACTGAACGCAGTGGCCAGTGTAACCATGGCCGGCCGACCTGGACCCAGATGTCTATGCAGGAGCTCGATGGCCTGTTCATGCGTGGTCAGTGAGCCTTGGTGCTGTTCGCAATAAACTGTTTTTAATTTGGAGTACGACGTGACAACGTCTTTACCACCGGCAATTTTTCTGATGGGCCCGACTGCGGCAGGCAAAACTGACCTGGCGATGGCTCTCTGTGACTTGCTGGACTGTGAAATCATCAGTGTGGACTCGGCCATGATCTATCGTCAGATGGACATTGGTACCGCCACGCCGGAAGCTGAGTTACTCGCCCGGTATCCCCACCGGCTGGTGGATATCCTCGACCCGTCCGAAGCGTATTCTGCGGCCGATTTTCGCCGTGATGCCTTGCAGCATATGGCGGATATTACTGCCAAAGGAAAAATTCCTCTGCTGGTGGGCGGAACCATGCTGTATTACCAGGCGCTGATGAAAGGTCTGGCCGATATGCCGGAAGCTGATCCTGTGGTGCGCCAGCGTTTGCTGGAGGAGGCAAACAGTAACGGCTGGGAATGTTTGCATAAGCGGCTGGCGGAGGTTGATCCTGAGTCGGCCCAACGGATTCATCCGAATGATCCGCAGCGGTTGCAGCGGGCGCTGGAGGTGTATGAGCTGACCGGTAAGTCCATGACTGAGCACTGGCAGGCCCAGGAGGCTTCTCGTGCGCCTTATAACATGCAGTCGCTGTGTGTGATGCCCACCGAGCGTTCGGTATTGCATCAGCGGATCGAACAGCGTTTTCATCTGATGCTGGAACAGGGCTTTGAAGCGGAGGTCAGAGCATTGTGGGACCGTGGTGATCTGGATGCATCAATGCCTTCAGTCCGCTGTGTCGGTTACCGGCAGATGTGGGAATATTTTCAGGGCCAGTGGGACCGTGAAACTATGATCCATAAAGGCGTTGTGGCGACCCGTCAGTTGGCAAAACGGCAGATAACCTGGTTGCGCAGCTGGCCCGATTTGAAAACTTTAGCCTCAAATGATCCAAATTTAACAAATAATGCCTTGAAATTGTTAGAGGGTGGCATTATATAATGCTGTAGCTTGAATTTTTCGGACCGTCCGGCTTTTTTGAGGCGGTCACATGCGCAGGATTTTTAACAGGATTTGAGTTGCGCATACCTTTTTATTATCGATTCACAGGAAGGAGCTTCCAATGTCAAAAGGGCAATCTTTACAAGACCCTTATCTGAACGTACTGCGTAAAGAACGCGTACCCGTTTCTATTTTCTTGGTAAATGGTATCAAGCTACAGGGGCAGATTGAGTCATTCGACCAGTTTGTTATCCTGCTTAAAAATACTGTCAGCCAGATGGTCTATAAACATGCAATCTCAACTGTGGTCCCGGCCCGTCCGGTTAAGTTACCACAGGGTGATGAATCGGCTGACTGAGGTTCTATTTGTTTTTTGAGCGTCCCGAGTCTGGCGAATGCGCCATTCTTGTCCACATAGATATGGCTGATGAGGCGGACCGGGAAAGCCCGAAAGAGTTAGAAGAACTCGCGCTTTCTGCTGGCGCCGATCCTGTAGATATTCTTACCGGTAGTCGCCATCAGCCCAGCCCTAAGTTATTTATCGGTAGCGGTAAGGTCGAAGAGTTGAAGGCCATGGTGCATCAGTATGATGCCGAGCTGGTTATTTTCAATCATTCGCTAAGCCCCGGCCAGGAACGTAACCTCGAAAGAGAGTTGCAGTGCCGGGTGCTGGACCGTACCGGTCTGATTCTGGATATTTTTGCTCAGCGTGCCCGTACCCATGAAGGTAAACTTCAGGTGGAGCTGGCACAGTTAGAGCATATGTCGACACGTCTGGTACGTGGCTGGACACACCTTGAGCGTCAGAAAGGTGGTATTGGTTTACGCGGCCCGGGTGAAACCCAGCTGGAAACCGACCGCCGGTTACTGCGTGCCCGCATCAAAAGTATTCTCAAACGACTGGAAAAAGTCCGTAAGCAGCGTGATCAGGGGCGTCGTGCCCGTAGCCGCGCTGAAGTGCCGGGCTTATCGCTGGTGGGTTATACCAATGCCGGAAAGTCGACGCTGTTCAATCAGCTGACTGAGGCTGAGGTGTACGCCGCTGATCAGTTGTTCGCGACGCTTGATCCGACCCTCCGCCGCATTGAAGTTGCGGATGTCGGGCAGGCAATCCTTGCTGATACGGTAGGCTTTATCCGTCATTTACCCCATAAACTGGTTGAGGCGTTTCGTGCGACGTTGCAGGAAACCACCGAGGCCACTTTGCTGCTGCATGTGATTGATGCCTTTGATGAGGATCGTCAGGAGCATATTGACGAAGTGAATGCGGTACTGGCGGAAATTAATGCGGATGAAGTGCCCTGTCTTGAGGTCTATAACAAGATTGACCGTATGACGGGTATTGAACCGCGTATTGACCGTAATGATGAAGGTGTACCGGTACGGGTCTGGGTGTCTGCGGCAACCGGACAGGGTACTGACTTGCTGTTTCAGGCTATTTCTGAGCGTCTGGCGGATGATGTGTTCCATGATTCCATTCAGGTGGCACCTTCTGAAGGTGCTTTCCGTGCCCTGCTGTATGGTCAGGGGGCAGTCCTGAATGAAACCTATGATGATGCCGGTGAAAGTCATCTGGAAGTACGCTTGCAGCGTAAAGACTTTATGCAGATTCTCAGCAGGGTAAGTATTCCGGCGGAACGTTATCTGGGGGTTGATGTCAACAAGCCTGAGTGGCTTCAGTGACGACAAATATCTGAATTTTAAAAGTAAGCTGCGTACATCGGACGTTGCATACTATGATTAAGCTACATACAATTTTGGTAGTTTTTGGTGCTTTACCTGTCGATTCGGTAAAGACAAAGCATTAACGGTTCTAGAACGGAGAACAGTATGGCTTGGAATGAGCCTGGTGGTAACGGGAATAATCAGGATCCCTGGAACTCTGGTGGCAAGCGTAACGGTGGCGGCAATAATGATCAGGGACCTCCTGATCTGGATGAAGCGCTGCAAAAGCTACAGGAAAAACTTAACGGCATTTTCGGTAAACCGAACAAGACCGGCGGTTCCGGTGGCAAATCAGCTGCGCCGTCAGGCGGTCTGTTTGGCATCCTTATCGTCATTCTGCTGGTTGGCTGGGCAGCTCTGGGCTTCTACACTGTCGATCAGCAGGAGCGGGGTGTCGTACTGCGTCTGGGTAAATTCAGCGAAACGGTTATGCCGGGTCTGCAGTGGAACCCGCCTTTGATTGATCAGGTTACTCAGGTCAATGTGACCCGGGTAAATGCTTATGATCACCGTTCCCTGATGCTGACAGAAGATGAGAACATTGTTGACGTATCTATTACCGTTCAGTACGTCATCTCTGATCCTAAGAATTACCTGCTGAAAGTCCGCGATCCGGAAGCCAGTCTGGCGAATGCTTCTGAGTCTGCATTGCGTCACATTGTAGGTGGTTCAGAAATGGATTCCATTCTGACTGAGGGCCGTGAGGTACTTGGTACGGATGTGAAGGGTCGTCTGCAGCAGTCTATGGAAGATTATCAGACCGGTTTACGTATCACTCAGGTGAACATTAAAGAAGTTAAGGCACCGTCTCAGGTTCAGGATGCATTTGATGACGTAATCAAAGCGCGTGAGGATGAGCAACGGGTCATTAACGAAGCTGAGTCTTACCGTAACGGTATTATTCCTGAAGCGCGTGGTATCGCCCAGCGTATGAAGGAAGAGGCAAGTGCATACCGCGAACAGGTGGTTGCTCGGGCACAGGGTGATGCGCAGCGTTTTGAGTCTCTGCTGGGTGAGTACCTGAAAGCACCGGATGTAACCCGTGAGCGTCTGTATCTGGATGCAATGGAGTCTGTTATGGCGAACAACTCTAAGGTACTGGTTGATGTTGAGGGCGGTAATAACATGATGTATCTGCCGCTGGATAAGTTATCCGAGCGTCGTCAGGTACCTGTTGAGTTTAACCGTTCAGGAAACACCCGTCTGAGTAACGATAATATCCGTGATATCACTGATCAGGTGATTGAGCAGTTGCGTCAGCGTCAGCAAACCAACCGTCGGGAGGCCCGGTAATGTCTGGTAAATCTATGGCAGGCGTCGTCATCGCGCTATTGTTGGTCGTGCTGGCATCTAATTCGCTGTTTATTATTAAGGAAACTGACCGTGCAGTTTTGCTGCGCTTCGGTGAAATCGTGAATCCTAACCTGCAGCCTGGTCTGCATATTAAGATTCCTGTTATCAATAAAGTGCGTAAGTTTGATGGCCGGGTACTGACCCTGGATGCGCAGCCGCAGTCTTATCTGACGGTTGAGAAGAAGCGTCTGGTGGTTGACTCCTTCATTAAATGGCGTGTTATTGATCCGCAAACTTACTACACCGCGACTTCCGGTGACCAGTTCCGTGCAGCGGAGCGTCTGTTCCCGAGTGTGGATGCAGGTCTGCGTGCGCAGTTCGGTGAGCGTACGCTGACTGAAGTGGTATCCGGTGAGCGTGATCAGTTAATGATTGAGCTGACTGAGTCACTGAGCCAGTCGACCCGTGACGAGCTGGGTATTGAGCTGATTGATATCCGGGTTAAGAAGATCGATCTGCCGCAGGAAGTATCCAACTCTGTATATGACCGTATGCGTACTGAGCGGGAGCGTGAAGCCCGTGAGCTGCGTTCCCGTGGTCAGGAGCTTGCGGAAGGTATCCGGGCTGATGCTGACCGTCAGAAAACGGTTATCGAAGCCGGTGCGTACCGTGATGCACAGGAGTTGCGTGGTGAAGGTGATGCGGAATCTGCGGGTATCTATGCCAAGGCATATAGCCGTGATCCGGAGTTCTATTCTTTCTACCGCAGTCTGAATGCCTATAAAGAAGCATTTAACCAGCAAGGCGATATCATGATTCTGGAACCGGACAGTGAATTCTTCCGTTACCTGAATGCGCCGGGTCTGGAGCGTTAATTGCTACTTTTGATTAATTTTTACCCGGAATAGGCTGCACTATTTGCCCTGTTCCGTGGTAGAATTCTGTAACCGGGTTTAAGCCCGGTTTTTTTATGCGGTTTTGTGCGAGGCGTTATGTGGTCGGAGCTTTGGCAACCCCTGTTAATCGGTTTCAGTCTGATGCTGATAATCGAGGGAATTGTGCCTTTTCTGTATCCCGGACGCTGGCGCAGGTTAGTTCAGCAGTTAGCAAATATCAGTGATAAGGCGCTGCGGATAACCGGTTTAATCAGTATGCTGGCTGGGCTGTGCATACTGTATATGATTAACTGATCGATCGATTAGGAGAGTTGCATGGCCTTGGCAGATCGCTGGTTATTACCAGACGGTGTCAAAGAAGTCTTGCCACCACAGGCGCGTCAGGTTGAAGCGGCCCGCCGGCAAGTGCTAGATATGTATAATACCTGGGGTTATGAATTAGTCATGACACCAATGATCGAACACCTGGACTCTTTGTTAAGTGGTGTTGGTCGGGATCTTGATCTGAATACATTTAAAGTAACGGATCAACTGACAGGCCGGATGCTGGGCATCCGTGCTGATATTACCCAGCAGGTGGCGCGGATTGATGCCCACCGTCTGAAAAACGATAGTCCTAATCGTTTGTGTTATTGCAGTACTGTTCTGCATACCTTGCCAGCAAATCCGCTGGCGTCTCGTAATCCCTTACAGGTAGGTGCTGAGTTATTCGGCCACTCGGGCCTGGCCAGTGATGTCGAAATTATTTCCCTGATGCTTGAAACTCTGCATGTGCTGGGTGTCAGTCAGGAACTGAGTATTGATCTGGGCCATGTAGGTATCTATCGCGGACTGATTGCCGGTGCGGGGCTGACCGATGTTCAGGAAAATGATTATTTCGAATTACTGCAACGCAAAGATATGCCTGAGATTGAACGCTTTCTGAGTCAGGTTGATATTTCAGCTGAGCAGGCTGCGATGCTGGCTAAGCTGCCGGCGCTGCATGGTGGTGCGGAAGTGCTGGATGCGGCTCAGGAGAGCTTGGCGCCTATCAGTGATGCGATTACGCCAGCGCTGGATTATCTGCGTCAGATTGCTGAGCAGATTGGTCAGCGTTATCCGCAGGTTGATCTGTATTTCGATCTCAGCGAATTACGCGGTTATAACTATCACACCGGCATTGTGTTCGGTGCATATACGCCAAGTTTCGGTCAGGCGATTGCCAAAGGTGGTCGTTATGATGAAGTGGGGCGTGATTTTGGCCGGGCGCGCCCGGCAACAGGTTTTAGTGCTGACCTTAAGACACTGGTTGAGCTGTCTGCTCTGTCGTGTCAGCAGGACGGTGCGGTACTGGCGCCAGCTGGCAGTGATGCAGGGCTATTAAAGGCGATCAGTGAACTACGCACGACCGGTAAGCGGGTTGTGCAGCAGCTCGATGGTGCGGCATCTGATGATGTTGTATTCGCGCAGCAATTGGTGCAGCAGGATGGGGTTTGGGTTCTGCAGAGCCTGTAACCGCTTGAAATTAGATTGAGTTAAACGTTAGAGACTAGCATGGGTAAAAATGTCGTTGTTTTAGGAACGCAGTGGGGAGACGAGGGTAAAGGCAAGATCGTTGACCTTTTAACAGATCAGGCTTCTGCCGTGGCACGCTTTCAGGGTGGCCATAACGCAGGTCACACCCTGGTTATTGATGGTGAGAAAACGGTTCTTCACCTGATCCCTTCAGGTATTCTGCGTGACAATGTTCTTTGCATGATAGGCAACGGCGTAGTGCTGTCTCCTGAAGCATTGCTGAAAGAAATGAAAGAGCTGGAAGAGCGTGGTGTGCCGGTACGTGAACGTTTGCGTCTGAGCCCTGCCTGTCCGCTGATTCTGCCATATCACGTTGCACTGGATCAGGCCCGTGAAGTTGCCCGCGGAAATGCCAAGATCGGTACTACCGGCCGTGGTATCGGCCCTGCATACGAAGACAAAGTTGCCCGTCGTGGTCTGCGTCTTGATGACATGATGAATAGCGAGCGTTTTGCGGTGAAGCTTAAGGAAGTAATGGAATACCATAACTTCATGCTGCAGAACTACTATAACGCTGAGCCGGTTAGCTATGAGAAGGTTCTGGAAGAGTCTCTGGCGATGGCTGAAGTGTTACGTCCTATGGTGATGGATGTTACTTCTAAGTTGCATGAGTACCGTGAGCGTGGTGACAACATCATGTTTGAAGGTGCGCAGGGTTCGTTGCTGGATATCGATCACGGTACCTATCCGTATGTAACCTCTTCAAACACAACTGCTGGCGGTACCTCTACCGGTAGTGGTTTTGGTCCTCTGTATCTGGATTACATCCTGGGTATTACCAAGGCTTACACGACCCGTGTAGGTTCCGGTCCGTTCCCGACGCAGCTGGATTGCGAAATCGGTAACCACCTGGGCACCAAAGGTCACGAGTTCGGTGCGACCACTGGCCGTGCCCGTCGCTGTGGCTGGTTTGATGCGGTTGCGCTTAAGCATGCTATTCAGGTTAACTCGGTATCCGGTATCTGTCTGACTAAGCTTGATGTTCTGGATGGTCTGGAAGAAATCAAAGTATGTGTTGGCTATAAAGATGCACAGGGTAATGCGGTTTACTCGCTGACAGGCAGTGAAGATTACGAGGCGATTGAGCCTGTATATGAAACCCTGCCAGGCTGGAGTGAAAATACTCTGGGTGCTCAGACGCTGGAAGCGTTGCCTGAAAACGCACGTGCTTACATTAAGCGTCTTGAAGCGCTGATCAATGCACCAATTGATATTGTGTCTACCGGTCCTGACCGTGTGGAAACAATTGTATTGCGCCACCCGTTTGATGCGTAACAGTGCTTGCTGAACCGGCGGCTTTCAGTCATCGGTTTTCTAAAAAAACCAGCTACGGCTGGTTTTTTTGTGTCTGCTGTTTTCGGGGTATAAAAAAACCGGCACAAGGCCGGTTTTGTAGATGTTCAGACTGACCTATTTCAGATCATCGCTGACTGCCGGGTGGATGCTTTTCAGCAGCGCTTTCAGCATTTTCGGATTGCCCACGATCAGGTTACCGTTCTGGGTGTGGGAGTTGCCGCCATTGAAGTCGGACAGTAAGCCGCCAGATTCCTGGATCAGCAGGGTGCCGGCTGCCATATCGGCGCCTTTCATGCCGAACTGGAAGAAGCCGTCGAAGCGGCCGGCAGCGGTGTAAGCCATGTTCAGTACCGGTGAGCCGGCGTTGTAGATGCTGCCGTCTTCCAGGGTGATGTTGCTGAATACCCGCTGGAATGAATCAAGATGCTGTTTCTGGTTGCGGCCAAAGTAGTTGCTGGCGATGAGTGCGCCCTGAAGGGTTTTCAGGTTGCTGACGCGCAGGCGCTTGCCGTTACACTGTGCGCCTCGTCCACGGCTGGCGGTAAATTCTTCACCGTTCATCGGATTCAGTACGATGGCGTGTTCCAGGCGGCCGCGCTGGTAACCGGCGATGCTCAGGGCAAACACAGGTACGCCGTTTGCGAAGTTGCTGGTGCTGTCGATAGGGTTTACCTGCCAGGTAATGGCGGCGGTGCCTTCTGCAGCGTGCTGGCCAGTGAATTCACCATTTACTTCGTGGTCCGGATAGGCTTTCTGGATTGTGCTGGCAATCGCCTTTTCTGCCTGCTTGCAGGTCTCTTCGAAAAAGTCACTGACACTTGATTGTTCGGATTTAATCAGGTCGAGTCGTTCCACTGCGCGGGCGATTTGTTCGCCTGCGATGCGTGCGCCGCGCAGGGCGATATTTACCATCGGTTGCATCTATCTAATACCAGTCGTCGGGAGGGTAAGAAATCAAAGAGCGCGATTATAGCAAAATCTTGCTGAGATAAAGAACAACAAACCGCGAATACTTGGCAGGTTCTGGTAAAATAATCGCCTTTTTATACTATAAGTCTGAATTTGATGCTGCAAAATATACGAATTGTACTGGTAAATACCACTCACCCCGGCAATATCGGTGCGGTCGCCCGGGCAATGAAAAATATGGGGCTGGCTGAACTGTGTCTTGTTGAGCCTAAACTGTTCCCTCACGAAGATGCTGTTGCCCGGGCTTCGGGTGCCACTGATTTGCTGGAAAGTGCGCTGGTTGTTGGTTCGCTGGATGAGGCGCTGGAAGGGTGTCATCTGGTGGTGGGTACGAGTGCCCGTAGCCGGAATATCCCCTGGCCGTTGCTGAACCCCCGCGAGCTGGGAGGGGTGTCTTCAGGTCTGGGTGCTGATCAGAAAATGGCGGTTGTATTTGGCCGTGAGGATCGCGGACTGACCAATGAAGAATTGCAGCGTTGTCATTATCATGTGCATATCCCTACGGAAGAGACCTTCAGTTCGCTGAATATCGGTGCGGCTGTACAGGTTATTTGCTACGAGCTTCGCATGGCCGCTTTGCAGCAGGGCAGTATGGAAGATAAGCCCCAGTGGGGGACGGACTGGGATGTGGACCTGGCGGATATGCAGGAACTGGAGCGGATGTTCGAGCATCTGGAGCAGACCATGATTGATATTGAGTTTCTTGATCCCGAGAAGCCGCGCCAGCTCATGCCGCGGTTACGGCGGCTGTTTCTGAGAGCGCTGCCAGATAAAATTGAAGTCAATGTGCTGCGGGGAATCCTTACCGCGACTCAGAAACGTCTGAAGAAGTCAGACGCAGACGTTTAGTCATCCTGCAAAAGGTGCTAGAATCTCGCCGCCCTCAGTGGCGGCTGTGATTATCTGACCGGATTTTGCTGTCTCCGGTCCGGATGAATTTTCAGCCTGAAACGGTATTTAAAAACCAAGTGAATTACTTGGTTATATAATTGACTAAAATACTAGGGTATTGCATAATCCCCCGCGTGCTCAGTTTGGGGTGAGGGAAGTATTTTATGCGATTAACAACGAAAGGCCGATATGCGGTTACCGCGATGCTTGATCTTGCGCTTCACGCAAGTGACGGACCTATCAGCCTGGCGGATATATCTGAACGTCAGGGGATTTCCCTGTCTTATTTAGAACAGCTATTCGCTAAGTTGCGTCGTAATGATCTGGTGCGCAGTGTACGTGGTCCCGGTGGTGGGTATCAGCTTAACCGTGAGCAGCATGCGATTGATGTCGCTGAAGTGATTGATGCGGTTAATGAGTCTGTTGATGCGACGGGATGCGGGCACAGTGGTGGTGGTCATACTGGTGGTTGTCAGGGGGGGAGTACCTGTCTGACACACCATCTGTGGTGTGATCTCAGTAGCCAGATACATGAATTTCTAAGCCAGATCAGTCTGGCTGATCTGATGGCCCGCCAAGATGTTCAGGCCGTCGCAAAACGTCAGGATCGTGAACAGCAGACGTTAATAGATACGAGTTTAATAGAGGCGAAAGTAAGCGCCTGAGTCTCTGATAAAGAGACGTTTTTGGAGAGTTGATGTAATGAAGTTGCCAATTTATTTTGACTACGCAGCCACTACACCGGTTGATCCCCGGGTAGCTGAGAAGATGATTGAATGTCTGACCATCGAAGGTAATTTCGGTAATCCGGCTTCCCGTTCTCATCTGTATGGCTGGAAAGCTGAAGAAGCTGTTGAGACTGCACGTCGACAGGTTGCTGACCTGATGAACGCTGATCCGCGTGAAATCGTATGGACGTCCGGTGCAACTGAGTCGGATAACCTGGCTATTAAAGGTGTGGCGCATTTTTATTCTAAAAAAGGCAAGCACATCATTACCTCCAAAATTGAACACAAAGCAGTTCTGGATACCTGCCGCCAGTTAGAGCGTGAAGGGTTTGAGGTGACGTACCTTGATCCGGATGCTGACGGTATTATTCAGCCTCAGGCAGTTGCTGATGCACTGCGTGAAGATACGATTCTGGTATCTGTTATGCACGTGAATAATGAAATCGGCGTGATCAATGACGTTGCAGCAATCGGTGAAATTACCCGTGCTAACGGTGTCTTGTTCCACGTAGATGCTGCTCAGAGTGCTGGCAAGGTTGATATCGACGTAGCTGCAATGAAAGTGGATCTGGTATCTGTTTCAGGTCACAAGATGTACGGCCCTAAGGGGATCGGTGTTTTGTATGTACGCCGTAAGCCGCGTGTTCGTCTGGAAGCTCAGATGCATGGTGGTGGTCATGAGCGTGGTATGCGTTCTGGTACCCTGGCAACCCACCAGATTGTTGGTATGGGTGAGGCAGCGCGACTGGCCAAAGAAGACATGCAGCTTGATAAAGACAAGATTACCGCGTTGCGTAACCGTTTCTGGAATGCGATCGAAGATATGGAAGAGATTCATATCAACGGTTCCGTTGATCAGCGTTACATTGGTAACCTGAATGTAAGTTTCAACTACGTTGAAGGTGAGTCACTGCTGATGTCACTGAAAGATCTGGCGGTTTCTTCAGGTTCTGCATGTACATCTGCGAGCCTTGAGCCTTCATACGTACTGCGTGCGCTGGGTCTGAATGATGAGATGGCGCACAGCTCGATCCGTTTCTCTATCGGGCGTTTTACTACCGAACAGGATATTGACGATGCTGTCGAACAGATTCGCGAAGCGGTTTCCAAGCTGCGTGAATTGTCGCCTCTGTGGGACATGTACAAAGACGGTGTTGATTTAAGCAAGGTTGAATGGGTTCATCACTAAGCGTCGCTTGGCTGGTGAAACCAAACTGAGGAGGTCGTTATGGCTTACAGTGATCAGGTAATCGATCATTACGAGAATCCGCGTAATGTCGGCAAAATGAATGATAAAGATACCAACGTTGGCACAGGTATGGTGGGTGCACCTGCATGTGGTGACGTTATGCGCCTGCAGATTCAGGTTAGCGATGAAGGTGTTATTGAAGACGCTAAGTTTAAAACTTACGGTTGTGGTTCCGCGATTGCTTCAAGCTCGCTGGTAACTGAGTGGGTTAAAGGCATGACTCTGGATGAGGCTGCCGAGCTGAAGAATACTAAAATTGCGGAAGAGCTTGCGCTGCCACCAGTGAAAATTCACTGTTCAGTACTGGCTGAAGATGCAATTAAAGCGGCTGTTGCTGATTACAAAGAAAAGCAGGCTAAGTAAGCTTGTCCGGCACCCGGTCGTCTCCGGGTGCTGACCGGTATTCTAGGAGGAAACTTATGGCAATCACAATGACCAGTGCTGCGGCCAATCATGTGAACCGTTATCTTGAATCCCGAGGGCAGGGAACAGGTATTCGTCTTGGTGTGAGAACCTCCGGGTGCTCCGGTATGGCATATGTCCTTGAGTTTGTTGATGCTGTTCAGGATGAAGATCAGGTCTTTGAAGCTGAAGGCGTTAAGATTGTCATTGACCCGAAAAGCTTGCTCTATCTGGACGGTACCGAATTGGATTTTGTTAAAGAAGGCCTGAATGAAGGCTTTAAGTTTAACAATCCTAATGTTAAAAATGAGTGTGGTTGCGGCGAAAGCTTCAACATCTGAACCGTTAGAGGTTCCTGACTCCCGTTTCTTTTTCAGCCGCTGTACTTGTCCGGATTGCATCCGGTCGTGCAACGGCTGAATCGTATCTGCCGGCTCTTTCATGGATATAAAACAGAACTATTTTGAGTTTCTTGGTCTGCCGGAGAGTTATCAGCTCGATAAGCAGGCGTTGTCTGAGCGTACCCGCGAACTGCAGAAAACGTTACACCCGGATAAGTTTGCACATCTTGCAGATCATGAGCGCCGTCTTTCGGTTCAATATACCGCGTATCTGAATGAAGCGGTTGCGACCCTGAAGTCGCCGTTAAGCCGCGCACAGTACCTGCTTTCTCTGCGGGGAGAAGATACTTATTCAGAATCATCTGTTCAGCTTGACCCCATGTTTCTGATGCAGCAAATGGAACTGCGTGAAGCTGTTGAAGACATTGCGGATGCCGACGATCCGGATGCGGCTGTTGAAGACATGTATACCGAGGTTGCTGAGCGCAAGCAGGTGTTCCAGGCTGAATTTCAAACCCTTTATGATCAGGCGGATTATCCGGCTGCAGCAGTGACTGTCAGAAAAATGCAGTTCATTTATAAGCTGGAGCGGGACGTAGAAGCGCTTGAAGACAAACTTTACGATTAATCATTATGGCCTTATTGCAGATTGCAGAGCCGGGACAAACCCCGGAACCCCATCAGCGCAAGCTGGCAGTGGGGATTGATTTAGGTACAACCAATTCTTTAGTGGCTGCTGTACGTAATGGTGAAACTGTTACGCTGCCGGATCATGACGGTCAGCATTTGCTGCCCTCGGTTGTCCGCTATACCGAAGCTGAGCCTGAAGTGGGTGCCACAGCGCTGGCGCAGGCAGCCAGGGATCCGTTCAATACGATCGTTTCTGTGAAGCGTCTGATGGGGCGTGGCATTGCTGACCTTAAGGCCCTGGATGGTCAGGCGGTTTATCGCTTTGCGCCTGCTGATGGTGGGATGCCTTATATTGAAACGGTTGCGGGAAATAAAAGCCCGGTCCAGGTGTCGGCTGATATTCTGTCCAGCCTCAAAGTGCGGGCCGAAGATACGCTTGCCGGTGACTTGGAAGGTGCTGTTATTACCGTGCCTGCTTACTTTGATGATGCTCAGCGTCAGGCAACGAAAGATGCTGCTCAACTGGCCGGTATTAAGGTTTTGCGCCTGCTTAATGAGCCTACAGCTGCCGCTGTTGCTTACGGACTTGATGAAGGTGCGGAAGGGGTTATTGCTGTTTATGATTTGGGCGGCGGTACCTTCGATATCTCAATTTTGCGTCTGAATAAGGGTGTGTTTGAAGTGTTATCCACCGGTGGCGACAGTGCCCTGGGTGGTGATGACTTTGATCTGGCGCTGGCCGGGTGGTTTAAGGATCAGCTTCAGTTGGCAGATGTTGATGCCAGGCAGTCCCGTGAGCTGACAGGTCGTGCCCGTTGGGTTAAAGAGCAGTTGTCGGCGAATGCTGCTGTGGATGTGACCTTTGAATTGCTTGATGGGGCGCCATCTCTGAATGTGACCCGGGAGCTTTTTGACAGTTTAGTTGAAGGATTAATTAAGAAGACGCTGTCTGCCTGTCGCCGGGCCCTGAAGGATGCCCGGGTAGAGCTGGATGAAGTCAGTGAAGTCGTGCTTGTGGGTGGCAGCACCCGCGTCCCGGCGGTACGTGAGCGGGTTGAAAACTATTTTAAACGTGCACCTCATGTGAATATTGATCCGGACCGGGTGGTGGCAATTGGTGCCGCTATTCAGGCCGATTTGCTGGCAGGCAACAAGCCGGACAGTGAAATGCTGCTGCTGGATGTTCTGCCGTTGTCCCTGGGGCTGGAAACCATGGGCGGGCTGACGGAAAAAGTTATCCACCGTAACACGCCGATTCCTGTGGCTAAGGCGCAGGACTTTACCACCTATCAGGACGGCCAGAACGGCATGGTTATTCATGTTGTTCAGGGGGAGCGTGAGCTGGTTGATGATTGCCGCTCACTGGCGCGTTTTACTTTACGCGGTATCCCGCCGATGGCGGCCGGTGCGGCTAAAATCCGGGTGTCTTTCCAGGTTGATGCTGACGGTCTTCTGAATGTGTCAGCCAAAGAGTTGTCCACGGGTGTGGTCAGCGAAATTCAGGTGAAGCCGTCTTACGGTTTGGCGGATAATGAAATTGCCGACATGCTGAAAGCTTCTTACAGTAATGCTGAAGAAGATATGCATGCCCGTAGCCTGCGTGAACAGCAGGTTGAGGCTGACCGTATTCTGATTTCACTTGAGCAGGCAATTGAAGCCGATGGTGATGTGCTGCTCAGTGCTGAAGAGTTGAAGCATTTGCGCGAGCAGATGGCGCTGCTGCTTCAGTTGCGTCATGGCTCAAATTACAAGTTAATCGAAAAAGGCGTGAAGGAGCTGGCTAAGGCCAGTGATTTCTTTGCTGCACGCCGCATGGATTTAAGCATTAAAGAAGCGCTTAAAGGTCAGAGCGTTGATGATATTGAAGGGGATATGTAATGCCACAAATTATTTTCTTACCCCATGATGAGTTATGCCCTGAAGGTAAGGTAATTGAAGCAGAGCCGGGTGTGACCGTCTGTGATGCTGCCTGGGCTGAGGGTATTGAGATTGAGCATGCGTGTGAAAAATCATGTGCCTGCACGACCTGTCATGTGATTGTGCGTGAAGGGTTTGACAGCCTGGAAGAGTCTGACGAACTGGAAGACGATATGCTTGATAAAGCATGGGGGCTGGAACCTGAGTCACGCCTGAGTTGTCAGGCTGTTGTAGGTGATGAAGACCTGGTGGTGGAGATACCTAAATATACGATCAACCAGGTATCTGAACGCCACTGAGGCGGGAGAACAGTATTATGTCTTTTAAATGGGTAGATGTGCACGACATTGCCATCGAGCTTGATGAGCGGTATCCGGACACGGATCCGCTAACCGTCAGTTTTCCGGATCTGTATGAATCGGTGATGGCGCTGGAAGGCTTTGATGATGACCCTGACCGTTGCGGCGAAAAGATTCTTGAGGCTATTCAGATGGCCTGGATCGAAGAGCGACAGTGAACACCGTAAAAAGCCCGCAAAAGCGGGCTTTTTCGTCTTTGAGGATGCTGTTATCTGTCAGGCTCATGGCGTATAATGGCGCGTTTTTCTAATATCCCTTGTGTCCTAAAATTTAAGAGGATTTATAGCAAATGGCTATCGAACGTACTTTTTCAATCATTAAGCCCGATGCAGTTGCCAAGAACGTTGTCGGCAAGATCGTTTCTCGTTTTGAAGAAGCGGGTCTGAAAGTGGTTGAAATGCAGATGAAATCTCTGTCTCAGGCTGAAGCAGAAGGTTTCTACGCAGAGCACAAAGAACGTCCATTCTTCGGCGATCTGGTTGCTTTCATGACTTCCGGTCCTGTTGTTGTTCAGGTTCTGGAAGGTGAGAACGCTATCGCTCTGAACCGCGAGCTGATGGGTGCTACTAACCCACAGGAAGCTGCTGAAGGTACTATCCGTCGCGATTTCGCTGAGTCTATCGACGCGAATGCTGTACACGGTTCTGACGCGCCTGCTTCTGCAGAGCGTGAAATTGCTTACTTCTTCGGTAAGTAATATCTGTTGGGCCGGGACACCGTGTTTCGGCCCACTGTTTTATGATGTTAGGTGAGATATGACTGAAGCCACACAAAAAGTTAATTTACTGGGACATTCGCCACAAAAGCTGGCTGAATATTTTCAGAGCATCGGTGAAAAGCCGTTCCGTGCTACCCAGGTATTGAAGTGGATTCATCAGTTCGGTGTCAGCGATTTTGCTGAGATGACTAACATCAGCAAGGCGTTACGGGAAAAGCTTGCCTCGGTGGCAGAAATCCGTGAGCCTGAAGTTCTGGTTCAGAACATTTCCAAAGACGGTACCCGTAAGTGGGTCATTAAGCTGGAAGGCGGCTCTTGTGTTGAAGCTGTACTGATTCCGGAAAATGGCCGGGCAACCCTGTGTGTATCTTCGCAGATCGGTTGTTCGCTTGACTGCAGTTTTTGCTCCACAGGTAAGCAGGGGTTTAACCGTAATATGAGTGCCGCCGAAATTATCGGTCAGGTACGGGTGGCAATTCGCTCTTTTGGTCCTTTTGATCCTTCCGGTGACCGCCGTGTGACGAACGTGGTGTTTATGGGTATGGGCGAGCCCCTGATGAATTTTGATAACGTTGTTGATGCTATTCAACTGATGATGGATGACAACGCTTATGGTTTATCCAAGCGCCGCGTGACCCTGAGTACTTCGGGTGTGGTACCTGCGCTAGATAAGCTTCGTGAAGTAACGGATGTTTCTCTGGCAATCTCACTTCACGCCGGTAACAACGATCTGCGTGATGTGTTAGTACCGATCAATAAAAAATATCCGATTGATGAGCTGGTTGCGGCCTGTAACCGCTATATGGACAGCCTTAACGATAAGCGTGTAATTACGGTCGAGTACACATTGATCGAAGGCATTAATGATCAGCCTCAGCACGCCCGGGAGTTAGTTAAAGTATTGAAACGCTTGCCTTGTAAGCTGAATTTGATACCTTTTAATCCTTTCCCTAATTCGGATTATCTGCGGCCGTCGGAAGATGCCATTCAGGCATTTAAGATGATTGTAGTTAAAGCGGGTATTATTACTACTGTCCGCCGGACCCGCGGGGATGATGTAGATGCGGCATGTGGTCAGTTAGTTGGCCAGGTTATGGACCGGACCCGCCGCAGTGAAAAGTATATTCCGTTAACTCCTGCTGATGCTGTACAGGTACAACAGGCTGTTAAACACTAAGTTTGTCAGGAGAGACGCGATTGAAAAGCTGTTTAGTTGTTCTGTTATCAGTACTGCTCGCAGCTTGCGCGGGTAATACAACTCAGACAAACGGTAATCTGAATAACGGTGCGGCAGATGCTTATACCCAGTTGGGTATTCAGTATCTGCGTGATGGCGATAACGCCAATGCCAAGCAGGCTTTTCACCGTGCCACACAGATAGACCCGGATACAGAGCTGGCTTATAACGGGCTGGCGATGGTCTTTCAGCTGGAGAATGAAGCTGATCTGGCTGAAGAGTATTTTAAACGGGCTGTTTCTATCGCACCGGATAATGCTGTTCTGCGAAATAATTACGGTGCATTTCTGTTTAGCCAGGAGCGTTATCAAGAAGCCTGTAAAGAATTGGCGGTCGCGACACAGGATCCGTTTTACGCACAGCGGGCTCAGGCATTTGAAAATCTGGGGCGTTGTTATCAGAACCTGAAACGTTTTCCGGCTGCTGAACATGCATTCAAGCGAAGCCTCAATCTTAACCCGAATCGTCCTGTTGCCTTAATCGAACTGGCAGATACGCTGTTGGCTGAAAATCAGCCGGATGAGGCTTTCATCTATTTTGAGCGTTTCGGTGAATTAGTTGATAACCGTCAGGTCGAACATTACGCTAGGAGCCTTTGGTTAGGTATCCGCATCTCCAGAGTCAAAAATAATTCGATTAGTGCAGCGACTTATGGTTTGATTCTTAAGAATTTATTTCCAGATTCGCAAGAATACCGTGAGTATAAGGAGTCATCTCGGTGAGTAGAAAAGAACCGCAAAGTGGCGATAGTGAACTGCAGGAACTGGTTTTTCCTGTTGATGAGCTGATTCAGGCGCGTGAAGACAGCGGCCGTACTCAGGATGATGTGGCACAGGAGCTGCGTCTGTCGATGCGATACATTCAGGCGTTGGAAACGGCTGAGTTTGAAGCGCTGCCAAGTATGGTGTTTGCCCGTGGATACATCCAGAGCTATACCAAGTTGCTCGGTTTGGATGCGGACCGTTATCTGGCAATTTTTGATGAGCTGACGACGCCGGGTGGAAAGCAGCGCCGCCGCCCGATCCGTGCGGTAGGAAAAGTTGATCAGCAGGCTAAGTCAGGTGATTTTGCCGTCAGAAGCTTTACCTGGATTATTTTGCTGGCCCTGATCGGTGTTTCAGTGTGGTGGTGGAAGGCTCAAAGTAATCCTGAGTTGTTATCTGACCTGTGGCCGGCAGGGGAAGCAGCGCAGGAAGTCGTTGTTGAAGGTGACGGAACGCTGCAGTTAAACATTGAAGCGGAGCCGGAAGTTGACAGTTTTCCGCCTGTAGATGTTGACCCTGTCAGTGTGCCTGTAACCGAAAAAGCAGATGAGGTTTTAGCCAGCGCTGAAGCTGTACTGGAGCAGGCAGCGGAAGCTGTGCAGGATGTTTCAGGTGATAATGCACAGCCTGAAGAAGCGACTAATGACAGTGGAACGGAACAGCCTGAGGCTGCTTTGAATGCTGAGCCGGTAACGGGTATTACTGCGCAAACGGATATTCAGCTTGAGACTGCGCAGGTTGATCCTCCGGTTCTGGTGCCAGCACAGGAAGAGCGTCAGTCTGTTGGGACCGATTCAAGTGTTGGCCGGTTACTGATCGATTTTCTAGATGATTGCTGGATCAGTGTGAAAGATGTAAATGGTCGGGTCCTGGCAATGCGAATTAAACCGGCAGGCAGCCGGCTTGATGTTTCAGGTCCCGGTCCTCTGAAAATTCAGATTGGCAAAGTCTCCGCGGTTAAAAGTATCACCTTTAACGGCCAGCCGGTTGATCTGAGTAGTTACACCCGTTTAGATGTGGCAAAGCTGAATTTGCCCGCAAGTGAATAAGTTATCTGTTAGGACTAGTTAAATTGGCAAAAATCAAAGCCATCCGCGGAATGAACGACATTCTGCCGGAGCAGACTCCCGTCTGGCAATTCCTCGAATCAACTGTGAAAAATGTACTGGCTACCTACGGCTACAGCGAAATCCGTATGCCGGTTGTTGAACAGACTGATTTGTTTAAACGTTCGATCGGTGAAGTCACGGACATTGTTGAAAAAGAAATGTATACCTTTGAGGACCGCAACGGTGAAAGCCTGACGCTTCGTCCTGAAGGTACTGCCAGCTGCGTGCGTGCCGGTGAAGAGCACGGTTTGTTGTTTAATCAGACCCAGCGTTTATGGTATCAGGGACCGATGTTCCGGTATGAAAAGCCGCAAAAAGGACGCTACCGTCAGTTCCATCAGATTGGTGTTGAAACTTTCGGTATGGCCAGTGCTGATATTGATGCAGAAGTGATCATGCTCAGTGCGCGCCTCTGGAAACAGCTGGGAATCCTTGATGCGGTGACGTTGCAGCTGAATTCACTGGGCAGCAATGAAGCGCGGGCGGTGTTCCGTGCAGATCTGGTTACCTATCTGGAAGCACATAAAGATGAGCTTGATGAAGACAGCCGCCGGCGTCTTGAGTCAAATCCGCTGCGAATTCTGGACAGTAAAGATGCCGGTACTCAGGCTTTGCTGGATAAAGCACCTGTGCTGAATGATTATCTGGATGAAGATTCTAAGTCGCACTTTGCTGAGCTGTGTGAATCCCTTGATGCTGCCGGAATTAAGTACGAAATCAATCCCCGTCTTGTACGTGGTCTGGACTACTACTGTAAAACAGTATTCGAATGGGTGACTGATAAGTTAGGGGCTCAGGGGACTGTCTGTGCAGGCGGCCGTTATGACGGTCTGGTACAGCAACTGGGCGGCCGGGCAACACCCGGTGTAGGTTTTGCCATGGGTGTTGAACGCCTGATTTTGTTGTTGGAAACCCTCAATGTGGTACCGGACGCGTTGCGTCAGCCATTTGATGTTTACCTGGCGGCGGAGCATAAAGGCATTCAGTCCCGTATGGTTGTTCTGGCCGATCAGCTGCGGGATGCTGTGCCCGGGCTGCGTATTCAGCTGCATTGCAGTGGGCTGAAAAACATCGCCAATAAAGCCCGGCAGACCGGCGCTGCCTGGGTAATCCTGGTACGCCAGAATGAAGAAGGTTCACTGGTGTCAAACCTGTGGTATAACTCCGAGCCGAGCTACGATGTTGCTGAGTCGGATATTGCTGCTTTATTACAGCAACAGCAGGCATAAATTAGTTTTTAGAGTTTTATAAAGCACGGGAGTATGTTGTGGCTGAATTGCGCACAGAAGAAGAACAGGTTGAAGCGTTAAAGAAGTGGTGGCAGGAAAATGGTAAGTCACTGGTTCTGGGTGTGCTTCTGGCCGGTGCAATTATTTTTGCATGGAAAGGTTGGCAGAATAACCAGCAAGTAAAAGCTGAAACAGCAGCCGCACTTTATCAGAACCTGATTCAGGCGGTTGCATTAGCCAGCGCCCCGCAGGCAACTGAAGAGCAGAAATCAACCGCTGCTCACCTAGCGGGTAATCTTAAAGATGACTTTGACGACACAGCTTACGCCCGCTTTGGTGCTCTGCTTAATGCCCGTCTGTTACTGGATGCCGGTGATAAAGAAGGTGCTATCGCGGAGTTCGACTGGGTGCTGTCGCAATCTGAAGACCCGGTGATGACAGTCGTAACAACAATGCGTAAAGCCCGTGTGCTGGCATCAAAAGGCGATGTTGCAGCAGCAATTACGTTATTGAATGGTGTGAGTTCTGATGCCTTCCAGGTGAGCCTGATGGAGCTGAAAGGCGATCTGCAGCTGAAAAATAACGAGCCGGTCAAGGCCCGTGAAAGCTATCAGCAAGCGCTGGATCTGGCGGGTGATGAAGCTCGTCCTATTTTAGTTATGAAACTCGATAATCTGGCCGTTGAGGGTTAACAATGAACTATCTGACACGCCTGGCGGCCGTTGGCCTTATGGCTGCAAATCTGAGTGCCTGTGGCTGGTTTAGCAGTGAAGTAGAGGTTGAGCCGGCGCCTCTGGTTAAATTTGAAGCTGAAAAAGACGTTGATCTTCTCTGGCGTACTTCTGTGGGAAGCCTGGGGGAAAAGTTTAATCAGCTAACCATGGGCATTACCACTGACCGTATCTATACCAGCAGTGTGTCAGGTAATGTTTATGCGCTAGACCGTGCCAGTGGCGATGTTGTCTGGTCGGCTGAGCTTGATGTGCCGGTTGCTGGCGGTGTCGGTGTCGGTCCGAAACAGATCGCCGTGACAACTGAGCAGGGAATGCTGATTGTCCTGAACAATGAAAACGGTGAAGAGATCTGGCGTAAGCAGTTACAGGCTGAAGCGCTTAGCCCTGCTCAGATGAACGAGCAGTTGCTGGTAAGCCAGCTGCAAAACGGCAGTCTGGTGGCATTTGATGTTAACACCGGTGAACAAAAGTGGACCTACGATACTCAGATTCCGGCGCTGACACTGCGCGGAACCAGTGCGCCTATCGTTGCGCTGGATGCGACGCTGGCAGCATTTGCTAACGGCAAGCTGGTTGCCGTGGATAACCGTAACGGCGGTTTACTGTGGGAGCGCTTAATTGCAGCGGCTGACGGCAAATCGGAACTGGAACGCATCATTGATATTGATGGTCAGCCAATTCTTGCGAACGGTGTTGTCTACGTTGTCAGCTATCAGGGTAAGCTTGTTGCTGTCAGTGTACAGGATGCACAGGTACTGTGGTCGAAGGATGCTTCCAGCTACCGCCAGTTAGCTGCAGGTTTCGGTAACATCTATGTCAGTGAAGATAACAGCTTCATTCAGGCTTACGATCAGCGTACCAGTGCCAGTGTCTGGCAGCAGCCTGCACTGGAATTACGTGAAGCATCTGCGCCAGCAGTAATCGGTAACACAGTTGTAGTCGGTGACTTTGACGGTTATCTGCACTTCATGTCTCAGATTGACGGTCGCTTCGTCGCCCGCTATCAGGTTGACGGATCAGGTATCCGCAGTGACATGAAAGTGGTTGATGACACTTTGTATGTGCTTACTAACGCCGGTCGTCTGGCTGCTATAAAACTGCAATAAGTTTTAAATTCTATATAATGGCGGTCCGTTGCTGTGCAGCGGGTCGCCATTTTGTTTTATATTGCTGAGAAAATGGTTGGATCATAAATCAGATCCGGAATGTTAATCCCTATTCAGCAATACCTTAATTTTTAAGAGTCTGATCAGAATATGATTCCTGTAATCGCCCTTGTGGGCCGGCCAAATGTTGGAAAATCGACCCTGTTTAACCGGCTGACCCGATCCCGTGATGCCCTGGTTGCTGACTATTCAGGCCTGACCCGGGACCGTAAATACGGTGAAGGACGCCTGGGCGAGCGTGATTATATCGTTGTGGATACCGGTGGTATCTCCGGTGATGAACAGGGTATTGATTATAAGATGGCTGAACAATCTCTGTTGGCCATTGATGAAGCAGACATCGTATTATTTCTTGTGGATGGCCGTGCCGGCCTGAACCCGGCAGATGAACTTATTGCCGACCACCTGCGCCGCTGTGAAAAAGATGCCTACCTGATCGTTAACAAGACCGACGGTATTGATCCGGATATCGCGATGAGCGACTTCTACAGTCTAGGTCTGTCTGAGCCATTGCCTATAGCAGCCTCTCACGGTCGGGGCGTTACCCAGCTGATTGAACATGTATTGGAAGAAATTCCGGTTATTGAACTCAGCGAAGAAGAGGAAGAACTGCAGCGGAGTAAGAAAATTGCCATTATCGGCCGGCCTAATGTGGGTAAGTCGACGCTGGTTAACCGTCTGCTGGGTGAAGACCGGGTCGTGGTATTTGACCAGGCCGGCACAACCCGTGACAGTATCTATATTCCTTACGAACGTAACGGGGAGCCGTACACCCTTATTGATACCGCGGGTGTTCGCCGGCGTAAGAATGTACGTGAAGCGGTAGAAAAATTTTCCATTATTAAAACTCTGCAGGCCATTAAAGATGCCAATGTAGTTGTTTTGGTAATCGATGCTCAGGAAGGAATTTCAGAGCAGGACCTGCACATGCTGGGTTATGTGCTTGATGCTGGCCGGTCTCTGGTTATCGCACTGAATAAGTGGGATGGAATGAGCGGTGAAGAAAAAGAAGAAGTGCGTGAACAGTTACGCCGTCGTCTGGACTTCGTATCATTTGCCCGTATGCATTTCATTTCAGCGTTGCATGGTAGCGGAGTCGGCGAGCTGTATGCTTCGATAGATGAAGCCTATGAATTTGCAATGATGAAATGGGCAACCAATAAACTGACCCGTTTACTGGAAGATATCGTTGCAGATCATCAGCCGCCAATGGTCCGTGGTCACCGGATTAAGTTGCGATATGCGCACCAGGGGGGATCAAACCCTCCGGTGATTGTTATCCATGGTAACCAGACTGCAGAACTGCCTAACTCTTATAAGCGCTACCTGGAAAACAAGTTCACGAAAGTATTAGGCATTAAGGGTACGCCGTTACGCTTTGAATTCAGAAGCAGCGATAATCCGTTCAAGGATAAGAAGAATGAGCTGACCAAACGCCAGCAGATGAAAAAGCTGCGCTATAAACAGCATTTGGCCAAGCAAAAGAAGAAGTCTAAAAAGCGCTGATCAGTTAAAAAAACGCCGTCTGTCTATGACGGCGTTTTTGTATCTGAAGGTTGCATTCTGTTTATGCGTAACGGGGTTAGCAAAACGCGTTGTTATGTACTACATATAATGATGCTGTTCGGTCAGGTGCATAAGGTTGTTTCAGGCAAGTGACATAAATATTAAGAAACTGAAAAAGCCTGTTGACACTTTTGGCTGCGTGCCTATAATACGCCCCCACATTGAGACGCAGGGCAGCGGCAACGCAGCTAGACAAGCTTAATGAGAGTCAGAATAAACCACTGAAAAACAAATTGTTTTGAAGTGTGAGTTAGCTGATTCGACCGGAACGAAAAAGGTGTTTTCCGGTTTTGATAAGTTCTTCGGAATTAATCAAAATCTTCTGAAAATAACCGTTGACTTCCACCGGGTGTTGAGTAGAATACGCACCTCGCTCGAGACGACGGCAACGACGGTTACACCGGTTGCGAAAGTGGTTTCAAGCAACGCTCTTTAACAATTTGATCAGATAATTCGTGTGGGCGCTTGTTGAGATGAAGCACAAAAGCTTTATCAAAGTAAGCAACTTTTGTCTTCGGACAAACACGTGAATTCATTTAAGATGTTTTTATGAAAGTTAGTGTAACTTTGAGCTAGATTTAAGACACCAAATTCCGGTGTCGAAAAAATTAAACTGAAGAGTTTGATCATGGCTCAGATTGAACGCTGGCGGCAGGCTTAACACATGCAAGTCGAGCGGTAACAGAGAGTAGCTTGCTACTTTGCTGACGAGCGGCGGACGGGTGAGTAACGCGTAGAAATCTGCCTGGTAGTGGGGGATAGCCCAGAGAAATTTGGATTAATACCGCATACGCCCTACGGGGGAAAGCAGGGGACCTTCGGGCCTTGCGCTATCAGATGAGTCTGCGTCGGATTAGCTAGTTGGTGGGGTAATGGCCTACCAAGGCGACGATCCGTAGCTGGTCTGAGAGGATGATCAGCCACACTGGGACTGAGACACGGCCCAGACTCCTACGGGAGGCAGCAGTGGGGAATATTGCACAATGGGCGCAAGCCTGATGCAGCCATGCCGCGTGTGTGAAGAAGGCCTTAGGGTTGTAAAGCACTTTCAGCAGTGAGGAAAGGTGTGTACTTAATACGTGCATACTGTGACGTTAACTGCAGAAGAAGGACCGGCTAACTCCGTGCCAGCAGCCGCGGTAATACGGAGGGTCCGAGCGTTAATCGGAATTACTGGGCGTAAAGCGCGCGTAGGCGGTTATTTAAGTCAGATGTGAAAGCCCCGGGCTCAACCTGGGAACTGCACCTGATACTGGATAACTAGAGTACAGAAGAGGGTGGTGGAATTTCCTGTGTAGCGGTGAAATGCGTAGATATAGGAAGGAACACCAGTGGCGAAGGCGACCACCTGGTCTGATACTGACGCTGAGGTGCGAAAGCGTGGGGAGCAAACAGGATTAGATACCCTGGTAGTCCACGCCGTAAACGATGTCTACTAGCCGTTGGGACACTTGATGTCTTAGTGGCGCAGCTAACGCACTAAGTAGACCGCCTGGGGAGTACGGCCGCAAGGTTAAAACTCAAATGAATTGACGGGGGCCCGCACAAGCGGTGGAGCATGTGGTTTAATTCGACGCAACGCGAAGAACCTTACCTACTCTTGAAATCCTGCGAAGTCGGAAGAGATTCTGATGTGCCTTCGGGAACGCAGTGACAGGTGCTGCATGGCTGTCGTCAGCTCGTGTTGTGAAATGTTGGGTTAAGTCCCGTAACGAGCGCAACCCTTGTCCTTATTTGCCAGCACTTCGGGTGGGAACTCTAAGGAGACTGCCGGTGACAAACCGGAGGAAGGTGGGGACGACGTCAAGTCATCATGGCCCTTACGAGTAGGGCTACACACGTGCTACAATGGCCGGTACAGAGGGCTGCAATCCTGCGAGGGGGAGCTAATCTCACAAAACCGGTCGTAGTCCGGATTGGAGTCTGCAACTCGACTCCATGAAGTCGGAATCGCTAGTAATCGTGAATCAGAATGTCACGGTGAATACGTTCCCGGGCCTTGTACACACCGCCCGTCACACCATGGGAGTGGATTGCACCAGAAGTAGCTAGCTTAACCTTCGGGAGGGCGGTTACCACGGTGTGGTTCATGACTGGGGTGAAGTCGTAACAAGGTAGCCCTAGGGGAACCTGGGGCTGGATCACCTCCTTAAACGATAGCGGATTCTTAGCAAGCGTTCACACGAATTATCTGATCAGAATGTAAAGAGAGCGAATTGGTATTTATACCAAGATATAGGCTTGTAGCTCAGCTGGTTAGAGCGCACCCCTGATAAGGGTGAGGTCGGTGGTTCAAGTCCACTCAGGCCTACCAACTTTCCATTTCTCTTCGTTAAGTTTCTCGTCGTGTAGCAGGCTACACGTCCTCAAAACTTGCCTCGATTAATGAAAAGTTCGGCAGTGACGATCGAAATTTCGCTCAAGTTTAGGAAAGTTTTAAAAAATACTCACGCTTAAGTGACTATCTTTTAAAGCTTTTTGCTTTAAACGCTCTTTAACAATTTAAATCCTGTAAAAACGAGAATTAAGTAAGACAAATGTACAAGCGCTAATCCGGCGTAAATGTATCGTTACTTCAGCGTTAACTGTTTAACAGTTGGCTATGAAGTTTTATCAGTTACTTTGAATCAGACCCTTTTGGGTTATATGGTCAAGTGACTAAGCGTGCACGGTGGATGCCTTGGCAGTCAGAGGCGATGAAGGACGTGGTAACCTGCGATAAGGTTTGGGGAGTCGGTAAACAGACTTTGATCCAAACATTTCCGAATGGGGAAACCCACCCAGTATAAGCTGGGTATCTCTTAAGTGAATACATAGCTTTAGAGAGGCGAACCCGGGGAACTGAAACATCTAAGTACCCGGAGGAAAAGAAATCAACCGAGATTCCCCTAGTAGCGGCGAGCGAACGGGGACCAGCCCTTAAGCTGTGTTGTAGTTAGTAGAACGCTCTGGAAAGTGCGGCCGTAGTGGGTGATAGCCCCGTATACGAAAACTTATACGCAGTGAAATCGAGTAAGACGGGACACGTGATATCCTGTTTGAATATGGGGGGACCATCCTCCAAGGCTAAATACTCCTGACTGACCGATAGTGAACCAGTACCGTGAGGGAAAGGCGAAAAGAACCCCTGTGAGGGGAGTGAAATAGAACCTGAAACCGTGTACGTACAAGCAGTGGGAGCAGACTTGTTCTGTGACTGCGTACCTTTTGTATAATGGGTCAGCGACTTAATTTCAGTAGCAAGGTTAACCGTTTAGGGGAGCCGTAGGGAAACCGAGTCTTAATAGGGCGTATAGTTGCTGGGATTAGACCCGAAACCGAGCGATCTATCCATGGGCAGGTTGAAGGTTGAGTAACATCAACTGGAGGACCGAACCGACTGTCGTTGAAAAGCCAGCGGATGACTTGTGGATCGGAGTGAAAGGCTAATCAAGCTCGGAGATAGCTGGTTCTCCTCGAAAGCTATTTAGGTAGCGCCTCATATCTCACCTACGGGGGTAGAGCACTGTTTCGGCTAGGGGGTCATCCCGACTTACCAACCCGATGCAAACTCCGAATACCGTAGAGTGCAATTATGGGAGACACACGGCGGGTGCTAACGTCCGTCGTGGAAAGGGAAACAACCCAGACCGTCAGCTAAGGTCCCAAAGTTATGGTTAAGTGGGAAACGATGTGGGAAGGCTTAGACAGCTAGGAGGTTGGCTTAGAAGCAGCCACCCTTTAAAGAAAGCGTAATAGCTCACTAGTCGAGTCGGCCTGCGCGGAAGATATAACGGGGCTCAAACCATACACCGAAGCTACGGACGCAGCTTGTCTGCGTGGTAGAGGAGCGTTCTGTAAGCCGTTGAAGGGAAAGCTGTAAGGCATCCTGGAGGTATCAGAAGTGCGAATGCTGACATGAGTAACGATAAGGGGGGTGAAAAACCTCCCCGCCGGAAGACCAAGGGTTCCTATCCAATGCTAATCAGGGTAGGGTGAGTCGACCCCTAAGGCGAGGCCGAAAGGCGTAGTCGATGGGAAACAGGTTAATATTCCTGTACTTCTTGTTATTGCGATGGAGTGACGGAGAAGGCTAGGCCATCACGGCGTTGGTTGTCCGTGTTTAAGGCTGTAGGCTGGGGGATTAGGAAAATCCGGTTCCCTAAGGCTGAGAGTTGATGACGAGTCCTCTTTTGGACGAAGTGGTTGATGCCATGCTTCCAGGAAAAACTTCTAAGCTTCAGATAACAAGAAATCGTACCCCAAACCGACACAGGTGGTCAGGTAGAGAATACCAAGGCGCTTGAGAGAACTCGGGTGAAGGAACTAGGCAAAATGGTACCGTAACTTCGGGAGAAGGTACGCCCCTGACGGTGATGAGACTTGCTCTCTAAGCTGTTGGGGGTCGAAGATACTAGGTGGCTGCGACTGTTTATTAAAAACACAGCACTCTGCAAACACGAAAGTGGACGTATAGGGTGTGACGCCTGCCCGGTGCTTGAAGGTTAATTGATGGGGTTAGCTTCGGCGAAGCTCTTGATCGAAGCCCAAGTAAACGGCGGCCGTAACTATAACGGTCCTAAGGTAGCGAAATTCCTTGTCGGGTAAGTTCCGACCTGCACGAATGGCGTAACGATGGCCACACTGTCTCCACCCGAGACTCAGTGAAATTGAAATTGCGGTTAAGATGCCGTATATCCGCGGCTAGACGGAAAGACCCCGTGAACCTTTACTATAGCTTCGCAGTGGACTTTGATATTACTTGTGTAGGATAGCTGGGAGGCTTTGAAACTTGGACGCCAGTTCGAGTGGAGCCAATCTTGAAATACCAGCCTGGTACTATTGAGGTTCTAACGCAGGTCCCTTATCGGGATCGCGGACATTGTGTGGTGGGTAGTTTGACTGGGGCGGTCTCCTCCCAAAGAGTAACGGAGGAGTACGAAGGTGCGCTCAGCATGGTCGGAAATCATGCATCGAGTATAAAGGCATAAGCGCGCTTGACTGCGAGACAGACACGTCGAGCAGGTACGAAAGTAGGTCTTAGTGATCCGGTGGTTCTGTATGGAAGGGCCATCGCTCAACGGATAAAAGGTACTCCGGGGATAACAGGCTGATACCGCCCAAGAGTTCACATCGACGGCGGTGTTTGGCACCTCGATGTCGGCTCATCACATCCTGGGGCTGAAGCCGGTCCCAAGGGTATGGCTGTTCGCCATTTAAAGTGGTACGCGAGCTGGGTTTAGAACGTCGTGAGACAGTTCGGTCCCTATCTGCCGTGGACGTTTGAGATTTGAGAAGAGTTGCTCCTAGTACGAGAGGACCGGAGTGAACGAACCTCTGGTGTTCGGGTTGTCATGCCAATGGCATTGCCCGGTAGCTATGTTCGGACAGGATAACCGCTGAAAGCATCTAAGCGGGAAGCCCCCTTCAAGATGAGATCTCACTGGGACCTTGAGTCCCCTGAAGAGCCGTTCAAGACCAGGACGTTGATAGGCTGGGTGTGTAAGCGTTGTGAGGCGTTGAGCTAACCAGTACTAATTGCTCGTGAGGCTTGACCATATAACGCCAAAAGCGTTTGGTTGTGCACAGGCACAACATGATCAAGAACTGAAGATACATTGAAGAGCTTGCTGAAAAGCGAGACGGATTAGAGTTTGTACATTGTTTTGAAACATAAGCTTAAGACTCGGCCTGAATAAGGCACACAGGATTTAGATTGTTACCTTTTTTGCTTGGCGACCATAGCGAGATGGAACCACCCGATCCCTTACCGAACTCGGAAGTGAAACGTCTTAGCGCCGATGGTAGTGTGGGGCTTCCCCATGTGAGAGTAGGTCATCGCCAAGCACCTAATATGAGAAACCCCAGTCGCGAAGCGGCTGGGGTTTTTTCATGTTACGAGTTTGATAATCCAGTGCTCGCATGGGGAAGCAAATAAAGAGGCGCGCTTGCGCGTTCATGTCCCATGTAGAGTAGGGTAAAACCGGAATGAGACGACGCGCAGCGTTGGCCCGGTTTTACGATCAGAGCCTCCGGCTCTGGGACTTCCATCGCCAAGCACCTAATTAAGAAAACCCGCTACGCTGTAGCGGGTTTTTTTTCGTCTGCAGGAAAGGCTTCCACCGCCAGGCACCTGATTAAGCCCCTTCATAAAGCACAGCTTGCTACCTTGTAGCAGGGCTTTTTTTCGTCTGCAGGAAAGGCTTCTATCCTCCGGCACTTAATTAAGGCTCTCTTTAAGGCCCTCCTTTAATACACTTCATAACGACGCGAAGCGTTGGCCCGGTTTTACGATCAGAGCCACCGGCTCTGGGACTTCCATCGCCAAGCACCTAATTAAGACTCTCTTTAAGACACTGGCTGCTATCTTGTAGCAGTTTTTTTTCGTCTGCAGGAAAGGCTTCCACCGCCAGGCACCTGATTAAGGCTCTCTTTAAGGCTCTTGATAAGGCACAGGCTGCTACCTTGTAGCAGGTTTTTTTTGTCTGGAGGAAAGGCTTCCACCGTTATGGGCCTGATCAAGACTCTCTTTAAGATACTGAATACAGCGCTTTAACCGATTTTATCCATTGGGGGAAGTGTTGGATCGTCAGCTGCGATATTTTTCAGTGATGCGTTAGTCTTAAGAATCAAACGTATGTTATAAATGTGTCTCAGCGTGAATCCTTGGATGTAAGGGGGTTGAGTGGATACGGTTGTAGTGGGTGACTCAGCTACTTTGGATAAGACGTATATTGCGGTATCAGGAATACTGATTTTTGATTCTGATGGTCTGATCAGTTTCGCCAATGAGCAGGCGGCGGTTCTTTTAGAGTCCAGTCCGCTAAATTCCAGTCCGGCTGACCTTATTGGCAGAACGGTTCCGGATCTTTTTCAATCAGCAGGAAGCTTTCTGGCTGAAGCGTTCTGGTGCGCTTTACTGCGCAAGTCCGGTCATAATATATCCGTCAGGTTAAGTGGCTTTTCCGAGACGCAGTGGCTTGCAGAGTTTTCTGCAGGCCCGGTGTTTACTTCCTTAGATGATGATCTTCACGCCCGTCTGCGCCATGCCGTTGACAGTGGTATGGAAGGGCTTTCCCTCCACAATGCTGATGGCTTGTTTGTTTACGTGAATCCTGCTGAAGCAGAGTTGTATGGTTACCGGGTTGATGAGCTGATCGGTGAGCACTGGAGCAAATTATATTGTCCTGACCAGGTAGAACTGATCAATGAATTATATTTCCCGGTGGTTCTTGCTGAAGGTAAGTGGCGCGGTGAGCTTAAGGGACAGCGTAAGGATCAGAGCAGATTTGATGTAGAAGTCTCACTGACACTGATTCGCGATGAAGCGGATACGCCTGTCGGTTTGATCTGTACCTGCCGGGATATTTCTGAGCGTAAGTTGACCGAACATCAGCTCAGGCAGGCCGCAGCAGTGTTTGCCAGTGCCGGTCAGGGGATTGTTATCACAGATGTTGATTTCCGGATCATTGCTGTTAACCCGGCCACGCTTGATACCTCCGGATATACTGAACAGCAGTTGCTGGGTCAGCCGATTTATTTTCTTTCCAACAAAGATCGCCGTAACATCCGGATCGCCGACCTGTTTGCTCTGGCCGCGCAGGGGAAGTGCTGGCAGGGTGAAATCTGGGCGAAACGGGCTAATGGTCAGATTTATCCGATCTGGATGACTATGTCAGCGGTATATACGGACAATGAAAGCCTGACCAGTCTGGTGTTTGTCTTTTCCGATATCTCCAGCACTAAAGAAGCGCAGGCCAAACTTGACCGTTTAGCCCATTATGATCATCTCACCGGCTTACCTAACCGTCTGCTTCTTAATCAAGAGCTGGATACAGCGATTCTCCGGGCTAAGCGCCGGCAACAAAAAATCGCTCTGTTGTTTCTTGATCTGGATTATTTCAAAAATATTAATGACAGCCTGGGCCATGCGGTTGGCGATGAGTTACTCAAGGAAGTCGCAAGGCGTATCAGGGAATGTTGTCATCCGGATGATATGGTAGCCCGTCTCAGTGGTGATGAGTTCACGGTTGTTTGTCAGAACCTTCCCGGTATTGAGCAGGCTGAGCATCTCGCGTCCCGGCTTATTAGCTGTATCTCTGAGCCGATGGAGGTAGCCGGTCATGATTACTATCAGAACGTCAGCATTGGTATTGCTATGTATCCGCGGGATGGCAGTTGCATTTCTGAACTTATGAAAAGTGCTGATATTGCGATGTACCAGGCGAAAGCTGAAGGACGACAGAGTTACCGTGTGTATGATCATGATATGGCAAAGCAGGCCAACGAAATACTCATCGTAGAACGGGAGCTACGTGAAGCCCTGGTGGCTGAACAGTTTGTGCTGCACTATCAGCCGGTTCTGTGTGCGGAAGGTAATCTGAAAGGGCTTGAAGCTCTGGTTCGCTGGCAGCATCCTGAGAGAGGTCTGGTCTTTCCTGATCATTTTATTCATATAGCAGAAAGCTCACGGATCATTATCAGTCTTGGAGAATGGGTGTTACGTGAGGCCTGTGCTCAGGCAAGGCGCTGGCTGGATGCCGGACTTGTCTTTGAGTACGTTGCAGTTAACGTTTCCGGGGGGCAACTGGAATGGGATTTTTATCAGCTTGTTGAAAGGGTATTGGCAGAAACCGGATTGCCTGCCAGCTTTCTGGAGCTGGAAATTACAGAAACCTATCTGATGACTGACTTACAACGGCCTGAGCGGGTGTTGCAGTCGCTACGCAGCCTGGGTGTTCATTTAGCAATTGATGATTTCGGGATCGGCTATTCTTCACTGGCGCGGTTAAAGCAGCTGCCCATAAACCGTCTTAAGATCGACCGTTCTTTTATCCGCGATATTGTTCAGGACGACGGTGATCTTTCGATTGTTAATGCCATTATCGCGATGAGCAATACGCTGGGCCTGAATGTTACGGCTGAGGGGGTTGAGACCGAAGCACACTACAAGCTGCTGAAACAGCATTCCAGAGTGTGTTCACAGGGATACTATTTCTCGCGGCCTGTGGGTGTGGCAGCTGTTGAATACTGGTATGAGGACAAGTATGGGGCCCTGATCTAGAGTGTTCTCCAGCGCAGGCCCAGAGAGCTGCTGTAGCCCATACTTTTCTCAGCAATTGTTCCGTCAGTATCAATCAGGTAATAGGTTGGAAAAGCAGAAATTTTATAGGCGTTACTCACCCGTTGGTTGCCCATTAATACCGGCACCTGAACTTCCTGCTCACCAATAAATTCACTGACTTCACTGGCTGATGTGTAATCCAGAGCCACGGCTACTGCATCTACTTCACCTGATACTGCTGACAGATTGCCGATACTGAGTTTACAGATGCTGCACCAGGGAGCAAAAAAATACACCAGTGTCTGTTTACCTGGGGTGAACAGTGGCGAGCTTTCGGAGGACTGAAGAATCGGCAGTTCAAAGTTGTCTGCGGGCTGATTATCTGCCAGTAAGTTACGTTCCTGCCAGGCGGTGATACCGATAAAAACGGCAAGTATCAGAGCGATATCTTTCCAGTACTTTTTTAACAGTGTTTTGGGATTCAGGATGGCAGGCATAGATGTCTTATTGTTATCGAATTGATTCAGTTAAAGATCAGACAACGGAACCTGCTAAAAAATTCAGCCTGTCAGATGTAAACCCGGTATTAATTTCAGTGTCTTCAGAGTGGTGTCAGTTTTATGGTTAAAGCAGTTATTGTGATTGATGTGCAGCGTGCGTTTTTTGAGCCGGAGCCTTTGCCGGCCAATGCTGAAGCGACGATTGAAAATATTAACCGGGTCACGGTGGCTGCAAGGGCTGCGTCTGTACCCGTGATATTCGTTTATCATGAGCGTCCCCAGAATGGTCTGTTTGCAGACTCAGACGCCTGGCAGTTACAGAAGGATCTGATCACAGGTGCGGACGACCGGCAGGTAAGAAAAACCACGCCGGATGCGTTTCTGGATACCGATTTGCAGTCACAGCTGACAGAAGCTGGTGCGGATCAACTGGTGATTTGTGGGTTTGCCAGTGAGTTTTGCGTAGATACCACTACCCGGCGGGCGGCTGGCCTCGGATACCGGGTAGAGTTGGTGACCGATGCGCACACGACCCACGACAAACCCCATGCGGCAGGTGAGCAGATCAGCTTACATCATTCCAATACCCTGACGTCCATTATGAGTTTTCCGCAAAAGGTTGAGGCGGTTACCAGCCAATCAGTCAGTTTTTAGCGGTTGTTGATTTCAGCACAGCGTCATAGGCCGCACGCTGGTTTTGCCAACTGATATAACTGACGTCGGGAGGCTCACAGGTTTCATGTTCGGCTGTTGTTTCGGTCAGCTTAGCGCAGGCAGCTGTCGCTTCCCGGCTAATATCTTCTGAGCAACGGTAAAGATATTGTTCCGGAAACAGGGCCGGGTATACCTCCCGTGCCGGCAATACCGGCGTGCAGCCGCAGGCGACGGCTTCCAGCACCGATAAGCCCTGAAATTCATGTAATGCTGTGGACAGAAAAATGTCTGCTGTGCGCAGCCACTGAAGATACTCCTCACGGCTTTCGGCGTAGCCAAACTGAACCAGCTTGTGCTTAAAGCGTTCACCGATAAGCTTAAATTCCTTGGGAGAGTGGCGAAAACTCTGGCCCATCAGGCAAAGGCGGTAGTCGGTATTCTGTTCTTCCAGCTGTTCCAAAATGGCCAGTAAATGCGCCGGCCCCTTGTCGTACTCCCAGCGGGCTGCCCAGACGATTCTTAATGCTTTGTGGTTGTTGTCACGCCATTCTGTTAATGCTTTCAGGTGCGCCTGAACAGGCTTAAACAGCTCTGTTTCTAAAGGTACAGGTAGGATTGAAGCACGTTCTTCGAGTTGAGATATCAGCTTTGCAGGGACATGATCCGGCAGTTTTTTCAGTAATGCCCGTGCGCCGTTAAAAAAGCTGTCCCGGTTATAGGTGGTATTGAATAAGATACGGTCGGCGCAGGCGGCGGTGTAGATGTTGAGAATCTGTGGTTCCACGCTTTTATGTGCCTTGTCCGTCGCCGGGTAAGCAAACTGATTTTCGTGGAAGTACACCACTGACGGTATGCTGGCTAAATTGGGGATCATACCTTTCAGCGCCGAAAGATCGGTCATGGAGGTGGCGATAAGCAAATCGTATGGCTGTTCGAGCAAAGGACGTTGCTCACCGAAAGCCCAGCTCAGACTGTTACCGCGAATTCGCCAGGCGAAGTATCGGGCCGGCAGCGTCTGTACTGTCCACTCATGTTCCGGAAATTGCCTGATCAGATTTTGATGCCAGTACCGGTGGCTGTCGGCATCATAGGCGGAAAGTAACAGGATCTTCACTGTGCAACTCTGGTATCGCTTCGGGGAGGGCAGTATAGCGGTTAAGTTTCCCTGAGTAACTGTCTGTAAATGGCAGCGAAAATATCGGTACCTGTGGTGATTAACTGATCAGGAAAGTCGTAGTCCGGATTGTGAATCTGTGGCGTTTTTTCGCCTGCACCCAGCGCGAACATAGCCCCCCGGCTGGCTGCACTTATAGCACCAAAGTCTTCAGACCAGCGAAAGGGTTCGTCCAGCCATTTTACCGGTTGCCCGCATTCTCTTGCTGCCTGTGCTACATATTCTGCACATTCGGCATCGTTACGGCTTGCGGCAAAAACATCATCCCACTGAAAGCCGATACTTAAGCTGTGTTGCGCTGCGATTGCATGACAGTGATCTGTAACCGTTTCAATTAGCCGGTGCATTGCTGAATCTGATTCGCTTCGCAGTGTGGCGAGGAGTTTTGCCTGCCCGGGTGATGTGCCGAATGCGGCTTCGCCGAGTGTGCAGTGAATCAGGGTGAGCATAACCCGTTCATCCTGGCTGATGTTGCTGGCCAGGCCGGGCAAGGTCTGGATCAGTTCGGCGATGGCGCTGGCCGGGCTGATGCCGGTTTCCGGATAAGCGGCATGGGCTGTTTTTCCGGTAAGTTCAATGGTGAGTCCGCGTGATGCACAGTTAAAGCTGCCTGAGCGTATCATGACCTGCCCCATGGGGTGGCCAGGCAGGTTATGCAGTGCAAAGCAGTAGTCTGGCGCAAGCTCTGAAAATGCCGGGTCGCCAACAATGGCTCTGGCGCCTTCTCCGGTTTCTTCTGCTGGCTGAAACAGTACGATTGCTGTTCCCCGCTCAGGCTGGTTGTCGGCTATATAACTGGCAAGGGACAGCAGGATTGTCATATGACCATCATGCCCGCATTTATGAGATACCCCCGGCGTAACAGAGCGGTGAGCAAAAGTATTTATTTCGTTAATTGGCAGGGCATCAAGTTCCGCACGGAACAGGACGACCGGGCCCGGGTGTGGGCTGTCAAAGCATGCCGCTACTCCATAGCCGCCAATATCGGTGTACAGCCGGTCAGGTTTCAGCTGTTGCAACCGGCTGGTGACAAACCGGGCGGTAGCCAGTTCGTTTCCTGATAATTCCGGGTGTTGATGTAGCCGGTGACGGATTTTTTGCCAGTGAGTTTTGTGCATAGCGTCTTATTATTTTGAGGCATTTGACAGGCGTTTAAAGCCGAAAGCCGGTAACCTGAGTTTGCTGAAAATTATGATGTTGCCGCTGATAACCAGGAGTAAACCACTGATCGCCACAGGTGACCAGCTATAGCCTTCATATAGTGATGATATTGTCAGTGCCACCACCGGAAACATAACCGTCGCATAGGCTGCAGAATCCGGGCCTATCCGTCCGACCAGCATCAGGTAGGCGGTAAAGCCGATGACCGTTCCGGGAATGGCCAGATAAAGCAGGGCGCTGATATAGGTTACCTCATAACTGATGGTAAATTCGACGCCGTTTATCAGGCTTATAATCAGCAAAATAGCTACGCCATAAAACATACCCCAGGCGTTGGTTGTCGGCGGCTTCAGGCCCTGTTTCTGATGCCTGACAGAGAGCATGTTGCCCAGTGAAAAACAGTAGGTGCCCGCTGCTGCCAGAGCGATACCGGGTAACAGCGTCCAGATATCTGACTGTTGCTGCAATTCTGGCCAGAACAGAACACTGATTCCCAGCAAGCCCAGTACTGCGCCGCAAAGTACCCGTGTTGTTGGTCGTTTACCAAACCAGAACCAGTTATTCAGTGCGTTAAGTACCGTTGCCAGTGAGAAAATAACCGAGACTAATCCGCTGGATACATAGCCTGTTGCCAGATAGAAACAGTAAAAATTAACGCAAAACAGGCAGGCTCCCTGCAGCAAACAGAAAAGATGGTCTGTTGGGGTTATAGGCTGCCGTTTTCTGAACAGTTGTAACAAACTGAACATGACAATGGCTGCCAGTGAGAACCGGTAAATGATTGATGCCTCGATCGCAACGTCACCCAGTTGCAGCTTGATCGCTATCCAGGTTGTTCCCCAGATGATCACTGTTAACAGGTATAGAAAGGCTGTCAGCATAATAGAGTGTTCCGTCATATGTGAGTGGGTGCTGATGAAAGTGTTGCATGAGGACGCTTTTATAGCTGGTAGTTTATTGCGCAATGCGGAGGCTTGGTGACGGTTTTTGGTAGATTCTTGCTGTTTTGTCTGCCGGGGAATGGTCAGCACGCGATAGCTGAATTAGCATAGCGTGTAAGGTCAGCGATTTTTATTCAGAGGTTCACCAGTAAAGCGGGCAGTTATGAGTCAGTTAAGCCACCAGGATTATCTGGTTTTCAGTCAGTTAAATGCTTCCAACGCGACGCTTGAGCAAAGTATCGATCTTGGCAGCGGTGTCGCGGCGGCCGTCTGGTCGAATGCTGAGGACTATGTCGTTTATGACGGGCCGTCTCATCATACGCTCAGCTGCTATCTGGATGGTGGTTACGATATCAGCCGCAGCAGTGACGGGCAGCGGCTGACTGGCGGGGCGCCGGGTAAAGTATGTGTTATGCCGCAAGGGCATGAGTCTTTCTGGGAAGTTGCCGGTTATCTGCGATTTTTTCATCTGTACTTTGATCACGATAAGCTTGCTGAACTGACAACCCGGATCTGGGACCGTGATCATCAGGTTCAGATGCCGGATCTTACCTTCGAAGACATTGCCTGGATTGATGCGCTGTGCCGAAATGTCGTGATGCCGCTTAACTGGACATCTGCGGCGGACCGGCTCACCCTGAGCAGTGCCGCTGATATGCTGATGACTTACCTGTTGCAGCATTATGCCCGTGAGAAATCTCTGCCGGATATTTCCGGAGGGCTTGCACCCCATGTGAAACGTCAGGTGCTTGAGTATATGCATGCACATATGGGACAGGGGATTCGTCTTGAAGAGCTGGCTGATCTGGCCAACCTGAGCAGCTATCACTTTGCGCGGATGTTTAAGCAGTCTCTTGGGGAGCCACCACACCGTTATATGACTGAACTGAGGTTGCAGAAAGCCCGCCGGCAGGTGTTGGAGAGTAAGATGTCGCTGAAAGAGCTTGCTCTGGAGTTGGGGTTTAATGATCAGAGCCATTTCGGTAAGAAGTTTAAGCAACGCTTTGGGGTCAGCCCGGCCCAGGCACGCCGCTCAGGTAAGTGATCTGTTGCCGGCGCTGACGCCTGCGCCGGCAGATCATGGGAGCTTACTCCGGTAACCGGGACTTATGCTGTAGCATTGCCTGGAAGTTGTTAAATATCCGTTGCATCTGAGGGCGTTTGTAAGGGTAAAGTTCGCTGCAATCCATCGCGTGAATGTTCAGTGAGGCACCTACTTCAAAGATCAGCAGTTTGCCGTCCTGTGTTTCACTGCAGTCCATTCCGAAGTAATCCAGGCCCACGGTTTCATGCAGTGTTTGAATGGCTGCGGCATGCCGTTTGGCAAACCCCTGCCTGAAATTGCCCATTGCCCCGGCTTCTTCAAAGCGTTTAGCTGCACTTTGTTCCATGCCGGCATTGCCATAGTGAACCATCCAGTGATCAGAAACCGCCATGTGCGCCAGTTCTGGCTGGCCATCGATCATCACAACACGGTATTTACGGAACTGGCCATCTTTGCTGCGATAGTCTACATAGCGGGAGACAAAAAATTCTGCATCACTGTAACGTGTCAGGTAATCCTGCAAGGCTTCAGGCTGGTCGAGTCTTTCCAGTCCATAGCCGGCATGGGAGTCCACCGGACGGATAATCACCGGCATCCTGCCGTCGACAATAAGTGCTTCAAGAGGCGGATTGCCTCCGGCGACCTGAAGTAATGTTTCCCGGCTGACCCGGATGGTCACAGGCATTTCAATGTGTGGCAGGTTTTGCAACTGGTGGCAGATTAAGTCCCTTCCCAGAACGCTGACCGGTGCCGGCATATTGAGAACCGGACGGAGCCACTGGCTGATCCAGCTGTCAATGTAGTCCAGTGTTGCAAGGTTTCTGTCCAGCTCGCTCAGCGCCACGATTGCTATATCATGATCCGGTAATTCCGGCGGAAATGGCAGGGCGGGATCAACGTAAAGAAATTGCATGCTGAAGCCGGCACCTTCGGCGATGAATTCCAGCGGTGTATTGGTCATCAGATTGCCGGGTGCAACGAGAGCCAGCAAACGTACGGTATGCCGTTTAACGGTTGGTTCGAGGCAGTAATGCTGCTGAATTGCCAGCGCCTGTTGCTGAACGGCTACGCCGGTGTCCGGTTGTCCACGTAACTGCAACAGAATTGACAGATCAAACAGTGCCTGGGCATCACCTTTACCACCACGGTCAATGAAGTCGAGACCGAGATCAGTGAGGTCTTCGCCGTGATATACCCTGGACATCAGGTTTGCCAGGCCGTGCAGGTGAGGCACATGAGAATCTGGATTGAGTTGCGGTGCTGGACTATTCATAGCAATCCCTACAGCTGTTAACCCGGTGGAAGCCGGGCTTTGTAACGGAGGAGGAAAGCAATTCCTGTGCCAGTACATCCGAAAGTATGATTGAAATGTGCTGCCGCTGCCGTTATCAGCTTATTGAGATTTTTAGAGGAATTGCGGTTTATATCTGAGTTACTATAAATTCGGCACCCAGGGTGAAAGTGTGTACTTACACTTAGACCTGAGTGGTCAGGCTGGTGCGGGCCGGTTTATCCGGTGACTTGCTTTTGGGGTGGCTTGCAGGCGGCAGGTTTTGCCGTCCGGTTTTCTCAAAGCGGCAACAATCCGCCGTTGTCAGATCAATACTTTGGGATGCCGGGCTTGCTCCGGGTACGCTTACTTTATATATTGCCCGCATAATTAAGCTGAGGAAGTCCTGATGTATACAGAAGAAGATGTACGACGATTACAATGGCAAAGCCGGCGCGGTATGCTGGAACTGGATGTGTTGTTTGTGCCATTTGTTGAAGAAGCTTTTTCTGATCTTGATGAAGCAGACCAGGACCGTTTTGTGAAATTACTGGCCTGTGAAGATACTGATTTGTTCGTCTGGTTAATGGAGCGGGAAGAGCCTGTCGATCCGGATTTACAGCGCATCGTCAGAATTATTCTTGACCGTGTCCAGCCTGCTGCAGATTAAGTTTTCTCCTTCCCGCCAGCTTGGAGTCCTTTATTCCGGGCTGGCATCAATTGCGTATTACAGCATCTGGCTGTTGCACCTTCCCTGGTTTCTGAATGTTGTTTTCTCTGTGTTGCTGGGGGGATTATTTGTCACCACCTGGCGTCGCTATATTTCCCTGACGCATGACCGTTCTGTTATTGCACTGCACTGGCAGGCGAAAGATAAATATATGCGTCTCTGCACAGCTTCCGGTGAGTGGCTGACAGTTGCTTCGGTAGAACAGCGGATACTCTGGCCCTGGCTGACGGCCCTGCGAGTCAGGGTGGACGGCTCAGGTAAAGAGGCACTGAATCTGATCGTGTTGTCTGATTCGCTAAGCGATTTTTCCCAGTACCGGCAATTCAGGGTGTTTTGCCGGTATGCGCGGATTAAAGGCGGTTTGTTGCCGACCGGTTAGTAATTACCGGAGCGGCTTACCAGTCATAGTTAATCGGTGTAAGAATACTGTCGCGGGGTTCTGCATGTGTCGCCGGATAGTCCAGCGTGTAATGCAGCCCGCGACTTTCTTTGCGAAGCATTGCACAGCGGATAATCAGATCTGCCACGACCGCCAGATTTCTTAATTCCAGTAAGTCGCGGCTGATTTTATAATTACTGTAATAGTCAGTAATTTCCTGCTGTAGCAGGTCAACCCTGTGTTTGGCGCGCTGCAAACGTTTGTCGGTACGGACTATGCCGACGTAATCCCACATGAAACGGCGCAGTTCATCCCAGTTGTGGGCGATAATTACATCTTCGTCAGAATCCGTTACCTGAGATTCATCCCAGCCGGGCACGTCGGGAATGACCGAGTCCGTGTTGAGGTTTTTGCTGATATGTCGGGCGGCGGACGATGCGTAAACGATACATTCCAGTAATGAATTGCTTGCTAACCGGTTGGCCCCGTGAAGTCCGGTAAATGCCGTTTCGCCCACGGCGTACAGGCCTTCTATGTCGGTACGGCCGTGTTTGTCCGTCATAATGCCGCCGCAGGTGTAATGTGCAGCAGGTACTACCGGGATCGGCTGGCGGGTAATATCAATGCCGTAACTCAGGCACCGTTCGTAAATCGTGGGGAAATGTTCTTTGATAAAACTTGCCGGTTTATGGGAGATATCAAGAAACAGGCAGTCGGAACCAAGACGTTTCATCTCGTGGTCAATGGCTCTGGCGACGATATCCCGGGGGGCAAGTTCTCCGCGGGGATCGAACTTGTCCATAAAACGTCTGCCATCAGGTAACAGCAGTTTTCCACCTTCTCCCCGCACCGCTTCGGTAATCAGAAATGATTTGGCCTGAGGGTGGTACAGGCAGGTTGGATGAAACTGATTGAATTCAAGGTTGCTGACCCGGCAGCCCGCCCGCCAGGCGATAGCAATGCCATCACCGGAGGCACCGTCGGAGTTGCTGGTATAAAGGTAAGCTTTACTGGCACCGCCGGTGGCCAGCACAACCGCCCGGGCTTTGAATACATCGACCTTCTCAGTCTTGTTATTGAGGACATACGCACCAATACAGGCGTTACTGGCCAGATTCAGCTTGCGCCGGGTAATCAGGTCAACAGCGATACAGTCCTCAACCAGGTCAATGTTCTCACTTTCCCTGGCCCGCTGGATCAGGGTTTGCTGAATTGCCTGGCCGGTTGCATCTGCAGAGTGAATAATCCGCCGGTGGCTGTGACCGCCTTCCTTCGTCAGATGATATTCACCGTCATGCTGGGTAAAAGGTACGCCTTGGCCAATTAGCCAGTCGATGCTGTTCTTACCCTGTTCGACCGTGAAGCTGACGGCCTCCGGCCGGCTCAGGTTAACACCGGCTGTTATTGTGTCGTCTATATGCGCCTGCGGAGTGTCTGTGTTGTCCATTACGGCTGCGATGCCGCCCTGTGCCTGATAGGTTGAGCCGCTGGTAAGATCGGCTTTGCTCAGTACGGCAATTCGCTGTTGTTCGGGCAATTGCAGTGCAAGGCCCAGACCTGCAGCACCGCTGCCAATAATTAAAACGTCGTACTGAAATTCTTTACCCATGAGAAAGGTCCGCAAGCAAAAGGCTGTTTATCAGCTGCTAATTATTGCCTGAACGCCGTGCTGTCACCAGCCTGAAATAATAATTCCGAAAAATATTTATCAAAAACATGACACTGGTGGAACTTAACGTGCCGACAAGGTTCATACACTATGATTTGGCAGTCATTGGTGAGCTGATTGCACAGCAGGCATTCATTTTTTCCTGCGGGCTGAATAAGATAGCCATTATTGTAGAGTTTTGTATTAAGGAAACGAATGTCTAGCGAAAGCCAAGCATCGGTTGATCAGAGGTTGGTTGAGCGGGTTCAAGCGGGTGACAAGACCGCCTTTGATTTATTGGTAAAAAAGTACCAGCACAAGATCATTGGTCTCATTGGCCGGTATGTATATGACCACCATGAGGCGATGGATGTTTCTCAGGAAGCATTTATTAAGGCGTACCGGGCGTTGCCAAAGTTTCGCGGCGACAGTGCGTTTTATACCTGGCTATACCGTATAGCAATCAATACGGCCAAGAATCATCTTGTGGCTAAAGGCCGGCGGCCACCTGATATGGATGTGGACGTGGATGATGCACATCAGTTAGAGAGTGGCCGGGGATTAAGAGATATTGAGAATCCGGAAAACAACTTATACCGCGATGAGTTGTCACAAGTGGTAAGAAAGACATTAGATAAGCTTCCTGAAGACCTGCGAGCGGCTTTATCGTTACGTGAGTTTGAAGGGCTCAGTTATGAAGATATCGCGAATATTATGGATTGTCCGGTGGGCACCGTCCGTTCCAGAATATTCCGGGCACGTGAAGCAATCGATAAAGAAATTGCTCCGTTTATACAATAAGGATTGAGAGGTCTGGTGTTGTATAGAGAAAAGGTGAAATGCGTACTACTTTTAGTGTGTGAGGAGATCAGCAATGAGTGATCATCAGCAAGAGACTATCTCAGCTCTGATGGATAATGAAGTCAGTGAGTTAGAGTTAAGAAGTCTGCTAAAACGGCTGCCTGAAGATCAGAAGTCCGGCGAAAAATGGCAACGGTATCATCTGGCCAGTTCTGTTATGAAACAGGATGAGTCTCCGGTAGTGATGGATATCAGCAGCGCTGTCATGGCTGCAGTCGATGATGAACCGACGTATACAATGAAGCCGGGTGAAGACTCTTCGGCGACGCGGACAATTGGTTGGCGTGAGTATCTGTTGAAACCTGTGGCAAGTATGGCAATGGCGGCTTCTGTAACAGCCGTTGTTATTCTGGGAGCTCAGCAATACGGTGGAGTTCCTGCCGGTGAAGGTTTAGCGCAAAGCACTCCGAATACTGGCTTTATTCTGCCGAATACGCCTGTCTCTGCGGATGTGTTACCGGCACAGTATGGTGATCGTACGGCGGAGACTGCTGAAGGTGAGCCTGATGTTATTCGTCTTAACCAGAGCCTCACAAAATATATTAAACAACATGAAACACTGGTTGCTGCAGAAGCATCGTCCTGGCAGCCGAACTGGGTACCTGAAGGGTATTCCCCAGTGAAAAACGGGCGCACTTCTACCGCTGAAGTTGCCGTCTTTTCTAATGGTAAGAATGCATTTACTGTGTGTGTTGAAGAACTGAAACAACAGGCTTCGCTTGAAGGCGTGACCCGGGTTGGCGACGTTGTGGCTGTCGGAAAAACACAGGATGACCGTTTTATAACCGTTGTCGGTGATGTGCCTTTAACCGTTGCAGACCGGATTGCTAATTCAGTTAAAGCAAAAGACTGATTCAGGTGACTGAATCTTATTGTGTAGATATCTGACATGATTGAAGAAACAGGCCGGGTTATCTCTGTAAATGACGATAACTTGGTCGTGGAAACGGTTAAGCAGAGCAGTTGTTCAACTTGCAGTTCTCAAAAAAATTGCGGGCAAAGTTTGCTGGCAAAAGTAGGCGATGGCAGGAAGCTGAAAATCTCCGTTGATAATCCGGATAACCTGCCGGTTAAGCCTGATGATCAGGTTGTTCTGGGGGTTGAGGAAAGTACCTTCCTGAGTGCTTCGTTACTTATTTATCTGTTGCCTCTGGTTGCTATGTTTGTGCTGGCTGTATGTGCACAAATGGCAGCATATTCAGAACCTGTCGTCATTTTCAGTGCGCTGGCAGGCCTGCTGGTGGGGTTTCTGGCTGTGCGTTTAATTAGCCGGCGCTTTGGCAGAAACTGCCGTTTTCAGCCCGTCTTATTGCGTGTTGTTACTCATATCTGATGTGGATGATTCAAGGATCCTGTATGAAATCATTACATAAATTATTCAGTTTTATCATTTTGTTCGTCATTGTAGCGCCTGTTCAGGCGGCATTACCTGAGTTTAAGGAACTGGTAAAAAAAGCATCGCCAGCAGTTGTTAACATCAGTACTACCCAGTCTCAGGCACAGCGGCAGAGTAATTTCCCAGAGTTTGAAGGGCCTAACGGCGAACAGATTCCTGAAATATTCAGGCATTTCTTCCGTTTGCCTCCGGGTAATGAAGGTTCCCAGCCACGCCGTCAGGCGCCTCAGTCACTGGGTTCCGGGTTCATCATTTCTGAAGACGGTTACGTGCTGACTAATCACCACGTGATTAAAGATGCGGATGAGGTCATTGTTCGTCTTAATGATCGTCGGCAACTGGAAGCAAAGGTGATTGGTTCGGATGAACGTTCGGACGTAGCGCTTTTGAAAATAGACGCGGATAACCTGCCAACGGTTCCGATGGGGAATTCAGATAAGGCCGAGGTGGGTGAATGGGTGCTGGCAATCGGATCGCCATTTGGATTCGATTACTCTGTAACGGCAGGCATTATCAGTGCGACAGACCGTAGCTTATCGAATGGCACCTACGTGCCGTTTATTCAGACGGACGTTGCGATTAATCCGGGTAACTCGGGTGGTCCGCTGTTTAATCTGGACGGTGAAGTTATCGGAATTAACTCGCAGATCTATACCCGTTCTGGCGGTTTTATGGGGCTTTCATTCGCGATTCCCATGAATGTGGCAATGGATGTTGTCGATCAGCTCAAGGCAAATGGCGAAGTACAGCGCGGCTGGTTAGGTGTGGTGATTCAGGAAGTCAGCCGGGATCTGGCTGAGTCTTTTGGTCTGGATAAACCAGAAGGTGCTCTGGTTGCAAAAGTATTGCCGGGCAGCCCTGCCGAGGCGGCAGGTCTGATGGAAGGTGATGTGATTTACAGTTTTAACGGAATGGCGATTAACCGTTCCAGTGATTTGCCGCATCATGTGGGCAGAGTTAAGCCCGGTTCTGATGCCGTTGTGAGCGTGATCCGTAATGGCGGCCGCCAGAATATTGATGTAGCAATTGGTGTGCTTGATGACGGTGCGATGGCCATGAATACCCGTTCGCCAAAGAGTAATAAGCCTGATGCTAACCGGCTGAATATTCAGATTGGCGAGCTGGACCAGCAGGTGAAAGATCGCTGGAATGTCGCCTCCGGGGTGATTGTGCGCCGTGTTGATGCCGGGGCTGGGGCGGATGCCGGTCTGCTACCGGGTGACGTTATTACAATACTGAACGGCCAGCGCATTGAATCTGCGGGACAGTTCGGTGAGGTGGTTGCTGATTTGCCAACAGGAAAAGCTGTGCCAATGCGAATTGTTCGCCGCGGCAGCCCAATGTTTATCCCGCTTAAACTGAAGTAAACAGACCGTGAAACAGGAAGGGAGCATGACTCCCTTCTTTTTTGTGCTTTTCTTCTTTTGACTGCTTGCAGAGGTTGGCTTTATCGGCGGGTTTTCAATGGCCGCGCAAAGTTAAATACGGTACACTTGGCCGCTTCTGATTTCGCGCCTGTTTGTAAGCAATCGCGCGCCCTATATCTTATGCTGGTGAATGCACGGTGAGTAAGCTCGATCATATTCGAAATTTTTCAATTATTGCCCATATCGACCACGGTAAATCTACCCTGGCAGACCGCTTTATTCAGACCTGCGGAGGTTTGTCTGAACGTGAAATGGCAGCCCAGGTGCTTGACTCAATGGATATTGAGCGTGAGCGCGGTATTACGATTAAGGCGCAGAGTGTCACGCTGAACTATACAGCGAAAGACGGCGAAACTTATCAGCTGAACTTTATCGATACGCCGGGGCACGTGGACTTCAGTTATGAAGTATCCCGTTCACTTGCATCCTGTGAAGGCGCTTTGCTGGTGGTTGATGCCGCGCAGGGTGTTGAAGCCCAGTCTGTTGCTAACTGTTATACAGCGCTGGAACAGGGACTGGAAGTACTGCCGGTACTGAATAAGATGGACTTGCCACAGGCTGAACCTGATCGCGTTCGGCTGGAAATTGAAGAAGTCATCGGTATTGATGCGACCGATGCCGTACCTTGCAGTGCAAAAAGTGGCCTGGGCATTGATGATGTACTCGAAGCGCTGGTGGAAACAATCCCTGCACCGGAAGGTAATGTGGATGCACCTCTTCAGGCCCTGATTATTGATTCCTGGTTTGATAACTATCTGGGTGTGGTCTCACTTGTACGTGTTAAAGACGGTGTGCTGCGTAAGAAAGATAAGATTGTTATTAAGTCGACCGGTCAGGTTCAGAGTGTCGACAGTGTCGGTATTTTTACCCCGAAACGGCATGAAACCAATGAGCTGAAAGCCGGTGAAGTAGGCTACGTTGTCGCGGGCATCAAAGACATTCATGGCGCTCCGGTAGGTGATACCATAACCCACGCCAAAACTCCTGAAGTTGAAAGCCTGCCAGGCTTCCAGAAAGTTCAGCCGCAGGTATATGCCGGCTTATTCCCGACCAGTTCAGATGACTATGAAGACTTCCGTGAGGCGCTGGATAAACTGACGCTGAACGATGCTTCTTTATTTTTTGAACCAGAATCTTCCGATGCGCTGGGTTTCGGTTTCCGCTGTGGCTTCCTTGGCATGCTGCACATGGAGATCATTCAGGAGCGTTTAGAACGTGAATATAATCTGGACCTGGTGACCACTGCACCGACAGTAATTTACGAACTTGAAATGAATAATAAAGATATTATTCATATCGACAGCCCCTCGAAACTGCCGGATCTTGGCTCTATTAACGAGATGCGTGAGCCAATCGTCGAAGCCAATATTCTGGTGCCGCAGGACTATCTTGGCCAGGTTATCGGTCTGTGCGTCGATAAGCGTGGTGTTCAGAAGCAAATGAACTTTGTCGGTAATCAGGTGCAGATTTCATATGAGCTGCCAATGGCCGAGGTGGTACTGGATTTCTTCGATCGTCTGAAGTCAGTCAGTCGGGGTTATGCTTCGCTGGAATATAATTTTGTTCGGTTTGAAGAAGCTAAGCTGGTGCGGCTTGATATTCTGATTAACGGTGAAAAAGTCGATGCACTGGCGGTTATTCTGCATAAAGATAATGCTATGTACCGTGGCCGTATGCTGTGTGAAAAGATGAAAGAACTGATTCCCCGTCAAATGTTTGATGTGGCGATTCAGGCCGCCATTGGCGGTAAAATCATTTCCCGGACAACTGTAAAAGCGCTGCGTAAAAACGTAACGGCTAAGTGTTACGGCGGTGATGTGAGCCGTAAGAAGAAACTGCTGCAAAAGCAGAAAGAAGGTAAGAAACGTATGAAGCAGGTTGGCCGTGTTGAGATTCCTCAGGACGCATTCCTGGCTGTATTAAAAGTTGATAACTAGGAACAAGCATGGACTTTGACTTTGCACTGGTACTGGTCGCGTTAACCTTTCTGGCTGCGCTTGGGTGGGTATATGACCGGGTTATGTTGTCTGCGAACCGTCGTCAGCGGATTGCTGTTGCGGCTGCGCAGGCAGCTGAGAACGGTACCTCACTTTCTGATGATACGCTCGACGGGCTGAATAAAGAAAATGCGCTGATTGATACTGCGCGGTCTTTATTTCCGGTGTTATTCATTGTCCTTATTCTTCGTTCTTTTTTGGTAGAACCTTTCCAGATTCCGTCCGGATCTATGCTGCCAACCCTTAAAATCGGCGACTTTATACTGGTTAATAAATGGGAATACGGGTTCCGTTTGCCGGTACTGGGTACCAAGGTTATTCCGATGAATGACCCGCAGCGGGGCGATGTGGTTGTTTTCAAATACCCTAAACAGCCGGCCATTAATTACATAAAGCGGGTAGTCGGTTTACCCGGTGACCGTATTAAGTACTTTAATAAAGTGCTATATGTTAATGATAAACCCCAGCCGCAGAAGGTGCTGGCGCAGCTGCCTCCGGGTAAGCCGGTGCGGGCGCTGATCGAAGAACAGCTGGGGCCGGTGACTCACGAAATGTATCGTGATCTGACTCCGCCAAGGATTGCGGCAGAGTGGGTAGTGCCGGAAGGACATTATTTCATGGTTGGGGATAACCGCGACAACAGTAACGACAGCCGTTACTGGGGCTTTGTGCCTGATGAGTTGCTGGTTGGTAAGGCGTTTGCAGTGTGGATGCACTGGAATACCTTCTTCTCTGTCCCTGACTTTGGTGATGCAAGGATGATTAAGTAACCTCGGAGAGGTCTGCAATATGAGACGACAACAGCGTGGTGCATCTTTTTTTTCAACCATGATGATTCTGATGGTCATCGGTATTTTTGCAGCCGTGGGCCTGAAGCTATACCCGGTTTTTTTTGATCATTACCTGATCAATTCAACGGTTGTTGATCTGACTGAAAATCAGTCAGAAATTGCCAAATCGAACCGGGAAATCCGGTTGTCGTTATCGAAACGTTTCCGCATAAATCAGGTTAAGCTGCCTTCAGAAGAAGCGCTGAAACTGGAACGGAACGAAGGTGTATTAACTATTACACTGAATTACCAGGTCGAAGTGCCAATGTTCTTTAACGTTGCTGCTTTGGTAAAGTTTGATGAGAAGTATGAAGTGATTCCCCGTTGATTATTAAGTCTGTCACAGAGCTGGCCCGAAAGCTGAATTACACCTTTAAGGATGAAAGTCTTGCTGAGCTGGCTGTTACCCACCGCAGTCATGGAAAGCGGAATAACGAGCGTCTGGAGTTTCTTGGCGATTCTATTCTGAATTTTGTGATCGCTGAGGCGTTGTTTAAACGTTTTCCTGAAGCGAAAGAAGGTCAGTTAAGCCGGTTGCGGGCACAGTTGGTTAAGGGTGAAACCCTGGCCGAGATCGCCCGTGAAATGAAACTGGGAGATTATCTGAAGCTGGGGTCCGGTGAGCTGAAAAGCGGCGGCTTTCGTCGTGATTCAATTCTGGCCGATGCGGTTGAAGCGATTATCGGTGCCATTTATCTGGACAGCGATATGGAGGTCTGCCGCGGTTACGTTTTGCGCTGGTATAAAGAACGTCTCGAGCAGACGAATTTGCAGAATACCCAGAAAGATTCCAAGACCCGCCTGCAGGAGTTTTTACAGTCCCGCCGGGTTGCTTTGCCTGAATACGAACTGATGTCCGTTGAAGGGGAAGCCCATCAGCAGACATTTTATATCCGCTGTACTGTGAGCCTGCTGGATAAACCTACCGAAGGAACCGGTAACAGTCGCCGTCAGGCGGAACAGGAAGCGGCCCGTGAGGCACTTGTTGAACTGAAAGTGGGTGTCGCATGAGCCGGGATCTGAGTTACATGCTGGCTGAGCCGAATGATAATCAGCATTGTGGATTTGTGGCGATCGTTGGCCGGCCTAACGTCGGTAAGTCGACGCTGCTGAATTACATTCTTGGCCAGAAGCTGAGTATTACTTCCCGTAAGCCTCAGACAACCCGTCATCAGATTTCAGGCATTAAGACTGAAGGGGACATTCAGGCGGTTTATGTCGATACGCCGGGTTTGCATAAAGACCAGGATAAAGCGATTAACCGCTACATGAATAAAGCGGCCAGTTCTGCACTCCGGGACGTGGATGCGGTGATTTTTATCATTGACCGTACCGCCTGGACAGATGAAGACCAGATCGTGTTCGACAAGGTTCAGGGGGCTAAATGCCCAGTCATTCTGGCGGTCAATAAGATTGATCAGCTGGAAGATAAAGAATCCCTGTTGCCACACCTGGCTGTGCTATCTGAAAAAATGGATTTTCAGGAAATCATTCCTATCTCTGCGGAGAAAGGCACCAATGTTGACCGGCTTGAAGCAGCGGTGAATGCGCAGCTGCCAAAAAGCATGCATTTTTATCCGGAAGATCAGATTACTGACCGCAGTTCCCGTTTTTTAGCGGCAGAACTTGTGCGTGAGAAACTGATGCGTAATCTGGGGGATGAGATCCCTTACGGTACGACGGTGGAAATCGAAGAGTTCGGCAGAAATGAGCGGGGCATCCTGGTGATTCATGCACTGATTCTGGTCGAGCGGGAAGGGCAGAAACGTATAGTTATCGGTGATAAAGGTGCCAAGATCAAAGGCATCGGGCGGGATGCCCGCATCGATATGGAAGATATGTTCGAGACCAAGGTCATGCTGAACCTGTGGGTTAAGGTCCGTTCTAACTGGTCCGATGATGAAAGGGCGCTTCGCAGCCTTGGTTATAACGATCTGGACTGATCTGACCCTCCGGCAGGCGGCTTAAGATGGCGTTTCAGGTAGATGCGCAGGCCGCTTATGTTTTACATAGCCGGCCTTACCGGGACACCAGTGCGCTGGTGGACTTCTTCACACTTGAGCATGGAAAAGTCAGTGCGGTCGTGAAAGGCGCCCGCAATCCCAAGTCAAAATTCCGTGCCGTTCTGCAACCGTTCACACCTCTGCAAATTAGCTGGCGGGGCCGCCAGGAACTGAAAACGCTGATCACGGCTGAAGCTGTTGCTGCGCCGGTTTTTCTGACCGGCTCTGCGCTGTTATGCGGTTTGTATGTGAACGAACTTCTGGAACGGTTGCTGCAAAATATTGATCCGCACCCCAGACTCTATGTTTATTATCAGTATGTGCTGAATGAGTTGCTTGACGGCACCGATATAGAGGTAGCGCTGCGGGTCTTTGAGCGTCAGCTGTTACAACAGCTGGGTTATGATTTTGATTTTACCCGCTGTCTCCCTGAACGGCACTATTATTATCATCCGGAACAGGGTTTTTGCCAGACCAGTCCGATGAATAAAGCAGCTCTGCCTGCCGAGCTACTGCAGGCGATGGGGCGGGAAGAATATACTCAGGCAGCCGTCAGAAAGGTTGCCAAGCGATTAATGCGTCAGGTGTTTGATCATTTACTCGGACATCAGCGTTTACGCAGCCGTGAGTTATTCACTAAAATAAGTATTCAGGCGGGTGCCGGCGATTAGCTGATAAGGGCTGATCATTTTTTTTTTTTGATTTTTTCCGGCTCAAAAAGAGTCCGGTGTATTAGGGGATTACAGTGGTCGAACCAAAACGCTTACTTCTTGGGGTGAATATTGATCATATCGCGACCTTACGTCAGGCGCGCGGAACACGTTACCCTGATCCGGTACAGGCTGCGGCGATGGCCGAAGAGGCCGGTGCAGACGGTATAACCGTACACCTGCGTGAAGACCGTCGCCATATTCAGGACCGTGACATCTATCTTCTGGCTGAAACACTGCAGACCCGGATGAATTTTGAGATGGCCGTCACTGATGAAATGCTGACGATTGCTGAAAAAGTAAAGCCATCCCATGCCTGTCTGGTACCGGAAAAGCGTGAAGAGCTGACCACTGAAGGCGGTCTGGATGTTGTCGGACAGGAAGATAAGGTAAAAGCCGCCTGTGACCGTCTGGCCAGTGCCGGGGTTGAAGCTTCACTGTTTATTGATCCTGATAATGCACAGATAGACGCCACCATCCGTTGCGGTGCCCCGGTCATTGAATTACATACCGGTGCTTATGCTGATGCAGAAACAGCAGAAGAGCAGGCAGCAGAGCTGGCCCGTATCCGTGAAGCCGCCAGCTATGCGTATCAAAAAGGTCTGATTGTGAATGCCGGTCACGGTTTGCACTATCATAATGTTGAACAAATCGCTGAAATTCCGGAGCTGACAGAACTGAATATAGGCCACGGCATTATTGCCCGGGCGGTGTTTGTCGGGCTGAAGGATGCTGTTTCTGAAATGCGTGATCTGTTACGGGTGACTCAGGCACGGGTACAACCGCTTCGTGATGCCCTTCAGAATGCTGAGTAAGAGCCATTTATGATTTGCGGTATCGGCACCGATATTCTTGAAATTGCCAGAATTGAAGCTGCACTGAACCGTACCCCTAAGCTGGCGGGCAGAATCCTGACCCCGGCGGAGCACGAGCAGTTTGCTCAGAGTGCTCAGCCGGCCAGATTTCTCGCCAAGCGTTTTGCCGCGAAAGAAGCGGCGGTTAAAGCGCTTGGCACCGGTATTGGGCACGGTATCGGCTGGCAGCAGTTCGAGATCGGTCACGATACACTGGGCAAGCCTCTGCTGGAGGTAACCGGAAATGCTCAGGCCCGAGCGACTGAGCTGGGGATCAGAAGCTGGCATGTGTCCTACAGTGATGAGCAGGCTCACGTGGTTGCGTTTGTGATTGCCGAAAGCTGACAGCTTTACCACTTTAGTAGCGATAAGATGCGCCTGTTTCACTTGAGCTTTGCGAATGGTGTCGTTAGTATCCGCTTTTAGAAATGCATTTTAAAAAATAGTTTTTTTATGCGAAAAAGTTATATTTATGCGCCCTGAAGTTCAGGGCCTGTCAGGTGACCTATGACGATTCAGTTCCCAACCATCGAAGATTATGTCGGCAATACGCCACTGGTGCGTTTACAGCGCCTCAATGTTGGCAAGGGCAATACCGTACTGTGTAAGCTGGAAGGTAACAACCCGGCGGGTTCGGTTAAGGATCGTCCGGCACTGAGCATGATTCAGCAGGCGGAAGACCGGGGGGATATTAAACCCGGTGATATTCTGATTGAAGCGACATCCGGGAACACCGGTATTGCACTGGCGATGGCTGCTGCAATCAAAGGGTATAAAATGAAGCTCATCATGCCTGACAATGGCAGTGAAGAGCGTAAAGCTTCAATGACGGCTTATGGCGCTGAGCTGATCACTGTGACCCCTGAAGAAGGTATGGAAGGGGCCCGGGACCTGGCATTGCAAATGCAGGCTGAAGGTCAGGGAGTGGTGCTGGATCAGTTTGCCAATCTGGATAACCCGGTTGCACATTATACCGGAACCGGCCCTGAAATCTGGCAGCAGACTCAGGGAGCCGTCACTCATTTTGTCAGTTCTATGGGTACAACCGGTACGATTATGGGAACTTCCCGTTATCTTAAAGAGCAGAATGCGGACATAGAAATTATTGGTCTTCAGCCCAGTGACGGTGCCTCAATTCCTGGGATTCGCCGTTGGCCGGAAGAATATTTGCCGTCTATTTTTGATGCTTCCCGGGTCGATACCGTGCTGGATATCGGTCAGGAAGAAGCGGAAAATACCATGCGTGCACTTGCCAAAGAAGAAGGCATCTTTTGCGGGGTTTCTTCCGGTGGCGCGGTAGCCGGTGCATTACGTATTGCTCAGCAGGTTGAGAATGCGGTGATTGTCTGCATTATCTGTGACCGCGGCGACCGTTATCTGTCGACCGGCGTGTTTAACCCTTAAGGTTGTTGATCTCTGTTTTAAAGGCAGCTTCGGCTGCCTTTTTGCGTTTTTGGATATCACTGAATAAAACTGAACTTGCTCGCTATCGAAGGTCATAAAGACTAAAATGTGCGCGCAGTCAGTAAGGGGTTTATAGGTATTTTGTATACGCTTACTGACGAAGAATAAGAATTATAAGTGTTTTTCTCAGGGGTAAATAAGCAAGCAGGGCATTGTCCTGCTGGCATAGAGGGAGTGGCGTGAGCCATGGTTAAAGTACGTGAAGATCATCCTATCCATGATGACGGCAGTGTTGACCTGGATTTATGGATAGAACGTTTGCAGGAACAGGTTGAGCTGGACGATGTAGAAGTCGTTCGGCAGGCCTGTGAGTTAGCTCAGAGTTTAAAAGAACAGGAAGCACCGTCCGAGGAGGCCTGGGCCGAAACTGAAGACAGTTATGTCACCGGTCTGAAAATGGCACAGATTCTGATTGAACTGAATCAGGATCAGGATGCGTTGGTGGCGGCGATTCTGTACCGCAGTGTTCGTGAACAGAAGCTGGCACTGGATGATGTACGCCGCCGTTTCGGTGCCAATATTGAAAAGCTGGTCGATGGTGTTCTGCAGATGGCGGCCATTGGCAGCCGGCAGAATCCCCGCCGTGAAAAGGTACTGGGGCAAAGTGGTAATCCGCTGGACAATGTCCGTCGTATGCTGGTCTCAATGATCGACGATGTCCGTGTGGTACTGATCAAGATCGCAGAACGTACCTGCGCGATTCGTGGTGTAAAGCAGGGCTCACGCAAGAAACGTTACATCGTGGCCCGCGAGGTTTTCGATGTGTATGCGCCGCTGGCGCATCGCCTCGGCATCGGGCATATCAAATGGGAGCTGGAAGACCTTTCATTCCGCTACCTCAAGCCAAATGACTATAAGCGTATTGCCGGTTTACTGGATGAAAAGCGTCTGGACCGTCAGGAATTTATTGATACGGTTCTGGAAATACTGCATACCGAGCTGGATAAAGCCAGTATCGAAGGTGATATGTCTGGCCGGGCCAAACATATCTACAGTATCTGGCGCAAAATGCAGCGTAAGAATATCGACTTTAATCAGGTATACGATATTCGGGCAGTGCGCATCCTGGTGCCGGAAATCCGTGACTGTTATACCGTATTAGGTATCGTGCATGGGCTGTGGCGCAACATTCCCCACGAGTTTGATGACTATATCGCCTCGCCTAAGGCGAATGGCTACCGCTCACTGCATACTGCTGTTTTCGGGCCGGATAATAAGGTTCTGGAAATCCAGGTGCGTACCCACACCATGCACGAAGAAGCTGAGCTGGGTGTGTGTGCTCACTGGCTGTATAAAGGGACTGATACTCAGTCTCACAGCAATTCTTATGAAGAGAAGATTGCCTGGTTGCGTCAGGTGCTTGAGTGGACTGAGGATCTGGGCGGCAGCGAAGAATTTTCCGATATGATCAGTGGCGACGTGACCCACGACCGGGTGTATGTATTCACGCCGGACGGTCATGTGGTGGACATGCCGTCTGAATCCACGCCGGTGGATTTTGCATACCGGGTACATACCGAAGTGGGCCACCGCTGTCGGGGAGCCAAGGTTAACGGAAGAATTGTTCCGCTGACCCGTCAGCTGCAAACCGGTGATCAGATTGAGATTCTGACGTCGAATGTTGAGCATCCTCGCCGGGACTGGTTAAACCCTAACCTGGGTTACATTACCAATTCCCGCTCCCGTGCCAAGGTACAGCATTGGTTTAAAGAGCAGGACAAAGACAAAAACGCTGCCGCTGGCCGGAAGATTATTGAACGCGAATTCCACCGTCTGGCCATAGAGCTGGCGGAAATTAACTTTAATCAGTTGGCTGAGCAGGTTAATTATAAAAACGCTGAAGATATGAATGCCGCGCTGGGCGCCGGTGACCTGCGCCTCTCGCAGATCATTAATGCCGCTCAGCAGCAGGTAGAAACCGAGCAGGCGGACGAGCAGCTTGATCTGGAATTGCCATCGTTTGCGGAGCAGTCATCAGAGACGTATGAAGGTATTAAAATCCGCGGTGTCGGTAATCTGCTTACGACTATTGCTTCCTGTTGTAAACCGGTGCCGGGTGATCCGATTATCGGATATATCACGTTGGGACGGGGTGTTTCGATTCACCGGGAAGACTGTAACAATGCCTTCCAGCTGCGCCAGAATGAAGCCGAACGTATCATTGAGGTTAGCTGGAGCGAAGAAGGCGAATCAACCTATCCGGTGGATATCTTTATTGAAGCATTTGACCGTTCCGGCTTATTGCGTGATGTGATGATGGTACTGGCTAATGAAGACATTAACGTCATTGCTGCGCAGACCCGCTCAGATAAAAAGAGCAACGTTGCCCAGCTTAGCCTGACCGTTGAAATCGGCCGTCTGGATTTACTGGGGCGGATAATGGATAAGATCAATCAGGTACCAAACGTCACCGACGTTCACCGTCAGCGTAACAGCGGCCTGTAAAGGCCGCTTCAGCAGGAAGTTTCATGAAACCCTATACTCTGGAAGATTTGCTCTATCTGATGAGCCGGCTGCGTGATCCTGAAACGGGCTGCCCGTGGGATGTGAAACAGGATTTTGCCAGTATCGTGCCGCACACACTGGAAGAAGCCTATGAAGTGGCTGATACCATCGAGCGGAAAGACTGGCCGCATCTGCAGGATGAACTGGGTGACCTGCTGTTTCAGGTGATTTTTTATGCCCAGTTGGGGAAAGAACAGTCCAGTTTTGATTTTGAAGCGGTTGTCGATGGTCTTGTTACCAAACTGATACGCCGTCATCCCCATGTATTTCCTGATGGGAATTTACGTGCTGAACGGCCTGCTGGCGAATTGTCTGATGCTGACATCAAAGCCAACTGGGAAGCGATTAAACGTCAGGAGCGGGCGGACAAACCGGTAGAGAAGGTGCGTGTACTGAATGATGTCCCGCGAGCGTTACCGGCACTGACCCGGGCCGAAAAACTGACCCGCAGAGCTTCACAGGTAGGGTTTGACTGGGGCGCAGCGTTGCCGGTTCTGGACAAAATTGAAGAAGAGATTACCGAGCTGCGTGAAGCCATCGCTGAAGGAAATCTGGATGAAGTGCGGGATGAGTTTGGCGACCTGCTGTTTGCCCAGGTTAATCTGGCCAGGCATTTAGGCATTAACCCGGATACTGCGTTACGGGGCTGTAATCAGAAGTTTGAACGCCGCTTCAATTATATCGAAGATCAGGTCGATTCAGGCAAAGGCGACTGGCATGCCTATACGCTGGATGAGCTGGACGAGTGGTGGGATGAGGCCAAAGCCAAAGGCCTGTAACCTCTGAGACTCAATACTTATGAAACGACCTCCGGTTAAATTTTTTGTTATAGCAGGGCTGATTGCTCTGCTGGCAGTCTGGAATCACTTCCGCGAATCCGATCAGCGTCAATTGCTGCTGGCAGAAGGTTTTATTGTGAGCCGTGAGCTGGATAGCTCCCCGGCGATTCTTATCAGTGAAGCCCGTCAGCAACTGGCGGTGCTGTATCCTGATGGTTTTGTGCGCAGCCCCTTCAGTGAGGTTTCCGCAGTGGCGATGGATTTTCAGCTGAACAAGCAGCAGGAACGTATGAACCGGCAGTTAGTCATCACGCTTCGTGATGCTGATTCAACGGAATGGCGGGTGCATTTTCAGAATGATCATCAGTTAGAATTGGCTAAATATACCTTGGATAAGCTGCTTTCTGACTGAGAATTTGCTGACAGATCCCCTCTGTCTGTTCGTCCTTAAGGCCTATTGTGCCCGTTTCAGAATAGAGTAGTATCGTAATCACATGCCCGTCTGAGGAGATTACGATGAATAGTCTGCACGAAGACCTTCGCGATGATGTAAGGATGCTGGGGGATTGTCTGGGGGAAATCATAGCAGCGCAACGTGGCGATGATTTTGTGGCAAAAATTGAACAGATCCGCCATCTGGCCAAGCAGGCAAGGGCCTCCGGGCAGCCTGCGGACAATGAGCTGCTGGAAGCGCTTAAACAACTCTCCGATGATGAACTGCTGGCTGTCGCCAGAGCGTTCAGCCAGTTTTTAAATCTTGCTAATCTCGCTGAAGAACACCACCGGGTGCGGCGCCGTTCAGGTATTCTCGATGCCTGCCACAGTGATTCTTTTTGTGGCTTGCTGGGCCGGCTGCTAGCGCAGGGGCTGAGTAAAGAAAAGATTGCAGAGCAAGTGAGTCAGCTGGATGTTGAGCTGGTGCTGACTGCGCATCCTACCGAAGTTAACCGCCGTACCCTGATTCAGAAATTTGATGCGATTACGGATTGCTTAAAACGCAATGACCGGGGAGAAGTGGTTGAACACCGGTTACGGGATCTGATTGCGCAGGCCTGGCATACCAACGAAATCCGTACCGAGCGCCCCACGCCGGTTGACGAGGCGAAATGGGGATTTACGGTCATTGAAAATTCTTTATGGCAGGCAGTTCCGGCATTTTTGCGCCGGCTTGACCGGCAATTGTTTGATGCCACAGGGCATCATTTACCTTTAGATGCTGCGCCGGTCCGGTTTGCTTCCTGGATGGGCGGCGACCGGGACGGTAATCCGAATGTGACCGCAGAAGTCACTGAACGGGTGCTGCTGTTATCCCGCTGGATGGCAACGGACCTGTACCTGAAAGATATCGAACAGTTACGTATTGAGCTCTCCATGGGGGCGTGTTCAGACGAGCTGCGGGCGGCTGTTGGTGACCATAAAGAACCTTACCGGGAGTTATTACGTAGGTTGCGTCAGCGTTTCCAAACCAGCCAGCAGTGTTTGCAGCAATGTCTGAGGGGGGAGCCGGTTGACCGTTATGAGATGGTTATTACCCGTCAGTTGGTTGAAGTCCCCTTATTACTGATCGACCGTTCGCTGCGGGCCAATGGGATGGCGGTAATTGCCGATGGGCTGCTGCAGGATATGCTACGGCGGGTGGCCTGTTTCGGAATGAATCTTGTGCGTCTGGACATTCGGCAGAATTCGGACCGCCATGAACAGGTCTTTTCGGAACTCAGTGAATATTATGATCTGGGTGACTATGCCAGCTGGACAGAAGCCGAAAAACAGGCCTGGCTGATCGGTGAACTGGAGAATAAGCGGCCGTTACTGCCTGCCCGCTGGCAACCAACCGCTGATGTCGCAGAGGTACTTGAAACCTGTAAGGTGGTCGCCCGTGAAGAGGCGGACTCGCTGGGCTCTTATGTGATTTCAATGGCCAGTCAGCCATCGGATGTACTGGCGGTCATCCTGCTGCTGAGAGAACAGGGTATTGAGCATAATATTCCGGTCGTGCCGTTATTTGAAACACTGGATGATCTGGATAATGCCCGTCAGTGTATTGGCCAGTTGTTAGATATTCCCTGGTATAAAGCCTATATCGGCGGGCACCAGGAAGTGATGATCGGCTATTCCGATTCCGCCAAGGATGCCGGTCAGCTTGCCGCTGCCTGGGGTCAGTACCGGGCGCAGGAAGCACTGACAGAATTGTGTCAATCCCACGGGGTACATCTGAAGCTGTTCCATGGGCGTGGTGGTACGGTAGGCCGTGGTGGTGGTCCGAGCCATACTGCCATTCTTGCGCAGCCTCCCGGGTCAGTAGATGGCAGTCTCAGGGTGACAGAGCAGGGGGAGATGATCCGGTTTAAGTTTGGTGTGCCGGAAATTGCCGAGCGCAATATGGAGCTGTATACCTCAGCCACGCTGGAAGCGACATTAAATCCTCATGCGCCGCCGAAAGATGAGTGGCGGGGGCTGATGACGCAGCTGTCGGGAACCGGTTTAAAGCATTATCGGGAAGTGGTACGCCATGATCCGCAATTTGTTGCTTATTTCCGGGCTGCGACGCCGGAACAGGAGCTGGCAAAACTGCCGCTGGGAAGCCGGCCGGCGAAAAGACGTGCCGATGGCGGGGTAGAAAGCCTGCGGGCGATTCCCTGGATCTTTGCCTGGACGCAGATAAGGCTGATGTTGCCGGCCTGGCTGGGGAGCGATAACGCCTTACAGGATGCTGTTGATCAACAGCAGTTGCCGCTGATTAATGAAATGCGGCAGCAGTGGCCGTTTTTCCGTACCTATATCGACATGCTGGAAATGGTGGTTGCCAAGGCGGATGGAAATATCGCGGCTTATTATGATAAGCGTCTGGTGTCAGATGAGCTGGCGGTATTGGGTGCTGATTTACGTTGCCGGCTGGCGCATACGATATCGCTGGTGAAACAGATTAAAGGTCAGCAGGCTTTGCTGTTGGAAAATCCTGTTATCCGACAGTCGATAGATGTTCGCAATCCTTATATTGATCCGTTGCATTTATTGCAGGCTGAGTTGCTCTACCGCGACAGAAACCAGCCAGATGAGCGGCTTGAACAGGCATTGATGATTACCATGGCAGGCATCTCCGCCGGGATGAGAAATACCGGATAACCGGGTTTCAGATCAAAACTGTCGTATCCGGGCAAGATGTTAGTCTATTAGGGGGTTGAACCCGGCTGCGGTTTTGACTAGCCTTGATGGCTTGTATTTGCTTTGGCAGTTTCAGCATTGCCAATTCAGAGCGAAGCGCCGGTGTCTGAGCAGATTTCACCGAGTTAAGCAGGGCTGGCGGTACGCGCAAATAATGCGTGACGTGCAAAAGTACGGACAACAGAATTATACTCCGGTTGCTACGGCAGCCGGGGTCCGGATTATTATAAATTGACGAGGAGCAATCCTGATATGCGTATCATTCTTTTAGGTGCCCCGGGTGCCGGTAAAGGTACTCAGGCACAGTATATTTGTGACAAGTACAGCATTCCACAGATCTCAACCGGCGATATGTTACGCGCGGCGGTAAAAGCAGGTACGCCTCTGGGTATTGAAGCTAAAAAGGTAATGGACGCTGGTGGTCTGGTATCTGATGACATTATCATTGGTCTGGTTAAAGAGCGTATTAAAGAAGCTGACTGCGTAAATGGTTGCCTGTTTGACGGTTTCCCGCGGACCATTCCTCAGGCCGATGCTATGAAGGATGCCGGTGTCGAGATTGATGCCGTGGTTGAAATCGATGTTGCTGACGAAGAAATCATCAAGCGTATGAGCGGTCGCCGTGTTCACCCGGGTTCTGGACGTACTTACCACGTGGTTTTCAATCCGCCTAAAGAAGAAGGCAAAGATGACGTAACCGGAGAAGATCTGGTTCAGCGTGATGATGATCAGGAAGAAACTGTACGTCTGCGTCTGGGTGTATACCATGAGCAAACTGCACCACTGGTTAGCTACTACAAGGGCTGGTCTGAAGAAGCGCCTGAGTCTGCGCCGCAGTATAAGTATATTGCCGGTGTTGGCAGCGTAGACGATATCAGGGATGCAGTATTTGCAGCACTGGATGCCTGATCAGAGCGTTTATAATGATGAAAAATGGGCCGGATGGCCCATTTTTTTTGTCTGATTTTCTTTTTTGTTGCTTAAGAGGGCTGAATTTTGCACAGCTTGAATCGTCCCTAACGCCTTTATATTAGGGAGGTTTAATTAAGAAGAAATGATTATGTGCAGAATAATGCACAGTTTTTTTGTGCTTTACGACTTATGTAACAGATTTTTTTGTGCCAGTGATAATTACTGGTTTCGCAAGCGAAAACCGAGGAAATATGCTGCTTTTAGCGGTGTTTAAACGGTCATTTAAGTTCCATAGTTTTTACCTGCCGGTCAGTTAGATGTTGTTTTTGTACTATATTTAACCGACGGTCGTGTTGCGCCTGAAAATACCTCATGTTATTAAATTGGGGTGTTTGAATAGCTCATCTTGAATAGATTTACCGTTTCAAGGCTGCACAACAATAATAAAACTGTGTTTGGACAAAACTATCGTGAGGACACTTTCAATGTTCAATAAAAAATTACTGACCGCCGCTGCAGTATCTGCGGCTCTTGCATCTTCTGCATCTTTTGCTGGCACTCTGGACAGCGTTAAAGAGCGTGGCTCCCTGCAGTGTGGTGTGAGCTCCGGTGTACCTGGTTACTCTGTACCGGACGATAAAGGTACCTGGACTGGCCTGGATGTTGACGTATGCCGTGCAATTGCTGCCGCTGTTCTGGGCGATGCCAGCAAAGTTAAGTATATCCCTCTGACAGCGAAAGAGCGTTTTACTGCACTGTCTTCCGGCGAGATTGATGTTTTATCCCGTACCACAACCTGGACTCTTACCCGCGACAGCCAGCTGGGTATTAACTTTGCCGGTGTAAACTATTACGACGGTCAGGGCTTCCTGGTGAAGAAAGATCTGGGCGTAAGCAGCGTTAAAGAACTGGACGGTGCAACTATCTGTATCCAGTCCGGTACAACGACTGAGCTGAATACTGCAGACTACTTCAATGCGAACGGTCTGGCTCACACACCGGTAACTTTCGATACTAACGATCAGGCGGCAACAGCATTTGATACCGGCCGTTGTGACGCTTTCACAACTGACTTGTCTCAGGCATTCGCACTGCGTTCACGCATGGGTGATCCAAACTCTGTTGTAGCGCTGCCAGAAGTTATTTCTAAAGAGCCTTTGGGTCCATCTGTTAAGCAGGCGGATGACCAGTGGTTCAACATGGTTAAGTGGTCTCTGAATGCAATGATCAACGCGGAAGAGCTGGGTATTACTTCTGAAAACGTTGATGACCTGAAAGCCAACAGCAAGAACCCAAGCATCCAGCGTCTGCTGGGCGGTTCTGAAGGTCTGTCTAAAGGTCTGGGTGTAGATGACGACTGGGCATACCGTATTGTTAAGCAGGTAGGTAACTACGGTGAGTCTTTCGACCGCAACCTGGGTGCAGGGTCTGCACTGGGTATCGACCGCGGTATCAACGCACTGTGGAACCAGGGTGGTTTCCTGTACGCGCCACCGATCCGCTAATTTAAATCATTAGCTGAAACCCCGGCAGGCTTATACCTGCCGGGGTCATCTTTTGAAATAAACCGTCTGATACTCAGATAAGTTGTCGTCTGCAGCACTTGTCGCAGTGGTTATCAGATGAGCGGAGATTTTATATGCCTACCGATCTATCTCGCAGCGCGCCTCCGGGAGAGAAAACTCGTTTTTGGAATGATCCGGCTAAACGAGCACTTCTTTTCCAGGTTCTTCTCATTGGCGCAATCCTTCTCTTCGCCGGGTCTTTAATATCTAATACGCTTAACAACCTTGAACAACGTGGTATCACCACCGGTTTTGATTTCTTATCCCAGAAAGCCGGCTTCGGTATTCCACTGACTCTTATCGAGTATAATGAAGCATCTACCTACGGAACGACCTTCTGGGTTGGTCTGTTAAATACCCTGTTAGTGTCTGTTCTGGGCATTATCGCGGCGACTTTCCTTGGTTTTGTCATGGGTGTCGCGCGTTTATCTGACAACTGGTTAATCGCTAAACTGTCATCGGTGTATATCGAGATATTTCGTAATATTCCTTTGCTGTTACAAATTTTCTTTTGGTACTTTGCTGTACTGCGAACCTTGCCTTCGCCACGTCAGAGTATTGAGTTTATGAGCAGTTTCCTGAATATCAGGGGGCTCTCAATGCCGGCACCAGTGCCAGAAAGCGGTTTTAATCTGGTGATCGGTGCGTTTGTAATCGGTATCGTGCTGACCTTTGTTACGTCACGCTGGGCGCATAAACGTCAGGATCAGACGGGTCAGATATTTCCTATGTTCTGGGCGGGTCTGGGTCTGATAATTGGTTTGCCGTTGGTTGTCTTTATGCTGGCAGGTATGCCTATGCACCTGGATTATCCGGTGCTTAAGGGCTTCAACTTCCGTGGCGGTATGACGCTGATTCCGGAACTGGTAGCCCTGTGGTTAGCGCTGACAATCTATACCGCTGCGTTTATCGCAGAAACCGTGCGTGCAGGTATTCTTGCCGTCCCTAAAGGGCAGCTTGAAGCCGCGTTCGCTCTGGGTCTGCCTAAAGTGCGTACCTTGCGCCTGATCGTTATTCCACAGGCGATGCGGGTAATCATCCCACCGTTGACCAGTCAGTACCTGAACCTGGCGAAGAACTCTTCGCTGGCAGCTGCGGTTGCCTATCCGGATCTTGTGGCGGTGTTTGCCGGTACCACACTGAACCAGACGGGACAGGCGGTCGAGATTATGTCGATGACCATGGCAGTCTATCTGACCATGAGTATCCTCACCTCGGTCTTCATGAACTGGTACAACAAGCGCATGTCGCTGATTGAACGATAGGAGGCGGGCTAATGATTAATGAACAACAACCTACTCTGCCCGCACCGGCGAGTACCATTGGCCTGGTAGGCTGGCTGCGCACCAATCTGTTCAACACTCCGGTGAACAGTGTGGCAACTCTGGTGATGCTGTATCTCTGTTATATCTGGCTGACGCCGATATTTGACTGGGTATTTATCAGCGCTGACTGGGCGGGAACAACCCGGGAGAGTTGCACCAGCGGTGGCGCATGTTGGGTATTTATTACCCAGCGGATAGACCAGTTTATGTATGGCTTTTATCCGGCAGATGAAACCTGGCGTCTGGATGTGACCTTTCTTGCATTTGTTGCCCTGATTGCCTGGCTTGTATGGCCTAACCTGCCGAAAAAAGGCTTGGTTGCCGCATTTACGTTGCTGGTCTTTCCGTTTATCGCATTCGTGTTGCTGAGCGGCGGTTACTTTGGATTAGAGCACGTTGAAACCCACAAATGGGGCGGACTGAGTCTGACACTGGTACTGGCTGTGGTGGGTATCGTGGCTGCGTTACCGCTGGGGATTCTGCTGGCGCTGGGACGCCGTTCCGAAATGCCAATCGTTCGTGCGATGTCGGTGGCGTATATCGAAATCTGGCGGGGTGTTCCGCTGATTACCGTGCTGTTTATGGCGTCGGTAATGCTGCCTCTGTTTTTACCTGAGGATATGCATTTTGATAAGCTGTTGCGGGCACTGATCGGTATTACCATGTTCCAGACTGCCTATATGGCAGAGGTTATCCGTGGTGGTCTTCAGGCAATTCCTAAGGGGCAGTACGAAGCGGCTGACGCACTGGGTCTGGGGTACTGGCAGAAGATGGTTATGATCATTCTTCCGCAGGCGCTGAAACTGATGATTCCGGGCGTAGTGAATACCTTTATCGCACTGTTTAAAGATACCAGTCTGGTATTGATTATCGGTCTGTTTGACCTGCTGGCGATTGTGCAGGCCGCTCAGAACGATCCTAAGTGGATAGGTTATGCAACGGAAGGTTACGTCTTTGTTGCCTTTGTTTTCTGGATTTTCTGTTTCGGTATGTCCCGTTACAGCCAGCACTTAGAAAGAATGTTGCATACCGGTCACGGAAGTCGAGCCTGATTCTGGAGTAAGAATAATGAATGAAGTAAATAAGCAAGAAGACCAGTTGATGGTTCAGATCCGTAACATGAATAAATGGTACGGTGATTTCCATGTGCTGAAAAATGTAAATCTTGATGTTCGCCGCGGTGAAAAAATCGTTATTTGTGGGCCTTCAGGTTCCGGTAAATCAACCATGATCCGTTGTATCAACCACCTGGAAGAGCATCAGGAAGGTGATATCTTTGTTAACGGCATTGAAATGGCATCGGACATTAAAAAGATTGATGCCATCCGTAAAGATGTGGGCATGGTGTTCCAGCATTTTAATTTGTTTCCGCATCTTACTGTGCTGGAGAACTGTGTACTGGCACCTATCTGGGTGAAGAAGGTTCCCCGTAAAGAAGCAGAAGCGTTAGCGATGCAGTACCTGGAGCGGGTTAAAATTCCTGAGCAGGCACTGAAGTATCCGGGTCAGCTGTCCGGTGGTCAGCAACAGCGTGTGGCGATTGCCCGTTCCCTGTGCATGAACCCGGATGTCATGCTGTTTGATGAGCCTACATCCGCACTTGACCCTGAGATGATCAAGGAAGTACTGGATGTAATGATTGAGCTGGCACATGAAGGCATGACCATGTTGTGTGTAACACACGAGATGGGGTTTGCTAAAACGGTCGCAGACCGGGTTATCTTCATGGATGGTGGACAGATTATTGAAGAGAATGAACCTCAGGAGTTCTTCAATAATCCGCAGCATGAACGTACCCAGCTGTTCTTAAGTCAGATCCTGAATCACTGATCTTATGATCTGAATTCAGAGACGGGCCGTAAGGCCCGTTTTTTATGCCCGGAATTTGATGTCAGTCGGCTGTGTTGTCACTGGAATTCTGGGATAATGCCGCCTGAATTACTGATTGTTTAGGAAGATTAATGCCACAGCAAAAACTCGCTGTTGTTCTGGTGAATCTGGGAACACCGGATGCACCCACCCCCGGTGCCGTGCGCCACTATCTGAAAGAGTTCTTATCTGATGCCCGCGTTGTTGAAGGCAAAGGTTTACGGCGTCTGTTCTGGCTCGCGGTACTGAACTTTATTATTCTCAATATCCGGCCAAAAAAAGTGGCGAAACTGTATGCCAGTATCTGGGATGAAGATTCCCCGCTTCGTAAAATTCTGAATCAGCAGGTGGCGGGTTTAAGCGTCCGGTTGCAGAATGCATTTCCGGCGGCCAGTGTTCAGGTGTTTCCGGCTATGACCTACGGCTCGCCCGGTTTGCAACAACGTCTTACTGATCTGGTCGCGGCCGGTTATGAGAAAGTGCTGATCATTCCGTTATATCCGCAGTATTCTGCGACCACTACAGCACCGGTTTACGATCAGGTGCAGGCATTCCAGCGCCAGCAGCGTAACGTAATGGATATACGGATTGTGAAGGAATATCACGATCATCCGCTGTATATCAGTGCGCTGGCGAACAGTGTGACGGACTTTTGGCAGAAAAATGGCCGCAACGATAAACTGATTCTTTCTTATCACGGTATTCCACAGGAATATGCGGATAAAGGTGATCCGTATGCAGTTCAGTGCCAGCAGACCTCTGCTTTACTGGCAGCTAAACTGGGGTTACAGGAAAGCCAGTGGCAGCAGACCTTCCAGTCCCGTTTCGGACCGATGGAATGGTTACAGCCTTACACAGATAAAACGTTGGACTCTCTTGCAAAATCAGGCTGTGAATCGGTGGATATCATGTGTCCGGCGTTTGCTGCGGACTGTCTTGAAACGCTTGAGGAGATCACGGTTGAAAACTGTGAGGTTTTCAGTGAGGCCGGTGGTAAAGGCTATCAGTATATTCCGGCGCTGAATGCGTCAACGATGATGATTGATTTACTGGCTGCGCTGACTGAAGCGCAGGCAAATGACTGGCTAAAGGCGGAGAAGAATCATGCAGCTTGATTATATTTTTGGTATTCACGCTGTTACCACAGCATTACAGCGTGATGCAAAACGCTGCCGGGAACTGCTGGTTCAGAAAGGGCGTCAGGATGACAAAGTTCAGAAAATCCTGCATTTGGCACAAAAGAACGGACTTAAGTGCACACAGGTTCAGCGTAAACAGCTGGATGAGCTGGCCGGTGATGGGGTTCATCAGGGGGTAGTGCTAGGCTGCGAACTGGTGCAGGCTAAAAATGAACAGTTTTTGCAGGCCTTGCTTGACCGAACGGAAGAGCCTGCTTTTCTGCTGGTGCTGGATGGTGTAACAGACCCGCATAATCTGGGCGCGTGCCTGCGTACTGCAGATGCTGCCGGTGTACATGCTGTGATTGCGCCTAAAGATAAATCGGCACCGCTGAATGCAACTGTCAGTAAGGTGGCCTGCGGGGCGGCGGATGCTGTGCCCTATGTGCAGGTGACCAATCTGGCGCGGACCTTAAAAGATCTGCAGCAGAGAGGCATCTGGATTAGCGGAACTGCCGGTGAGGCCGAAGTGATGGTATATGACGCTGATCTGAAAGGCCCGATGGCACTGGTAATGGGGGCCGAAGGTAAAGGGCTGCGCCGCTTAACCCGGGAGCACTGTGACCATCTGATTAAAATCCCGATGGCCGGAGAAGTAAGCAGTCTGAACGTTTCCGTTGCAACGGGGGTCTGCCTGTTTGAGGCAGTGCGTCAGCGTCGCTGACTCAATCCGTATTGTTAAAAAAATGCCGGAGCTGAATCCGGCATTTTTGTTTATTTCAGAGTTAAACCGCTGCCTGTTCTTCCCGTGCAGCAAGCCAGTCCATCACTTCTTCAGTATGGCGGGCAATCATGGCTTCTTCATTCGTGGCAATGACCCGGACGCTGACAGAACTGTCTGACGTGCTGATGCATGCCAGGTTATTGCTGTTAGCCAGATCATTGATTTTAACGCCCAGCCAGGCGCTGCGCTGACAAATCTGCTCACGTATATAGCTATCGTTTTCCCCGACACCGCCGGTGAAAACCAGTTGCTGAAGGCCGCCTAACGCAGCGCTTAAACGGCCAATTTCAAGTGCTGCACGGTAGCAGAACATATCGATGGCTTCCTGCGCGTGGGGATTATCACTGTGACGGAGGGTCAGCATATCGGCGCTTTCCCCGGAGACTCCCAGCCAGCCACTTTGCTGATACAGGACGTTTTCCAGTTGATCGTTATCCAACTGATAATGGCGTTGTAAAAACAGCAAAACCCCGGGATCAATGGTGCCGCACCGGGTGCCCATTGGCAGGCCTTCAACAGCGGTGAAGCCCATACTGGAAGCGACAGACTGACCGTCTTTGATGGCGCACATGCTGGCACCGGCTCCGAGATGGCAAACGATGGTATTGGCCTTTTTATCCGGTTCAGGCAGCTCGTTCAGTTTATGATTGATGAATTCGTAAGACAGGCCGTGAAAACCGTATTTATGGATGCCTGCCTCGCTGTATTCCCGCGGGATGGCGTAATACTTTTCTTCCGGCGCGTGGCCATGGTGGAACATAGTGTCGAAACTGGCCACCTGAATGGCGGAAGGTACCAGTTGTTGGCAGACTTCAATCAGTTTGAGGTTGTAAGGCTGATGCAGAGGGGCCAGAGGGATTAGCTGCTCCAGTTCCTGCATCACATCATCGGTCACCAGTACCGGTGCGGTAAAGGTTTCTCCGCCGTGTACGACCCGGTGGCCAAATGCAGAGATTTCACCGTCCAGAAATTGCGCATCAATCCATTCCATGACGTACTTAAGGCAAGCCTGATGACGCTCTTCACGGGGGATTTCCGACAGCGGCAGATCGTTTTTCTCAACGCTGGATTCACGGCCAAAGGCTTTGTCACGGCGGACCAGCACCTGGGCTTTTTCGAGAATATTGCTGAACCGGAACCGGTACAGGCATTCATCGTGGTCAGCATAGCGGATAAAGAGTGCACATTTGAGGCTGGAGGAACCACCGTTAACGGTCAGTATTAAGCTCATGAGTTTGTCAGAATCTCTGTTAGGGATTGTTGCGTATGTTGCATGATCAGTGAGGCCAGTGCACAGGAAGCCAGACGGGCTTCGCTGCCGTCGGCACGGCTGTTCAGTATGACGGGGACGCTGGCACCGAGTAGCAGTCCCGCTGAGCGGGCGTCTGCCAGATAAATCAGTTGTTTTGCCAGCATGTTAGCGGCTTCCAGGTCCGGGGCGAGCAGGATATCAGCGTCGCCGCTTACCGGGGACTGAATATGTTTATCCCGGGCAGCCTGCAGGGAGATGGCATTATCGAAAGCCAGAGGCCCGTCAATAATGGCATGCTGAATTTGCCGGCGGTCTGCCATTTTGCATAAAGCAGCAGCGTCCAGAGTGCTGGGCATGGCCGGCTTTACCTTTTCGACAGCCGCCAGGATAGCGGCTTTCGGAGTGGCAATGCCCAGTGCCCGGCAGAAGTCGATGGCATTTTGCAGAATATCTGCTTTGGCCATCAGGTCCGGTGTGACGTTGATGGCAGCATCGGTTATCACCAAAGGTTTATGGTAGCGGGGGATATCCATCAGAAAGGCATGGCTTAGCCGGCGCTCGGTTCTCAGACCGGACGTTTTATCTAAAATGGCGCTGAGCAGTTCGGCCGTTGCCAGGTCGCCTTTCATAAGTGCCTGAACGTCACCTGTTTTCGCCAGTTCTACCGCTTTAAGTGCCGCTGCATGGCTGTGGGCTGTATCGACGATCCGGTAATGATCAACAGGGCGCCTGAGCTGTTCTGCCTGTGCCTGTATGCGAGCGGCCGGTCCTACCAGTACCGGAGTGATAATGCCCTGTTCTGCCGCATCCAGTGCGCCCCTCAGACCGTTCGCGTCTACCGGATGCACGACCGCTGTTTGTACGGGTGGCTGTTGTTTTGACTGGCTGATTATGTCGTCAAGGCGGGAGGGCATCATGGTAGCCGTTCTCTGCTCGGTTAAATCGTTGGCTGTATTCTGCGCCGCTCTATGTTGCACTGCAATATGAAAATATCTGATTTTGAGTAACAGCGCTCAAGAGTGAGTGTTTATTGATGTGCGACAAAAGTTGAATGCCGGGACAATGGGAAAGTCCGGCAACAGCGTGCCGGACAGACGGGTATCAGACTGTTTTCAGCTTATCCTGATAAGGGGGCCAGCCCATTGGTTTGCCACCCAGAAGATGCAGGTGAATGTGATAAACCGTCTGGCCACCGTGTTCATTGCAGTTGAATACCGTACGGTAGCCGTCGTCTGCAAAACCGGCCTGTTTGGCGATTATACTGGCTACCATGACCATGTGACCGACCAGTTCACAGTCCTGAGGTTCGATATCATTAATGGTGGCGATGTGTTTGCGGGGAATAATCAGTACGTGAGTGGGCGCTTCAGGGTTTATGTCGTTGAATGCGATGACTTTATCGTCTTCATAAACGATCTGGGCGGGTATTTCCTGATTAAGGATTTTACAGAAAAGGCAATCCATGGTGCGTCCTTAAGAATTATCTTGTTGGCTATGCTGATGATACTAATCGGGGTGGGCTGAATAAGCCAGCAGGCGGATAAAGTGCCGGCCTCTGAGGCACAGAGGCCGGATCAGGTTATTCTGCTACAGCAGGTTCCGGTTGCGGCGGACAGTGATGACTTTTATGGACATTCCCCTCCGGTGTGACCGATTCGAGATGTATATCAAAGCCCCAGAGTACATGAAGGTGTTTGAGGACTTCATGAGTGGAGTCACCCAGCGGTTGTCCGTTGTGAATGTAGTGGCGGAGTGTCAGGGAGCGGTCGCCGCGAACATTCACGTTATAGACCTGAATGTTGGGTTCCCGGTTACCGATATTGTACTGAGCCGCCAGGTTTTCACGGACTTTCTGATAGCCGCTGCTGTTATGGATAGCGCTGACCTGCAGGGTATTGCTGCGGCTGTCATCGTCAATGGTGAACAGTTTAAGTTCACGGATCATGTTGGGGGACAGGAACTGCAGGATAAAACTTTCATCCTTATAGTTGCGCATGGCGTCCTGAATGGTGTCATTCCAGTCACTGCCGGCAATGTCCGGAAACCATTCCCTGTCTTCATCGGTTGGATTTTCACATATCCGGCGAATGTCCTGCATCATGCCATAGCCCAGCGCATAAGGGTTTATGCCACTGAAATAGGAGGCGTCAAAAGGGGGTTGAAACACCACGCTGGTGTGCGAGTGCAGGAATTCCATGATGAAACCGTCTGTTACCAGGCCTTCATCGTGCAGGTGATGCAACAGGGTGTAATGCCAGAAACAGGCCCAGCCTTCGTTCATGACCTGAGTCTGACGCTGTGGGTAAAAATACTGGGCAATTTTGCGTACTATCCGCACCAGCTCCCGCTGCCAGGATTCAAGTAATGGTGCATTTTTTTCAACAAAGTAAAGTAAGTTTTCTTCAGGGTCGCTGGGGAAGCGAATCTCCTGAACAACTTCTGCCTCGTCTTTTTTGGGAATGGTATTCCAAAGCTGATTAATATGCCGCTGGACATATTCTTCCCGCTCAGCCTGACGGGCTTTTTCTTCATCCGGTGTAATTGGCTGAGGGCGCTGATAGCGGTTTACGCCATAATTCATTAATGCGTGGCAGGCATCAAGTATCTGCTCGACGGCTTCCAGTCCGTGCCGTTCTTCACATTTGGTAATGTAATTTTTTGCGAACAGCAGGTAGTCAATGATTGCGGAGGCGTCTGTCCAGGTGCGGAACAGGTAATTGCCTTTGAAGAACGAGTTATGACCATAACAGGCGTGGGCGATCACCAGAGCCTGCATCGTCATGGTATTTTCTTCCATGAGGTAGGATATGCACGGGTCTGAATTAATCACTATCTCATAGGCCAGCCCCATCTGGCCACGCCGGTACTGCTGTTCGGTGGAGACGAACTGCTTGCCGTAAGACCAGTGGTTGTAGTTCAGTGGCATCCCGACAGACGAGTAAGCATCCATCATTTGTTCTGAGGTGATGACTTCGATCTGATTGGGATAAGTATCCAGCCCGTAGTGTTTTGCCACCCGGGCGATTTCAGTGTCGTATTTCTGGATCAGTTCGAAGGTCCATTCTGACCCGGTAGAAATCGGCTCGCGCTTCTTCATATTAGGTCACTCCTTTTTTTCGAACAGTTTGCGGAAGACCGGATAGATATCTGCCGCTTCGGTTATGTTATGCATGGCAAAACTTTCTTCGAACTGTTCCTGTATCTGCTGATATTCCAGCCAGAGGTTTTGGGGTGGGCCTGTGGTGATTTCTATGTAGGCGAAATACTGGGTGAGTGGCAGGATCTGTTCCTGCAATACCTGACGGCAAATATGTGAGTCACCATCCCAGTTGTCACCGTCTGAAGCCTGGGCAACATAGATGTTCCAGTCATTGCTTGGATAGCGGTCGCGGATAATGTCTGCCGACAGATTCAGGGCACTGGATACAATGGTGCCGCCGGTTTCACGGGAGTAGAAAAACTCCTGTTCGTCGACTTCTTTGGCATGGGTGTGATGCCGCACAAATACCAGTTCTATCTGTTTGTAGTTCCGGTTAAGGAACAGATAAAGGAGAATGAAAAAACGTTTGGCGATGTCTTTTATCGACTGGGTCATCGAACCTGAGACATCCATGATGCAGAGCATCATCGCTTTACTGCTGGGAACAGGGGTGCGTATCAGGTTGTTATATTTAAGATCAAACTCGTCGATAAACGGCATTCGCTTAATGCGTTTCTGCAGGGCTTCGATCTGTGCTTCGATATCGGCTATTTTCAGGGCAGCATCGTCATCAGGCAGCATGGTTTGCAGCTGCATCAGCTCTTTCTTAAGTACTCTGATTTCCCGGCGTTCCTTACCTGACAATGCGATTCGCCGTGCCTGAGCCGAGCGCAGGGAGCGGACGACATTCAGTTTGTCCGGGGAACCCACATTGGTAAATCCTGCCCGGCGGGTTTCAAAACTGGTGGCGTCACGCAATTGCTTTTTGATCATGTAGGGCAGCTCAAGATCTTCAAACATGAAGTCCAGAAACTCTTCCTGATTGATCTGGAAGGTGAAGTCGTCTTCACCTTCCCCCTGATTGCTGGCGGAGCCTTCGCCGGCACCGCCGCCACCGCCACCCTGCGGGCGTTCGATTTCGTCCCCGACAACAAATTCTTTGTTGCCCGGGAACACCCGTTGCCTGAAACCACCGTTACCGTGATGAAATACCGGTTCTGAGACATCTTTATTCGGGATAGATATTTCACTGCCCTGATTGATGTCGGTGATGCTCCGGCTGTTTACTGCTTCTTCCACTGAACGCTTGATATGCGCTTTGTACCGTCGTAAAAAGCGCTGGCGATTCACGGTACTTTTCTTCTTCGCGTTGAGGCGACGGTCAATGATATAACTCATACTCGTCCTCCAGCTGTTTTAGGGGGGCAGTTACTGCGACTTTCTGACCCGTATATACCATTCAGACAACAAGCGAACCTGTTTCTCTGTATAACCCCGTTCGGTCATACGTTTCACGAATTCGCTGTGTTTCTTCTGGTCTTCGCTGGATGCCTTCGGATTGAAGGAAATGACCGGCAACAGATCCTCTGTATTAGAGAACATTTTCTTTTCGATGACCGTGCGCATTTTTTCGTAGCTGTTCCACGCCGGATTTTTGCCTTTGTTGTCAGCCCGGGCACGGAGTACGAAATTGACGATTTCATGACGGAAGTCTTTGGGGTTGCTGATACCGGCCGGCTTCTCAATTTTCTCAAGCTCTTCGCTGATGGCTACCCGGTTCAGAATATCGCCGGTTTCCGGATCTCTGTATTCCTGATCCTGAATCCAGAAATCTGCATAGGTAACATAACGGTCAAAGATGTTCTGACCATACTCAGAATAAGATTCCAGATAGGCGGTCTGAATTTCTTTACCCAGGAACTCAATATACTTCGGCGCAATATATTCTTTCAGGAAGCCAATCAGACGTTCCTGAACTTCCGCCGGGAACTGTTGCTGTTCAATTTGCTGCTCAAGTACATACATCAGGTGTACCGGGTTCGCGGCAATCTCCACCGGGTCGAAATTGAATACCTTGGAGAGTATCTTAAAGGCAAAACGGGTCGACAGGCCTTCCATGCCTTCATCCACTCCGGCAGAGTCTTTATATTCCTGCAGGGATTTAGCCTTAGGATCGGTATCTTTCAGGTTTTCGCCGTCATAGATACGCATCTTCGAGAAGGTATTAGAATTCTCTGGTTCTTTAATCCGTGACAGAACGGAGAACTGTGCCAGCATATGCAGCGTATCCGGTGCGCAGGGTGCGTTACGTAATGAGCTGTGTTCCAGCAGTTTCTGATAGATATGAATTTCTTCAGAGACACGCATGCAATAAGGTACTTTGACGATATATACCCGGTCGATGAAGGCCTCGTTGGTTTTGTTGTTTTTAAAGCTCTGCCATTCTGATTCGTTTGAGTGGGCCAGCAAAATGCCTTCGAACGGAATGGATGCCATGCCTTCTGTACTGTTGTAGTTACCTTCCTGCGTGGCAGTCAGTAACGGGTGCAGTACCTTAATCGGCGCCTTGAACATTTCGACAAATTCCATCATACCCTGGTTAGCGTGACACAGCGCACCGGAGAAACTGTAGGCATCGGGATCGTGTTGCGGATATTCTTCCAGCATACGGATATCCACTTTACCGACAAGGCTGGAGATGTCCTGATTGTTCTCGTCACCCGGTTCGGTTTTTGCGATGGCGATCTGATTCAGGATGGAGGGATACAGTTTCACGACTCTGAACTGGCTGATATCGCCACCGTATTCGTTCAGGCGTTTTACTGCCCATGGGGACATCAGACCTTTAATGTAACGGCGTGGAATGCCGTATTCTTCTTCAAGAATGTCCGCATCTTCAGCCGGATTGAAAAGACCCAGTGGGGATTCGTTGATAGGAGACCCTTTAATGGCATAGAAGGGAATGTGCTCCATCAGTGCTTTCAGGCGTTCGGCCAGAGAAGATTTACCGCCGCCCACCGGGCCAAGCAGGTACAGAATCTGTTTACGTTCTTCCAGGCCCTGTGCGGCATGTTTAAAGTAAGAAACAATCTGTTCGATGGCATCTTCCATGCCGTAGAACTCATCAAAAGAAGGGTAGCGCTGGATCAGTTTGTTAGAGAAAATCCGGCTCAGTCTTGGGTCCAGTGATGTATCAACCAGCTCAGGTTTGCCGATGGCATCAAGGATACGCTCTGCTGCACTGGCGTAAGCCATCGGATCTTCTTTACAGATATCTAAATACTCTTGCAGGCTGTATTCCTGTTCTTGCGTGGCATCAAAGCGTGCTTTGTATTGTTCAAAAATATTCATGTCCCACCTTCCTTAAACGTGAATTAAATTGTCTTACTTAAGGACTCATAACGCTTTTCTCGGTCAACCTTTATTAATCAGTGTAGTTCAAGATTGCTCTTCCCTGACGAAATTTTCCTCATTTTGTGTTGAATCAACTATTTGATTTTTAATCAGATCCTCTTTAACAGCCCGCATGAAACGGGCGGCTTCGCCCCCGGTGGCTGCGCGGTGATCAAAGGTCAGGGAGAGAGGCAGGGTGGGGTGCATTTCAGGTTCATCCTGAGCATTCAGATAGGCGGCCATGTAGATGGCGCCGGCACCGAGAATAGCAACGGTTGGCGGTACGACAATGGGGTTGGCATAGCGTCCGGCGATGGTTCCGAAGTTGGAAAGGGTAATGGTGTTACCGGTCAGTTCAGCGGGTGGAATTGTCCGGTTGATAACATCCTTGCGCAGGTTGTCGAGGCCCTGACGAAGGTCGTTCAGGTCCCGGTTGCCGATATCCCGCATGACCGGCACAAATAATCCCTGCTCGGTATCAACGGCCACTCCGAGATGAATTTTGCTGTGCAGCCGTCTGGCCAGCCGCGGGCCGTCAAACCATGCATTGAGTGAAGGCTCAGCGCGACAGCCGGCGGCAATGGCATGCATCAGCCGCATGGTTATGTCCTGCTTGCCTTCCCAGTTACTGATGTTGACGTCATCATTCAGGGTAACGGGGACCACTTCAGCCTGTGCACGGGCCATATTTTTAGCCATCTGTTTACGCACGCCGCGAAGGGGCTCTGCTTTACCGTGCAACTGATCAAGATGGGCGGCATGCTCAATGTCTCTCGGGGTTATATGGCCGTCGTGCCCGCTGCCCTGTAGCTGGTTGATATCGACCCCCAGACGCTGTGCAAGTGCTCTTACCGCCGGCGTCATCTGTGGCTGGTGGTTTTGTGTACTGGGGGCTGCACCGATATAAAAATGATCATCTGTGCTGCTGGCTTCCTGGCTGAGCTTGCCGACCACGGTGCCGCTGTCGGTATCTTCTTCGCCAGCGAATTCAATCAGGGGTTCACCGGTATGAATAGTGTCGCCAGCTGCGCCGAACAGGTGAGCAATTGTGCCGTCCTGAGGGGAGGGAATCTCGATGATTGCTTTTGCCGTTTCAACTGAGACCAGTATCTGATCGGTTTTAACGGTATCACCTTCCTGTATGCGCCATTCCAGAATTTCGGCTTCCGGTAAGCCTTCGCCTAAATCCGGTAATTTGAAATACTTCATGCGAACTCCAGTGTTGTCTGAACTGCTGCGAGAATGTCTGCCGTGTTCGGCATATATTGCTGCTCAAGCTTGTAGTAAGGCATTACTGTGTCGTAGCCGGTAACACGCTGTACCGGCGCTTTGAGGCTGAGCAGGGCCCTTTCCGCGATGGTGGCGGAAATTTCAGCACCGACTGCACAGCTTTTAGGGGCTTCGTGGATAATCACACACCGGCCAGTTTTGGCCACTGAGGAAAGTATGGTGTCGTGATCCAGCGGGTTCATACAGGCAACATCGATGACTTCACAGTCGATGTTCTGTTCTTTGAGGGCGTCAGCGGCTTCTAGAGTTTCTTTTATCATAGCCCCCCAACTGATCAGTGTTATGTCGTTACCTTCCCGGAGGGTGAAGCAGGTATCCAGTGGCAGGGCCTGGCCGTTATCTTCAACAGGCTGTGCGCTGAGCCGGTATATTCGTTTGGGTTCCAGAAACACCACCGGATCAGGATCCCGTATTGCTGCCAGCAGAAGGCCGTATGCGCGGGCCGGCGAGGAGGGAATGACTACCCGGATGCCCGGAATGTGCGCCAGCAGGGCTTCTGTGCTTTCTGAATGATGTTCCGGGGCATGAATGCCGCCGCCAAAAGGGGCGCGGATGACCAGCGGGCAACTGAGGCGTCCCCGGGTGCGGTTACGCATCCGGGCACCATGGCAGATCAGCTGTTCCATGGTGGGGAAAATGAATCCCATAAACTGAATCTCAGCAACCGGTTTAAGTCCCTGGGTAGCCATGCCAATGCTCAGGCCGGCAATCATGTTTTCAGCAAGGGGGGTGTCGAGTACCCGTTTCAGACCAAAAGCTTCACGCAGGCCCACTGTGGCGCGGAAAACACCACCATTGGTGCCGATATCTTCCCCCAGAACGATAACCGATTCGTCTTTTTGCATTTCAGACATCAGTGCCAGATTGACGGCTTCTACCAGGGTAACGTTATGGACTTCATGACTCATGATGTGATCCTCCCGTCATTGCTTTGATGACTGCACTGGTCCGTTGTTCCTGAAGTGCTTTGGGCAGCTCTGCATAGAGGTAATCAAAGATGCTTTCCACCGGCTGCGTGTCCATGTTCAGATACGCATCAACCTGATCCTGAATAATTTTCTGGACTTCATTCAGCCAGGCCTGTTCCTGAACCTCGTCCCACCATCCGTTGGCAACCAGGTAGTTCTGTAAGCGTTTAACCGGCTCTTTTTGCCAGGCCGCTTTGAGCTCATCGTTGTGACGGTAGCGGGTTGCATCATCAGCGGTTGTGTGGTCGCTCAGCCGATAGCTGATCGCTTCAATAAGGGTGGCACCTTTACCGTCACGGGCATGCTTCAGGGCATCTGCCATTGCTTCGTGAATGGCGATGACATCATTGCCGTCAATCTGCTCACACCGGATACCTGCTCCGAGGCCTTTTTGTGCCAGTGTTTCAGCGCCGCACTGAATACTTCTGGGCACAGAAATCGCCCACTGGTTATTGTTCACGAAAAACACCACCGGTAATTGCCAGGCGCCGGCCAGGTTAAGGGCTTCCATAAAGTCACCTTTCGAGGTCGCGCCGTCACCGCAAAAACTGACAGCCACACGTTTTTCACCGCGGATTTTTAATGCTGTGGCGACCCCGGTGGCGTGCAGGCTCTGGGTGGCAATCGGTACCGCATTTGGAAAGTCTTGTCCGTAGCCGGGAGAAGCATTGCCCCGCTCATCTCCGCCCCAGTAATTGAGAATGTCGAGTATCTCTGCACCACGGATTATCTGCAGAGAGTGATTGCGGTAATACGGCACCAGTACGTCGTCCGGCTGCATTAACTCTCCGCTGACAGCGTCTATGGCTTCTGCGCCCAGCATTGAGGGGTAGGTGCCCATCTGGCCTGTGCGTTGCAGGGCAATGATTTTCGTATCAAGTTGCCGTGCCAGTACCATATTGCGGTAGTAGCTTTGCAGGGGTTCGGGCTGTCTGGCCCATTCGGGGAGATCAGCAACCGGGGTGCCCTGTTCGTCCAGAAAGCGGCGAAATTGTATTTCGCCCTGATATACCTGTGTCATATGCTGCACTCCTGTAGGGTTTCAGGCTGCCTGAAACTGTCCCGAATCTGCCTGTTGAATAATCTCTGATGCGCGCTGATCAGCGATATCACTGATAACCTGACTGCTTTGTCTGGCCTCCATATAGAGGTCTGATAATGTGTCAAAAATGCCGGTTATTTTTGCTTCGATAGCGGTATCGGTCTGTTGCTGATAACGCATAGCAACAAACATCAGACCACCGGCATTAATGACGTAATCCGGCGCGTAAAGTATATTCCGCTGTTTTAGTTGCAGGCCTGCGGCCGGCGTTTTCAACTGGTTATTTGCAGATCCTGCAATGCTTTTACAGCGTAACCGGGGCAGGGTATCGTCGTTGATCACTGCACCCAGACCACACGGGCTGAATACGTCGCAACTCACATCATAGATTTCTTCAGGTCTGCAGATAGCAGTACTGAGCTGTTGTCTGGCTTGCAGCATTTTATTGTCATCGATGTCTGTAACGGTCAGATGAGCGCCGGCCTGACGCAGCCGGAATGCCAGATTAAGACCAACATGACCGAGGCCCTGTATGGCAATGTGGCGTCCCTTCAGGGAATCGCTGCCGGTGGTATATTGCAGGTTTGCGCGGATGCCGGCGAAGACGCCTCTGGCGGTTGCCGGAGAAGGATCTCCCATCTGCTGTGTACAGGATACATAGGACGTCCGGGTTGCGATGTCATCCATATCATCTACCAGGGTGCCGCTGTCCATGGCGGTAATATACTGACCACTGAGGCTGTCTATGGCCTGACCGAAGCTGCGCATCAGCGCGTGCCGGTCATTAAGATTGTCTGGCCGGATGATAACGGCTTTGCCGCCACCGAATGGCAGCCCCGCTAACGCGGCTTTATAACTCATGCCTTTCGCCAGCCGGATCGCATCCGTGATGGCATCATCATTCGTACTGTAGGGAATAAACCGGCAGCCGCCGAGAGCCGGGCCGCGTACTGTGCTATGTATAGCAATCACGGCTCGTAATCCGGTGCCAGGGTCGCTGAAAAAATGCAGTTGTTCCAGCGCGTCGGTTTCCATTTGTTTAAACATGACGGGATCCTCCGTACGCATAAAACTTTGGAAATTCCGGGTTGAACTGATAAATCAACCGGAACTGATTTTACTAGCGTTTAATAATTGGATAGCACAGGATTCAGTAAAGTTCAGCTGACAATTGTTTATTTTATATACTGTTTTTTTTGTGTAGTACGCTATAAACCCCCGCACCGTGCCGCTTCCGGGGGGGAAATAAAAAATGATCATTGTGGCAATTAAAATTGTTAAACAGAGCATGTGATGAATGTATAAAGCGGCATGGTTTTGTTTTCCGGTAACCTGACCTGTGAATCCGGCTTCTGATATCTTTTCAGGGAATATCTAAAGAATTATATAACCATAGGGGTTTGTAATCGCTAACATTCCTGTTTGCGGCGAATGTACAGAACTGTATAATTCGGTCAATAAATAGCATCAGGGCCTGGTTGATTTCATAATGATACGACGATTTATTAATCAAGGAGCGTCGCTGCGACGCAGTGTCAGTTTACTGACCTTTTGTGCTTGTTTTTCAGCATCAGTGGTTGCCGATCAGATTACGTATGCTGATCAGACGCTGGACCGTGAAACATTACTGTTATCAAGCCTGGGTGATTTACAGCAAAACCAGCTTAACGGTGCGGTTGATAAACTGAAAACACTGATTGATGAGCAGCCTGATTTCCGTCTCGCTCAGTTAATCTATGCAGATCTGATGGCTGCACAGGGAGCCCCCCTGAGCACGGTTGGCAATAATAAAACGGATGCTGATGCCAAAGCCCTGAGCGGGTTGATTAAAGAAGCTAAGGCCCGGATGAACATTGCATCGGTTCGTCCTGATACCGGGCTGATTCCTTCAAGCCTGATTAAGATGTCTGGTGATCAGGAGCATGTCATCGTTGTTGATATGTCCAGTTCACGTTTGTACCTTTTTGAAAATCAAAAGGGTATTCCCGTTTTAATTAAAGATTATTACGTATCTTATGGTCGTGGCGGGGTGAATAAACGTATCCGGGGGGATTTAAAAACCCCGCTGGGTGTGTATTTTACAACCAGCCGGCTGACGGATGAACAGCTGCCTGCCCGCTACGGTTCAGGTGCGTTACCGATTAACTATCCTAATGTGTGGGATGTCCGTAACGGTTATAACGGCAGTGGTATATGGCTGCACGGCTCTCCAAAAGATACCTTCAGCCGTCCGCCGCAGGCCAGTGAAGGATGTCTGTCATTAACGAATCAGCATTTTTCTGAGTTGGATGGAATTGTCGATTTTAATGCA